>JANNJZ010000429.1:0-30055 GCA_031396065.1 Pyrinomonadaceae bacterium | reverse complement strand
GCACTGATGAAGGCTGAAAATTCCTCGGCGGACAGTGCGGTGCCAACGCACCCGGCGGGCGGGATCCTGCCTTGGCGGCGGGTCGCGGTGCTCTATCTCGCAGGTCTGGGCGTGACGCTGCTGCCCTTCGTATTGCTGTCGGGCAATTTCTTTTGGCTCAACATCATCACCTATACGTATCTGTTTGCCGGACTCGCGGTTGCCTGGAACATCCTCGCCGGCTTCGGCGGTCAGTTTTCTCTGGGTCATGGCGTGTTCTTCGCGATCGGCGCGTACACGACGGCGCGCTTGTTCATCGATTGGGGAATTTCGCCGTGGATCGGCCTCCTGCCCGGCGCGATCGCGTCCGCCGTCATCGGTCCACTGATCTTCCTGCCCACCTTTCGACTCAAGGGATCCTTTTTCGCGATCGCAACGCTCGCGTTCAACGAGGTCGCGTTGGTCATGGCGAATTACCTCGAATCGGTGACAGGGGGGCCGCGCGGCTTGCAAGTGCCCTACCGCGCGGCGGTGGAGAACATGATCTTCACCGATCCGCGGCTCTATGCCGCGCTGATGTTCGTCTTCATGGCGATCGCGATTGGCATCTCCATCGTTCTTATGCGCAGCCGGCTCGGCTATTACCTGCTCGCCATACGCGAGGATGAGGATGCGGCACGCGCCTCTGGCATCTCGGTCACCGGCGTCAAGCTCCGCGCGACCGCGCTCAGCGCGGCGCTCACCGCCATCGGCGGCGGGCTCTTTGCGATGTATGTGCGCACCATCGATCCGCTGACGCTCTTCTCGCTGCCGGACATCGGAGTGAAATTCGCCCTGTTGGCGCTCATCGGCGGCATGGGCACCATCACGGGTCCGGTGCTGGGCGCGTTTTTGATCATCCCGCTCGAAGGTTATCTGCGGGCGGTGTTCGGCGGCTCGGGCCCGGGCGTGCATCTGATTCTGCTGGGCTTCGTGATGCTTCTGGCGGCACTGTTCATGCGGCGGGGCGTGGCGGGCGCCATCGACAGTCTGCGGCAGCGTTGGCGCCACCGGAGGGGGCCGTGAGCGAGCCATTTCTACGGGTGCGCGGCGTCGAAAAACGCTTCGGCGGCCTGGTCGCCGTCAACGATGTCTCGTTCGACGTTCGCCGCGGGGAGATCGTCAGTATCACTTTTTAGTTTAGGCCGCCTACCAGTTGTAGATTCTGCCGGGTTCCATCACACCCAAACCCGGGATATTCAATCCATTGAGTTCATCAATAATAACCTGGCGATAGGCCGGCTTTAGGTGTACGGCAAGAATATCGACGCCCTTGTGGGTCAGTTTGCCGAGTTCCCGCTGAAGGGAGGCGGGCGTGAAATGGCGCGAGACTTCAGCCAGCTTAGCCATCGAGTCAGGGAACGATGCCTCAATTAATAGAGCGTCGAGGCTCGGCGCGCTATTGACGATATTCCAAAACGCCTCAGTCTCGTACGTATCAGAACTAAGGGCCACAGTTTTCCGTCCGTCTGAAACCATCAGTCCTACTGTTGGGACAATGTGGTTGACGGGGACAGCCGTCACAGTTAAATGTGCAACCTTGAACTCTTCGCCCGTCGGAATCGGGACATACTTCATGACCGGTCCATACTCGTTTTTTAGTTCGGAGAATCTCGGATAAACATTCCAGTTGAATATGTCACGCTCCAGCAGATCCACTACCTCCTGCGTCGCATAGACTCGGACTGGGCTGGTTAGCGTAGGAAAGAGATCGTCAATGAAGATTGGCAGACTGGCGATGTGATCCATGTGCGGATGCGTGATGATTATGTCACGCACCTTCGCGCGTTGTTCGCCAGTCGTAGCCAGCGCGATGCTGCCGGCGTCAACAGCAACGCACTCGTCGATGAGAAAACAAGTCAGACGTTGTTCGGAGGTTGCGTGGCCCTGGTTATCAAAGGTGCTGTGTAGGAGTTGGATTCTCACTGTTTGTTGGGGGACAGAATCACCTTCGCGATATGGCGCTAGTATAAGGCAAACCCACGAAAAATGGGCGAACTTTGTTAGCCGACTCGGCCTTCACCTACTGCGGAGCTGTTTCAGCAGGTCCGCCAGGGCCTGACGGTAAGCCGCTTCACGCAGGTGCGCGTCGGCGGAAGAAATGCCCCGGGCGACCCGACTACGATGGAAAGCGAGTTCGCTTGCCGTCTGATTCAATTGTCTGGAAGCTCGCCAGCCACTGAACCCGCCTCGAGAAAGTGCGTTAAACGAGCCTCCCATTCGGCCAAGCAGAGTGCCGAGTTGGTTGTACTCCTGTTGGGTGAGCAATCCACCATGAAAGTCCGGGACGAGAAACTCACGAACGATTTGGCCCTCTCGCCGTAGGGCGAGGGCAATAACCACGAAGATGATGAAAAGGGCTGGGACCATTATCAGGCTATACATCAGGATGAAACCCACGCCGCCAAAGATAACGGCGGATCCATTCCAGATGGCGTGCATCGAAATCGCAGCTAAAAGGCCAAAGACCGGCGCAATAAACTTAACGAATGTGTTTTGTGATTGACGGGCCAAACCCAGGCCAATGCCTGTAAGGCTGGTGAACATGGGATGCGAGAAAGGCGCGACGGCCCCACGAAGGATGAAAATCAGAGTCAGGCCCTCGCCTCCGGACTGCATTACAGCCCGACCGTAGTATTGAATGTTTTCCGTCATGGCGAAACCAAGCCCCACCATCGCGGCATACACAATTCCGTCGATTACGCCATCAAACTCATCCTTCTTCCAGAAGAAAAAGATAAAAAGAATCAAAGCCTTCGCGCACTCTTCCACGATAGGAGCTGAGATAACGGCGCCATACGTCTCGGCCGCCCGCATATCATTGGTTAGCACAACCACAGCAACGGACCCCGCCGTATTAATCACGAAAGCAAAAAACACGGCGACCAGAGCACCCCAGAAGAATGCTGTTGCCAGCATCCAGTAAGGCTCGGCTTCGTAACGATCGATCCAAAGAACCAGGACAAGATAAATAGGCACCGGCAAGGTCGCGGAAACGAGTCCAATCAGGAGTGCCACCGGACCGGTTTCCACGCCGATTAATAAAAGGACCAATAGTCCCAGGAGAAGGGCAGCAAGAGCGGCTATTATCCCAAGGATAATTTTGATCGCGCTTCTGCCGGCGGGACGCGGGGGCGCCGCCATCGGGGGTGAAAAATTTCGATTACCGGCATTTGCTAACCGTGGATCATTAATCATGATAGCCCTAACTCCCTATCGAGGTTCGATGCGGAACTATGAGCTCCAAAGACCATGGGACCATGATGGAGCGGCTGAGTATATACAGAGAACTAATTCGAGGGCTAGCTTTTGGTTGGAGGCGTAGTTGAATTTGAGTTTCGCGGTCGAAAACACCGCGACCGGGACAAGAGCTTATTCCCCGCCCTGGTCGACGTGGCAGACACCGTTCGTCTAAATTATCAAACGTTCGTTTGGAGGTGGGCACCGCCCACCGGTGCGGCCTGGACGAAACGAGCCGGATAAATAATTAACGGATGTTGCTGATCTGAATGGTCTCTTCCACGTCGTCCCGGTGGGCGATGCCCCCCTCTAAACGAAACGTAACCGGTGGGCGATGCCAACCTCTAAACGTGCGAATAATCAAAATCAACGGGCGCAGGTTTGAGCTCGACCGCCATCAACTGAATATGTCGCTCCCGTTATCCAGGAAGCGCGTTCGGACGCGAGAAAGAAAATGAGTTCGGCGATCTCTTGGGCGGTGCCAACCCTGCCCAGTGGGTGCGTTCCCTTGGAATGTTCGAGAAAGGCTTCATACTGTTCCTCAGACATGCCGCCACGTTTATGTATTTCTGTGACCACCACCCCGGGATTAACCGCATTGACGCGCACACCTTTGGCCGCGAGCTCAAGCGAGGCGCAGCGAGTTAACTGGTCGAGGCCAGCTTTCGACACACAATAAGCCAGGACGCCGGGAAAGGCCCGAAGGCCCGTCACGCTAGATACATTGACGATATTGCCTCGCCGCTGAATGATGGATGGCAGAGCTTTCTGCATAAGGATGAAGACCGATCGAAGGTTGATGTTGAGCATAGCGTCCCACGCTTCCAGTGCAGTGGTTTCAATTGTTCCGGAGGAAATGTGCCCCGCCGCGTTTACCAGGACATCGATGCCGCCGAAGCGTTCGACGGCCTTCGCTACTGCATTTTCGGCCTCCGTTTCGCTTGATAGATCAGCGCGAATTGCTACCGATTGCGTACCCAGGCTCTCAATCTCGTCCGTCAGTTCGCTTAGCGCGGTCTCGTTTCTGCCCACCGCTGCGATGTTTGCCCCGGCCTCGGCAAAACGTCGAGCCACCGCCCTACCAATCCCTGATGTAGCACCGGTTATTAGCAGATTCCTGTTGGCAAACTCTTTGTCCATTCTATTTTCCTTATGCTGACTCGGCTTTTGAATTACTCGCAGCTATCATATATTGACAGCACTAGAGTAAAAAGCAGACTATGATGCTTTTACCGTTTTGACGCACGCGCGAAATATCGTGCTCCTCCGGCTAATACTTACCAAGGCAAGCTGTATTGGCCGCGTTTGCAATACATCCTGAGGGAACCTGCATTGGGCAACAACTCCGCGAACGATTACTTTCCCAGGTCAGTGCGTGCACACGTGCACAGCTATGCTGAATCAGTGCACAGGCGTGCTTCCTCGCGAACGAAGATGCCTTCCAGCGCTGGCTATCTATTAGGTGCGCTGGTGGCGGCCATAGCACTGTTCCTCGCCCTGTGGTGGATACTTATTAGTGGCGGCGACGAAGCTCCATGGATTCCGGCGGGGCTGGCGGCCAGCGTGGTGTTGCTGGTTGTTTTATCGGCCCGCGAGGTTGTAATGAGACGGGCGTGGACGCGTTATCTACTGGAACAGGGCGGAGATCGTCACAGCCGAGCGGGTAGCGTCAAGAAAAGCTCAACCGGCAAATCTCATTCAACTTCAGTGCTTTCAGCTGCCTGGCGAACGATTCACTCGCAATCGGAAGAAGCAGACTCCTCGTCTATTCCGGAGTCCCACTTTGATGTGTTTCAGCTTTGCCAGGATTATCTCTCAACCACAGACGAAACCTTGCGGTCCAACAGTCTTCCGGCGGAGAAACGAATCGCCATTAGAACTGGCCAGAATCGCATCAGGACAATTCAGAAGCACCACTTGTTAACCTGGGCTCGAGATTCGTCGCGCTCCCTAACCTATGAAGCCCAACAGCGGTCCCGAACGTCCGATAAGATTGAAGCTGCCAACCGCGCGCTTCATTGCCTTGAATCTGCCCAGAAATATTATCCCGATGAAACGGAATTAAATGAATCAAGCGTGGCGATTCGTGAGTTTATTGCCTCAGTCAAAGTGGCGCATTGGGTGGAATTAGCAGAACGGTCTGCGTTCAAAGGTCATTATCTTCGGGCGATCGAGCGGTATAAGGACGCCCTCTTTTACCTCAATCGCGAGACCGTAAAAGAAGATGTGCGAATCTCAGGGGCCGAGCGGATCGGCCGCGAGATTGAGTTGTTGCAGTCTCGTCTGAGTAGTGCCCTTCGCCAGACTTCGGGTGAAACCCGAAAAAACAGAAACGAAATGCCGGTTAACGAGGATTCTCACTGAGAACGAAAGGACGCCAGAATGATCGCTCAAAAGTGTCCTAAATGCCGTAGTTCGAGTATCAGAAAGGGCTATCAACCTACACCCTGGTTCCTTCGCATGGTTGGAATTCGTCACCTTTTATGCAATCATTGCAACTTGCTGTTTACGGGTTTCGCGGTTCCATTGACGGCTGGCAAATCCAGCCGCAAAACGCGGACGCACAGTCGTTCTAATCAAAAACGAGATACGGATGTTTCCCGAACTAAGGATCGTTAGGTGGGGAATTCGAGGACGCAAAGGCATCGATTGCGACCTCAGCAACATCTTTCTGAGGTCGGTCAACTGTAGGTTTTGAGGTTTTTATGAAAAGAGCTTTGGCATTAGTCGCAATTTTAGTAAATTCAGTTTCTCCTCTAGCTGTTAGGTCCCAGCAGCAGCAAGGCGCTCCCCAGGCGCCGAGCCCCTCGTTTTCCGAACCATTGTCGGTCGACACTCAGGGGATCAAGAACTATCTTCTCGGGCCCGGCGATGTCCTGGATGTCCGCGTTCTTTTCCAGTCCGATCTCAATGCCGTGGTGGAGGTCGACAGTGATGGGAACATCAGCTCTTTGCCGTTTTTGGAAGCACCAATTCCCGCAAAGTGCCGAAATGAGAAAGAAGTCCAAAAAGACATTGCCAAGTCTTTTGCAAAGTATCTTAAGAATCCGCAGGTGAGTGTACATATCAGCCAAAAGAAAAGTCGCTCACCCGCGACAATTACGGGCGCTGTTAGGCAGCCGACTCGAGCGCTGATGCAGCGAGCGGTAAGACTTAACGAGCTGATCGCAACCGCTGAAGGCACTACAGAACGTGCTACCGGCACAATCGAGATTTTGCACACGGAACCTGTGATGTGTCCGCAGCCCGGTCAAGAAGCTCTGGCTAAACCGTTTGACGAAGACAAGGCGCCGAGGGAACTAATCAAGATTGCTGACTTAAGAGCCGGCAAGCCACAAGCGAATCCCGTCATTCGCCCCGGCGACTACGTGACCGTGATTGAAGCGGAGCCGGTTTACGTAACGGGTAGCGTTCTTGTGCCCCAGGCAATTTATCTGACTGACGATCTAATGCTGAGTCGGGCTTTGGCTATGGTCGGAGGAACAACCAAGGAAGCCAAGACGAATGACGTACAAATCTATCGGCTAAAAGCTGGAGCACCGGCTCCGGAAGTAATTCGGGTAGACTATGCGGCCATAAGGAAGAATCTGAAGCCTGATGTGCATTTGCAAGCTTTCGACCAGGTCGACGTACCTGAGGCGTCGATAATCTCGAAGAAGAGACTCGGCGCAACATTAATGGGCATCGTTACCGGCACCGTGCCGGGTGTGATAACTTCCGGATTTAGTAGGCCCGCATCCACCACCAAGACGACGATAATCCGTTAGTTTCTCGACCAGACTGATTTGCAAAATTTTGCATCTCAAATTTCTCGAATAGTAGGATTGAACACATAGTATGCAACGTACAAGTAATGTAGCTTCGGACAAGCGACGAAGAAAGTTGATGACGATCCTCTGGACTGGATTGCTGGCCATCGTGACGATCGTTTTGATCTATCGAGAGATGACGGCGCTTCTTTACATCCTCGCCACGCTTGGAGTAACTGCGCTCCTGATCATGGTCGCGCTGGCTGACCTCGGGCCTTCCCACAATCCTTCCAGCGACTCCACGGTCAATGATTCAGCGGCCATCGGCAGCGGCATAATTTCTACCTTCGGATCGAAATGATCGTCCTGGCAGCCGGGCAAAACGGCACGGCTCGTGGGTCGCGCTGTTACAAAATATCTCTCTCCGGTCTCCATCTGATTCCTAATACATTCTTTAGCCAGGTAAGCTGTTGAAAGTTTAATCGGACTGTTGCATAATCCGGCTGCGTTCACCTCCCCGGTGAACGAAGTGGTCGCGTGGGGTGAGGACACGTGGCCTTAGGGTGGGGACTGTGGGAGGTCCCCGCCCGCTTTATTTTTGGGTCCGACTTTATTCGCGAATATGCCTTGCGTGCAGTAGCGATTGTGTGAAGACTCTGGATTTCGCGCCTTTGGCGCTGAGACCAGAAGTTTTCACAGAACCAGGATCGCGCTGGATGCCATACGCAAGTTCCGGTTGATTCGAAGATGTTAGAGGAGTAGTATCCGCTTTGTTGAAAATTTAATGTCTGCCTAAGTTGCGCCGGAACGCGCAACGCGGGGGAACCAAAGTCTCCGCTTAGTTGGAACACGGGGCGAATCGCGAAGGGTGAAGAAAGCCGTTCGCGTCGAACACTTCCAGTTCAAGCCCGTCAGCTAACCTCGTAGGCCAACCGGAAGGGCAGTGCCGCGATCTCATTTAGGCGTGGGAGCACATGTGCTCCGCGCCTTTCGTTGTTTGGGATCCCCATCGGTGTGAAGACCATGACTCTAGTCCACGACTCAGAGCTACCAACTGGCGTAGGTAAACTGGCAAGCAATGCCTAAGCGCTTCACTAGTAAATCCGCTCGCCGAAGATTCAAGCTCTGGCTGTACAGAGGCGAAAGAGAGAAGGACTCTCCCGACGGCTCTCCTCACCGACAACACCCCTGGTGGCAGGTGATGTGTCTCACTGGCGTCGATTACTTTTCGACGCTCGGTTATCAACCTGGAATAGCTTTCCTGGCGGCCGGCGCGCTTTCACCAGTCGCTACCCTCATTCTCGTTCTGCTTACACTCTTCGGCGCATTACCTATTTACAATCGGGTGGCGGCAGAAAGCCCTCACGGCGAAGGCTCCATCTCCATGCTGGAGCATCTGCTGCCACGCTGGAAAGGTAAGCTTTTCGTACTGGTCCTGCTCGGATTCGTGGCCACGGATTTCATAATCACTATTACTCTCTCGGCTGCGGATGCTACCGCCCACATCATCGAGAACCCATTTACTCCTGAGCTGTTGAAACATCAGGTCGGAGTTACCCTCGTCCTGGTTGCCCTGCTGGGTGGGGTTTTTCTGCGCGGATTTAAGGAAGCAATCGGCATAGCCGTCATTCTGGTTGGGATTTACTTAGCTCTAAACCTTGTGGTCATAGGCTTTGGTTTATACGAGCTGGTTACACACCCTCACCATTTCCCCGAATGGAAACAGGCTCTCTTTCAGCATCCTCGGGTTCATGGTAGCGCCTGGCTTATTGTCGCGGTCTCGCTGATGCTCTTCCCAAAGCTGGCACTCGGCCTGTCTGGGTTTGAAACCGGCGTGGCAGTGATGCCGCTGGTTCGCGGTGACGAAGACTTGAGTGAAGACGATTGGGAAGATATCCATTCCACCCGAACGGGAGCGCCGGCCCAACCACGGACCAGCCGGCTCATCGAAGGCAGAGTTAGAAATACGCGGAAACTTTTGCGCACTGCCGCTGTGATAATGAGCGTGATGCTGATTACCAGCAGCGTCGTTACCTCGACGCTAATCCCAGCTGAGAAATTTGAGGAGGGCGGTGAGGCCAACGGTCGGGCTATTGCTTATCTTGCTCATCACTTTTTGGGCGACATATTTGGGACGGTTTACGATCTTAGCACGATTGCTATTCTGTGGTTTGCTGGAGCCTCTGCCCTTGCGGGTCTACTCAATATCGTCCCGCGTTATCTACCGCGCTACGGGATGGCGCCTCAATGGGCGCGAGCCACTCGCCCTCTCGCGCTTGTCTTTACCGTCATTGCTTTAGCCGTAACCGTGATTTTCAACGCTGACGTCGACGCGCAGGGCGGTGCCTATGCTACCGGCGTCCTGGTCTTAATGAGTTCGGCCGCGATCGCCGTGACCCTGGCAATGCGCAAGCGCGGTCAAACCTGGATTCCGTTTCTGATTATCGCACTGGTTTTTATTTACACTACAATCCAGAACATTCATGAGCGGCCCGAGGGAATTAAGATCGCCTCTTTTTTCATTGGGGCGATCGTCGCGGCATCGCTTGTTTCTCGCGTTTGGCGTTCGACCGAGCTGAGAGTTGAACGGGTTGAGCTTGACGACCTTGCGCGGGAGTTTGTGCGAAAGGCTTCAGTAGGGACGGTTCGCATCGTAGCCAATCGGCGAGACACAGGTGATGTGCTTGAATATCAAATCAAAGAAAGGGAAAAGCGGACTGACAATCACATTCCCGCCGAGGAGCAGATCCTTTTCTTCGAAGTAACTCCCGGCGATGCCTCGGAGTTTTCAGGGGTGCTGCAAATCTATGGTGAAAAAGTTGATGGATACCGTATTTTGCGGGCTGTCTCACCCGCAGTGCCCAACGCCATTGCAGCGTTCCTGCTGTTCCTGCGCGATGAAAGCGGTAAACTCCCTCACGTCTACTTTGGCTGGAGCGAGGGTAACCCGCTGTCGTACCTCCTTAAGTACATAGCCTTTGGCGAGGGCGATACCGCGCCCGTTACTCACGAGGTGCTAAGGCAGGCGGAAAAGGATCCAAACAGGCGCCCCATTGTTCACGTCGGTGGTTGATGGGTGACCATCGAGAAAAATCTATGCTGTGTTGGCGAGGGACCAGGCGGATTGATTGTGCTGCGCGGCCAGATTGAGGGCAACGCATTTTTGGAGCTGCCGCTGTTCAGGCGCTGGCGGAACTATTTGTTTGAGCGGTGCGACCAGCAAGGAAGCATGAGCGACAGTAAACCGGGCGGCCCTGTGAGGGATAAAACGGGACCGTCGTCTGCTGTCCGCATTGTGCGCATTGCACTGACACCTCGATACGTTGCTTCACTCCGGAGGTTTGCGCCGCGGTGATGGCCGCCAGTCTTTCATTCTTCGCCTGCTTGCAAGGCTTACAACGCTTTGGTTCGTTCTTCAGTCCCTTGTCATGGAAGAATGCTTGTTCTCCGGATGTCCAGATGAAATTCTCATTACAGTCAACGCATTTGATCGCGCGATCTGGATGCTCTGGATGCTCGGGCTCGAGGTTAATCTCTAACTCACCGATTACTTCCCCTTCTGACATGGTCCACTCTCCCTGGGTCGAACGATGTGCTGGTGAATGGCGGGGCCACTCGAAAGCGGTACTGCCGGTGTCTTAAATAAGGAGCCGCCGTTTTTCCTGGCGAGAATCGGGGTGAGCGTCGGTGCTGCCCTCGAACAGGTGAAGCGGATGCAGAAAAAGTATAACTATGGCGAAATTGTGTCAAGGGAAAAACCCGCTTATGCTAAGAGCGAATTTGCCGAATGCCCGAGGTTGAGGAGCAGTCGTGACGATGAGAGCATTGGTAATCGGGTCCGGAGGTCGCGAGCACGCAATTCTCTGGGCCTTAAAACGGACTTCCAAAGTACCGCTGGAACTTTATTGTGCGCCCGGCAATGGCGGAACTTCACAGCTCGCCGAGTGTGTTCCTATACCTCCCTCGGACCACTCTTCGCTGATTGAGTTTGCTCGCACCAAAAAGATCGACCTCACGATTGTTGGTCCGGAAGGACCCCTGGCCGAGGGGATCGTTGATAGGTTCGAACGCAGTGGATTAAGGATCCTGGGTCCTACACGTGAAGCTTCTCGCTTGGAATCGAGCAAGGCTTTCGCCAAAGATTTCATGCGCCGTCACCAAATACCAACGGCGGACTACTGCATAGTGGGTTCAGCCTCTGAAGCAGTCGCAGCGTTGCGAGCTGGAAGATTCGGTTCCTCGGAGGCCGCAGTAGTTGTTAAGGCTGATGGCCTCGCCGCCGGCAAAGGCGTGATTGTCGCACCTTCGCGAGTTGCTGCTGAGGAAGCGGTCAAGGAGTTAACCAGCGGTGCGTTGGTGTCACCAGACGCTGTGAGCCAGATTTTGCTGGAGGAAGCACTACAGGGAAGGGAAGTATCGGTCCTATTGTTCTCCGATGGTCGGGATTACGTGATTATGCCTGCGGCGCGCGACCATAAGCGCATCGGCGAGAATGATACTGGGCCGAACACCGGCGGAATGGGTGCGATTACCGATGTCTCCGTGCTCGATAATGAAACCCTCAGGCAGATTGTGACTGAGGTGGTCGAGCCAACGCTCAACGGTGCCGCTCAGGAAGGCTTTCCCTTCCGCGGTATCCTCTTCATCGGGTTGATGCTGACTGCGGCGGGCCCTAAAGTACTCGAATACAATGTGCGTTTCGGTGATCCGGAAACGCAAGCCATTCTCATGAGGCTAGAGTCTGACCTCTTCGACGTATTCCAGTCGCTGGTTGATGGGAATTTGCGAAATATCGATGTCGAATGGAACGATCAATCCTCAGCATGTGTGGTATTGGCCAGCGAGGGTTATCCGGGTGCGTACAGAACCGGCCTTGCGGTCAACGGCCTCGACCGCCTGGTCAGCATCCGCGAAGATTTACAGGTGTTTCATGCCGGCACCGCGAGATCCGACGGGGGGCCTCTGGTAACTTCGGGTGGACGCGTACTTGGGATAACCGCCCTTGGCGCGACATTGCCGCAGGCGCTCGAGAATTGTTACCGAGCTATTGAACCCATCACGTGGGAAGGAATGCAGTTTCGGCGGGATATTGGGCAGTTCAAGGAGGCCTGAAAAGCAGGTAGCCGAATTTTAGGATCCTGGCTTGGGGCCTTTTATGAGTAGGCGCGCTCATATGCGGAACTCGAAATTGAAGGAGTCCGCCCGGTTCTGGAAGGCAGCGCGCTCTACTGCTATACTCCGATTCAACTTGGGCCGTCGTATTTTGAACCCTTCGAAGTTATTAATCGTACAAACACATGCGGGCGGACAGAAGTAACGAAAGACGTTCTCGCAGAACACGATCTAACATCCGATTCGCGGAGGATTGAGGCAAATGGGACTCTTTAGCCGACTTAGTCGCTCGATACGCGCAATGTTTGGTGGAATTATCGAGACGACGGAGAACCCCGAACTCATACTGCAGCAAACCATCAGAGACATGCGCGACCGGGTGCCGGAACTGAATAACTCCGTCGCCCAGGTGATGGCTACTGAAAAGCTGCTGGCAAAAAGCAAAGAACGCCTTGAGGCGCAGGTGATTGATCTCGACTCGAAGATTCGTGCTTCGGTTAAGCTGAGTCGCGACGACATTGCCACCGCCTACATCGGTCAACTCCAGCAGGCCCAGGTGGACTTGCAAAAGACCTCGCAGCAGCTTGAACACGCCACCCTGGCATCCAAGCAGGCGCTTAAGGCGCGTGACAATTACGTGTTGCAGATGCAGCGGCGTACGGCCGAGGCAATGCAACTGATCAATCAGTCGAAGCAGGCAAGGCTGCAGGAGCAACTCGCCCAAACAATGGAGTCGTTCCAGATTGGGGATGACGCTTCCACGTTTGACGAGATGCGCGACAAAATTGATCGCCGCGCCGCCGCCGCCGAGGCAAAGTTGCAGCTGGGCTCTGCATCAGTAGACAACCAGATGCAGGACATCGAACGTGAAGCGATGGATATGCAACTTCAGGACAAGCTGCTGTCGTACAAACAAGAAATGGGACTATTACCAGCGGGCTCTGGTGTAACTCAGGCGTTGCCAGCCAAGGGTGAGTCGAGCGGTAGCGAGCAGAACGAGAAAGTCGTTAATAACGGACGTCGCACCAATTGAGACTGGCTCTCGTGTGTAGACTGCATATGTTTGGTATTCTCAGTTTTTCAAGGGGCGGGATCCCCGCGCGGGCAGCCCGCGTAGGGTGCTAGTTTATGGCCGAGTTCCCTAAGATTGATCTCAGATACCTGAAAGAGGCGTTCAAGGAACCCTTAAATTTTTGGGGACTGGCCACTTTTGGTATTGGGGCGGCTTACTTTCAAGACGTGACCGTTCTCGGTGCGGCCCTGGCCGCAGAAACAGTTTACTTAGTTACCGTGCCAGCCAGCTCAATGTATCGTCGCCTTGTTGACCGCCGGGAGAAGGCGCGCCTGCTGAAGCTTCGCGACCAGCAGCGCGAGGCGGCCATCAAGCAGTTTGATCCCCGGGAGCGCGAGGCGGTTGAATATCTGCGCTGGATGAAAAACCAGATCTATTCAAACTACAAGAAGTTTACGAACGCCAAACAGATCCCCTCCAACATTCAGAGCCTCGATCAACGCTGGGAAGACTTTGTCGATCTGCTTGACGTTTACCGTCGGCGAAAACATCACCTCCGATCAATCAACCGCCAGGCTGTGCAAAACCAGCTAGTGCAGGCTGAGCGCTCCGTTGAGTATTCCAAAGACGATCGCGAGCGACGGATTCAGCAGTCCAATGTCGAGATCCTCAAACGCCGAGTCGCCGCCTTCCAGGATATTGAGCGCTCGGTAAAACTGGTTGAAGGTCAGCTGCAATCAATTGAAAACTTCTTTGGGCTGGTCAACGATCAGGTTGTAACCTTGCCGACTCCGGAGCGGGTTTCTGCTTTGGACTTCGAACAGCTTAGCGATTCGATTGCCATGACCAAAGAGATGTTGGAAGAAACCTCCGACACCTTTGCTGCCCTCGACAGCCACAATCGCGGCATCGGCAACTACGAACTACTTCTCTCCAATAGCTCCAAATAACGCGACTCGCCACGATCGTTTTCCTTTCTAATAATCGTCTCCGCTTAAACAAATTAATAGCGTCCGTTCAGAACAGGAATACCGTCCGTTTAGAAATAATGCTGTCCGTTTAGAAAGGACACTTGTGTCCCCGCTGCGGGCAGACAAGTCTGCTTTCTTAACGGGTGCGGATTAATAATTCTTTCGCGCCGTTCCTCAGACTCGAAGCTTTTTCGTGTCGTACAAACCGGTTGAAGCGACCGAATATCAGTAGTTTAGAAGTTAAGGTGGAGTCTCAATTAACACACTATAATGCATTGAAAAAAAAGATGACCACAACATATTGACATCGAGGTTTCAAAGGAGTATATTGCGCTCCGCTTGAGATGACGCGGGTTTACTTGGAGCAGCGGCAGGCCCCATGAACTGCTGTCCATATAGGTTTTTCGGCTCGAAAAAAGCTAACCGAAGTTTCCGCTACACATGATAAGAGATGGCTTGTCTACTATAATGTAGAGCGCAGAACCGTCTCCCAAACTCTCAGATTTGACTCGTGGAGACGTCAGCCCAGGGCGCCCCAGAGCCACGAGAAAGGCATATAAGATGAGCGCAGCAATTGGCAAACAGACCCCCGCCGCCGAAGTATCTTCAAACACGGTCACTGAAACACCGGCTCCCACGACGCCCGCGCGGCGCAAGACCCAACCGCTCGGCCTGAATGCCAAACGGGTAATCAGCAAGCGCTATTCGTTAAAGGATGCCAAAGGTCGAGCGCTTGAGGAGTGGCCCGATATCGGTCGCCGCGTCGTGGGTCATGTTTCAGCTGCCGAAAAGGATGCTAAGAAACGTGACCTGTTTTTTGACGCCATGACCGAAGTGATGTTGGCGCGCGAATTTGTGCCCAATACGCCTTGTCTCGTAAATGCCGGCAAGACCAATGGCCAACTGGCAGCCTGCTTCGTCCTCGATGTGCCGGATTCCATAACGGGAATCATGGAGCACGCCAAGGCTGCAGCAACCATTCATCAAACCGGCGGCGGCACCGGCATGACCTACGAATTTCTGAGACCCCACGGCGCGCTGGTTGGTTCTACTCGTGGAGTGGCGTCGGGTCCCGTGTCGTTCATGAACATCGTCAATCAGGTGACTGACGTGGTGAAGCAGGGTGGTGTACGGCGCGGCGCCAACATGGGCATGATGCGGGTGACGCATCCCGACGTGCTGCGGTTCATCCACGCGAAAAACGATCAGCACTCGCTGACCAACTTCAATATCTCGGTCAACGTTACCGACAAGTTTTTGAAAGCCGTGGATGACAACGAATGGTTCCAGCTCGAGTTTGATGGCGAGTCGTGGACAGACCCGGTCTACGATCCAGTTCGCGACGCTGACTATGTAGTCTATCGCCGCCCAGATGGCTCAACCGTAGCCTTTCCCGATAAGCAATCATTTGCGACGGCCGATCTCGCCAACTGCACCATGGAAGAGCCGCCGCGCCCCGGCATGGTTTACGCGCCAGACATCTGGAACCGAATCGTTGCCAGCGCGCACAAGTATGCCGAGCCGGGAATCGCGTTCATCGATGAAGTGAATCGTCATAACCACATGATGAATTCGATGGGGCCGATCTACTCGTGTAATCCTTGCGGCGAACAGTTTCTCCACTTCTCAAACTCGTGCAATCTCGGCTCAATCGACCTGAACAAGTTTTACGACGCTGAGAAACGCGTTGACTGGGACCGTCTGCGCGAGGTCACGCATCTGTGCACGCGCTTCCTCGACAACGTGATCGATACCTGTGCCTGGCCACTGCCGGAAATAAACGATGTCGTCACCCGCACGCGTCCCGTTGGCCTTGGGATCATGGGCTTTGCGGATCTTTGCCTGAGTTTGAAAGTGACCTACGGCTCGGCTGCGTCAATCGATCTGATGGACGAGATGATGGGTTTTGTCCGACGTGAGGCCTGGAACGCCAGCATTGCGATTGGCGCCGAGAAGGGAACGTTCCCCGAGTTTGAACCGAACCGCGAAGCCTACGAAAACTTCCTTTACAACCAGATTGGCGTCTCCCGTGATGTGCCGCTGACTCCGCGCAACTATGAAGTGACGACGATCGCACCGACCGGCACGATATCCCTCGTAGCGGAAACATCTTCAGGCATCG
This sequence comes from Pyrinomonadaceae bacterium, assembly GCA_031396065.1. Taxonomy (GTDB): domain Bacteria; phylum Acidobacteriota; class Blastocatellia; order Pyrinomonadales; family Pyrinomonadaceae; genus PSRF01. The sequence goes on along the minus strand of JANNJZ010000429.1, from coordinate 13,831 downwards.
AGCCGAATTTCTCCTGGGCCTATGTACGCCGGGATACGCTCGGCACGCGCACCTATGTTCACACGCTGGCGGCGCAGGCTTTGGGAATCGACGTGGAGCAAACTGACCTGGAATCGATCGACAGCGCCTCGGAGTATGTTTGTGAACACGAAATCGAGCTGCCGCAGTATTTCATTTCGGCCATGAACATCAGCGCCGAACAGCACGTGCACGTGCTGGCCGCAGCCCAACGGAATGTCGATAACAGCGTGTCGAAGACCTGCAACGGTGCGGTCAATGACACACTTGAGTCAGTCGATAATCTTTACCGACTGGGTCGCCAGCTTGGTTGCAAGGCTGTCAGTTACTACCGCGACGGCTCACGCGACAACCAGGTGCTGACGTCGATGAAGGCTGAAGACAAGGGCGAGGTTGCGTGTAATCCGGAAGCGCAGATTGAAGTTTGCGATGAACCGCCTGCAACTCATGCGGACGCGGCTCATATTATTCCCATGGACGTCCCGGTGAATGTAGTAGCAGATCCTGAAAAGGAAGGGTTGGCTCGAGCGGAGGCGGGAGCGACTATCAGGGAACAAGCCGATGCTGAAGCGAAGTTAGCGGCGATACGCATCGAGCGTCCACGCGAACTGCGCGGCGCCACCTGGCAGATTCCGTTTGACGGCCAGAACCTCTACGTGACCGTCAATCACGATGGCAAGATGATTCAGGAAGTGTTTGCCACCGGCCCAATCTCGGGCGGAGTGGGCCTGCTGGCCTCGAAGATGCTGCGCGGTGGGTTCGATGCTGCCGAAGTTGCTTACAGTCTCAACAAGGTAACCGGCACCCACGCTGTTTGGTTCAACGAACGTCTCCTGACTTCACCCGAGCAAGCCGTTGCTGAGTGCATCATGATCACCAACCGCCGCGTGCAGAACCTCCCCGATTCCGCGCGTGCAGTTGCGAAGCAGCAACAGGGCAGTCCCTACACACCGCTGAGCGGCGCCACCGGTTCCGCCGCCACATCTGGCATTGGCGGATCTTCCGCCAGCTCTTCGGGCGCGGGCACAGGTTCAGTCGCTAACGCGTCGACCATGCCCGGTCTCACCGGGGTTACCGGCGCAATCATGTCGACAATGATCGGCATCTGCCCCGAATGCCACGGCCAACTCGAACACGCCAGCGGCTGCGACTTCTGCCGGGATTGTGGCTACTCGAAGTGTAAGTAGTCGATGTAACGCAAACGGTTAGTTTGCGCGGCGGCTACACCCCAACCGTAAAGGAAGGGCGTTATCTGAGGTTTTAAAGCATTTACAAAGAAACCTTTCAAAGGCAACTTGGCCGTCGCGAGTACCGCGACGGCTTTATTCTTGTTAAGGATATTCTTACGCCTTGTTACAGATGTGAAGTAGAATGTTCTCCTGAAAACAACTCAAATGCTACCTCCAAGCACAATTCTACAAAACCGTTACCGGGTGCTGCGCGAACTTGGACATGGCGGCATGGGCGTGGTTTATGAAGCGCTAGATCAGCGTCTGAACTGCATTGTTGCCCTTAAAGAGACGATTGCCGGAAATAATGACGAAGGCCGGCGTGCGTTCGAGCGTGAAGCGTCGCTGCTTGGTAATCTCCGTCACCCAGCCATGCCGAAGGTAATGGACTACTTCAGCGAGGCTGGCCGAGACTATCTGGTTATGGAATTCATTCCGGGCCACGATCTCGCGGAACTGCTGGAGATACGTGGCGGTCCGTTCCCTGAGTCAGAAGTACTGCGCTGGGCCGACGAATTATTGAGAGTCTTGGAATACTTGCACGGGCAAAAGCCGCCCATTCTTCACCGCGACATCAAACCATCGAATCTAAAGCTTACCAAACAAGGTGAGATCTTCCTTATCGATTTCGGTTTGGCAAAGGGTTCTGCAGGGCAGATGCCGACACTTGTGACCAATCGTAGTGTCCGCGGCTTCACGGCAGTTTACGCTTCGCTTGAACAGATTCACGGTGACGGTACAGACCCGCGCAGCGATCTCTACAGCTTGGGCGCAACCCTTTACCAGTTGTTGACCGGGGTTCCACCCATCGCCGCGCCGACACGATTCAATGCCATCGAAGATGAACGACCTGATCCATTACCTCCGATTGAGGCGCTGAATTCGAACACCTCGGCTGGCGTAGCTCGCGCTATTCATCAGTCAATGGCGATCAGCCGCAGACAAAGACCATCCAGTGCCACTGAGATGCTGAAGATTCTTTCTGCAGCGGCGGCTACGGACAGTGGGGAGTCCGCCAAAGATCAGCGCCAACGGGAAGAAGCGGAGACGGTCGTGATCAATCAAGTGGGTGACTCTCCATCACCAGAGAGGCTCAGCGAAGGCTTACTCGTTAGCGGAATCCTACGAATTGATCGCACGAGACACGAGGTACGCGTCGGTGATGCTCTTGTAGAATTGACCCGCACGGAGTTCGATCTTCTGTACCTCCTCGCTTCGAATCCTGGTCGGGTTTTTACGCGCAATGACCTTGTGAAGACAATTCGGAAAGACTCCTACGCTGGTGATGCCCGCATGATTGATTCACACATTAATCGTCTGAGAAATAAGATCGAGGAGAATCCAGAGGAACCCCGGTTCGTCTTGACTGTTTGGGGTGTTGGTTACAAGTTTAGTGAATCGCAGTGAATCCGCTGATAAAAGCGAGATCGTCGGCGTCAAATTGACGCGCGCGGACACTCACTCAATACAGGGCTGCGCCCTTCGGATCGGGCGCAGCCCCGAAATTCAGATCACAAACTAGTTCGGTGGGGCAGAGCCGCCACCGCACATCTGGCGGCGCAGCCTTGCGGGAGTTGGGCCGGCAGGCGTACGCCAAAGGCGTTAATAACTTAGCCGGCGTAGCACGCCTGGTTCGGATCGCCAACATAAGAACCCTCGTCACACAGTTCCTACCCTGAAGGGGTTTAATAGATCACGCGGTATCTCACAGTGAGCATGATCTTGGGGCGGGTGTTATGGCACCCTTTCAGAGTCTGTCGGGAAAATCGCGATTACCGAGACATACAGGCGCATAGAGTACAACCTTTAGGTTGCGGCGTCGCGGTACACTCAAGCTCGCGCGTAACGAACCGGCTAGCTAAAGCTTGTACTCTATACACCTGAATTGCAGACGATCCTTTCCCGACAAACTCTTTCAGGGTTCAAAGATTTCTTGGGATTGGGTGATCCCAGTGTAGCGCGCAACGCGCAACCCTGGGCAAAGTTCCGTAACGCCGTTGGTGTAAACGGCTACGCCGCCTGATGTGCGGAAGGGCTTGCCCTTGCCACCAGCTGCCGCGTGATCTCCCAATACCGGCCCGAATGATTGTCATATCAGATACCTCTCCGTTTAACTATTTAATTCTGATCGAATGCATCGATGTGTTGCCGGCACTATACGGGCGAACAATTGACGATCCTTATTTGGCGGCATATGCTTCAAGCCATGAGTAGGCAATCCAGAAACCTGGCTTTGGCCAGTGATGCACAAGTTTCCGGTGCGCAAGTGCGCGCGTGTGTAAACCGCTTTCTGCTTTCACAAGTCGGGAGCCAGTTTTGTGCGGGAGAAGCGGAATTGGATGTGCTCAAACAAACCTGGCGAGTGCCGATCTTGATGGTCACGCCGGGTTTTATCGCGGGAGAGGTTGGTGAGGCTACTGTTCAGGCCTACAACTGCCAAATCACAAAGCATACCGACGCGGAAGAAATGTACGCTGCCGCCGACCAGTTAAGAAAACGCCACCATGCCGCGATCAAGACCGCCTTTCTACGCACAAGAAAGGGATAGCTCCTGCCTGCCAGCCTGTCTGAGGATGGTGCTGGCCGCCCACGACGTTCAACTGTCAGAGAAGCGATTGCGTGAATTGTGCGCTTGGAGCCCTGAGCGTTCAGTGTCGTCGTCGTCGGTCGTTGCGGCAGCACGCGCTTTGGGCTTCATTCATTCGCGAGAAGATTTTGGGTTGCGTCTTCATGATTTGCGCGATGAGCTGCGAGCTGGAGTTTTCCCGATTGTCGGCGTCGATCTGCATGCTTATGGCCACCTCGGACAGCACGCGCAAGTAGTTGTTTCGGTCAGCAGTCGGGGTGTTAGCGTGCTCGATCCCTTGTTGGGACCATTCATGACGAGCTTGCTTGTCTTTGAACGCGCATGGAGCGGCAGTGATTTCCTTGCGATTCTTATCGAATAAACAAAAGGAAACTTGGGCCCGCGAAGAATCTCGTATCTGGTTATGACAGAAATTGAGAAGCGGTCGTGTTCGGTGAGATAGAGCCTGGCGTTGGCAGCCACGGTGGGATTCTTTCGCATGAGCAGCGAAAGGATGTCGGTGTCGATAAGAACGTTGCGGAAGAGTCAAGAGTGCGATCCGTTGTCGAAGAAGTTACTCCGATCCATTGATATGGTCTCGATTTCATGGAGCTGCTCGTCAGATAGACCTTCGTAAACCTGACCGGCTAAGTCCACCAAATTTTTATCTGAGACTGGCGGTGTTTCGATGGTCAGCCTGACGAGTTGGCCCTCGGCCAGGGGTATACGAGCACCGTTCAGAGGCTTAAAGCTGCCATCACTAAAAACTGCATCTATCACCTGACTCATTGCTATGCTCCTTTCGGTCTGCGCCTCCGGGCTGACAAAGGTGCGGCGCTTCATTATTCTGTGGGCTCGGTCAAGTTTGTCCTAAGTTCCTTTTCAAATTCATCCCACTCTCTACCGTTTCCGTCATCCGCACGATGCGCCGCTAATCGTTCGGCCAGTATCTCTCGATGCCACTCCGGCACCGGAACATCTTCGGGACGAGCCGCGATGTGATCCCACAAGGATTGGAGATAATCGATCTGTTCGTCGATCGAAAGAGCGTCAAAGCCTGGGGGTGGAAGTGGCAGTGCTTGAGACATTCTTATGTTTCTTGTGGCGAAGTATACCCGATCAAAGAGTGGATCGTGAGCGATCAATCGAGATGGAATAAGACGGCGATAGCGCCATTCTTTGCATCGGAACCAAAGGCTCCGGGGTAGTCGGGGCATTGCTCGCTCCGAGACCGACCGGCTATGATGAGGCCAGTTTGAGGCTCGAATATGGAAGTCAGAATTCAAATCCCGGACGAGGTGGCGGCACAGATTCAACGCAATGGTGGCGATCTGCCGCGCAACGTACTGGAGGCGTATGCTCTGGAAGGATACAAGTCTGGGCAGCTCTCAGCCTATCAAGTACAAGAGATCCTCGGATTTGAAACCCCGATGGAAGTTGATGGATTCCTCAAGGGCCATGGAGTCTATTTGGATTACACCGAGGTGGCTTTGGAAGAAGACCTAGCCACCAGCCGCCGCGTGAGCTCACAACACCGGGCCGAATGATTGTCATCTCAGATACCTCTCCGCTTAACTATCTAATTCTGATCGAATGCATCGATGTGTTGCCGGCACTATACGGCCGTGTAGTGATCCCGGAGGGGGTTCTGGCAGAGCTTCAACGTGATAGCACTCCGCAAGTTGTTAAGGAATGGATTGCCGCGCGCCCACGTTGGTTAGACATCAGACAAGCGAGACTGCAAGCAGACGATTCGTTGTCGATGCTCGGTGTTGGGGAGCGACAAGCAATCTCCCTCGCGCAAGAGCTTCAGGTGGCAGCCATAATTATTGATGAAGAGCGAGGCCGCAAAGAGGCAAGGCGACTGGGATTGTCTGTGATCGGAATTCTGGGCGTTCTTCGAGACGCAGCGGAACGTAAACTTATCGAGCTTCCGGCGGCGCTTGAACGTTTGCGTAGAACTAATTTTCGAGTTTCGGAGTCGATTATCCAATCACTCTTGCTGCGTGACGCCGAGCGGGATCGTTAATAGCGTTTTCTGAGAGACCGGCGTGAGGATCAGGTCAACTGCCTTCATATTCAAGGTTTGTTTCTTTGACTAAATTAAGCGGATACTCATCCTCACCATTGGCGAACGCATCTGCAAACCTGCTCTTGGATAAGGTGAGCCATTGCTCCCGTTCATCATCATTTTTTGGGAGCACCTGGATGAGGAGCTTGGTATTGGGTTCCAGCTCGACCGGCTCATCGAGCAGAATTCGCTCGCCGTCAAAATGTGCAAGTATTGAGTCGCTCATATATTCTCTCCGGGTGCAGTTTACACCGCCAGCCTCAAATTTAAAGATCGTACCTGCACGTTTCCAACGGGGACGTGGCCTCGCGCTAAGCATTCTCGCCACCCTCATTTTCGCTGTCTCCACCACGGCTCAGACACCTTGTCCTTTTGATTCGCGGGATGTGGACCAACTCGCAAGATGCTTGCTGCGACCGGTTACGATTTACGGGAACCTTGGACCCGAGCCAGACACTCTACCTGTCCCTCTCGACAAGCTCATCGGGAAGCGTGTCAAAGTAAAAGCGAAAACGCTGCAACGTTATCTGGACGCGCATGAGATTAGCGATGAAAGTATTGGCGGACCGCTGACGACGCCAATTCCCACGGCGCGCTATTTCGTAATTCACGACACGAGTTCACCGTATCTGAAGGACGATCCATTTCCGGCAAACATTAATGAGGCAGACTACCGCGGGAACAACCTGATTCGTTGGGCGCAGGTGAAGGTCACGCACGTTTACGTCAACAGGCTCGGAGAGTCGGCGACCGCGTCAAACTTCGACGTGACGGTTGGAGCGACCAAGTATGAAAGAAGGAACCCGATGCGAAAGGGGTTGTTCGTTCATGTGGAACTAATTCAACCGCGCCGTCGCGATCCGAATGGTGGAGCCACGAACGACGCGTTTGCACCGGAGCCTGGGTTTACTGCCAAACAACTCGATCGACTGGCGCTTTTGTATGTGGCGGCAAGTGTGCGGCGCGGTCGGTGGCTGTTGCCGGCGTTTCATGCGGCCGTAGATGCGGGCATACCCGATGCGCATGACGATCCGCAGAACTTCGATCTTGATGGATGGCTGGCGAGCGTGCAGAAGCTTTTGGCTGACCTCAGTCGGTCCGAGTAGCGGACGACTGATAGGACTCCCGCAGTTCAGTGTTTTGAGTACAAATTCTCAGCGCCGTTGGCGCTGGGAAAAAGAGTTTTGCTGCGACGTGAAAGTCAGGATACGACGGCTGCGACAGGTCGCAGATGACCAAAGCGGTGACAGGTCACCGCACTCCAAATGGAGGAGCAGAGGAGTTCAGCGGCCGAGCAGCAGGTGGTAGTAGCCGGTAACTCCGTTGAGCACGTATTGAACGGCGAGGGCTGCGAGGACGATGCCCATCACGCGGGTGGCGATATCGACGCCACCTTCGCCCACTAATCTAATCAGGCGCGCGCCCAGGTATAGCGTGACGAACGCAGTCAGGAAGACGGCGGCAATAGCGGTTCCGATGGCCGCCAATTTTTGCATGCTACCGCCGGCTTGCGACGTGAGCAGCAGAATCGTGGCAATCGTACCCGGACCCGATAACAAAGGCATTGCGAGCGGGAAGACTGCGATGTCGTGACCTGCCGATGGTTCTGTCGACTCCGGCGACTGCAAACCGCCGCGCTGGCCAAACAACATCGGCATTGCGGCTACGAAGAGAAGTATGCCGCCACTGATAGAAAAAGCGTGGACCGTCACGCCCAGGTACGACAGCACTGCGCGTCCGGCAACCAGGAAGAAGAGCGCGGCGCCGAAAGCGATGAGAACGGCGCGAACTAAGATCGACCGTCGGCGCGCCGGTGTTTCGCCTTTCGTTAGGGCCACAAACATCGGCACGACGCCAGGCGGATCGACTACGACCAGCAGGGTGGCAAAAGCGGCCAGTCCAAATTTGAGAATGTCCGGATCCATTCGGGGAACTATAGTAACGCAACCCCGAACCCGGGCGACAAGTCGGCGTCAGGCAAAGCTCAGTCGAGGTGGGCAATCGTAATAAATACTATTGCGATAAAGGCGCCTACGCCAATGCCAATGCCAATGGCTACGTTCCTCGCGGTGGAATGGCCCCGGTTGGCCTCAACTTTAACAACGTCTCCATAGCGCACTGTTGTTGGTGCATTCGTCTTCCGATCGCGAAGCACAAACTCCTCTTCACTAGCGAGGGCAATGTAACCCTTTATTTTGGTGCCATCCTTTAGCCTGACCGTCGCCTTGGCTTTGTCTCCTAAACCCAGTTTGGCAACCTTGATCTTGACTTGATCCACCGTCATCGCTTGGCGGTCCCCCTGTTGGGCAGCTAGTGGCTGGGCGAAAGTGCATAACAAGACCAGCAGCGAGAGCAGTAGTTTTGAATGAGACAATTGTGTTTTCAGCATGAATGTTTCCTTAGTTTCTAGACTCCGACCCTGATTTACGGGTCGAAATCAAATGGTGTTATCGAGTTGCTTGTTGTTAGAGCAAGCCGAGCAGGTGCAACGAGGATGCCAAGTACCCAGGAGGAAAACCAAAGGCGAAAGGACGCAGGCTAGACATCGCGCGAATGATCGCGTCGATCAAAATCTGTCTTATGCAGTAACGATCCGACAGTCAGCGCAGTCAGCTGGAGATCATGACTGCCGTTAGAGTCCTTGGTCTTTAGCCATAGCTAAAGACCAGGACCAAACAGTTCGCTTTGTGATTCGCGACTGACGGCGCTCGGGCAGGCAGGATGCTTGAACTCCCAGCGGTTATCTATCTTGGCGTCGGCGTCGAGGCGGCCACCGGATTCTTGGAGTTGTAGTACGTGATGAACGGCCGAGTGATATCCATTTCATCTTTGGCCGAGAGAATCGCGGGCAGGAGTTTAGTCACGTCGAGAATCATGGTGATCCCGTGGACTTTACGAAACGCGTCGAGTTCTTTGCCGATGTCCACGGAGACTGGTCCCACAATCTCGCGATAACGCTTTTGTGACAAGGCTTCGTAATCCTTCTGTTTATATTCATGCTCACGTTGGAGCCGCTCACCCTCTTCCTGCTTGGCCACGATCGACGCCTCGGCAACGACTGGCGCCTTTCTCAGCGTGTCGATGTCCGTAAGGAGCTGGCGCATTCTCGTCTGGATATTCAGAAGGTCATCCTGTTTGGGCTTGAATTCGCGCTGGAGAACTTGTAGGGCATTGACGAACCGAGTGATGCCGTCCTTTTCCTCAGCGAAGGCCTCAGTATTTACGAAAGCGATTTTGGTCTCGGGAACCGCGACGTTCGCATTGTTGGTCGCCGGAGTTGCTGTCGGTCGGGCTGGCGTTGCGGTGGGACGGGCCGCCTGCGCATACGCCGGGAGAGTTGTAATGGCCGCGAGGAGTGCTGAAGCGGCGAGCATACGAACGGTTTTCATAAGTTTGTTATCTTACTCCTTAAGGTTAAAAACGGACTTGATAGGATCGTCCCTTGAGATGTCTTCGGTGCCGGAATGGTTGCGATCCAGAAGGTGCATGAACGGTGTTTGCTTCAGATAAAGCAGGCTTCGACCCAGTCTAAACGTTGCTCGCCAGGTTCCAGCAGCCGTTAGAGAGCAGCCCTGTCTGCCTGCCGCGCGCGAGGGAACAAGTGCCCATTCTAAACAGGGATCAATTCAAATTGAAGAACGGTGAACTATTTCTCATCCAATGTATATCCTGCATTTGACATATAGAACGCTGTAGCGTAGGGTGGGTGGCGAACCGAGTCCAGCTTACTCCGCTCTCAGCTCTTCTGGAATCTCCCAGACCACCTGATAAATCCACAGCTCATTAACTAAGAAAATCAGGGCGTCATACGTTCTCCAACCAGTCTGTAACCCGATGGACTTCTGAGGCGAACTCAAAAGGCTCCCGTAAGGAAAATAATAAGATTATGACGACTAGTATCACACCATTACATGATCGAGTGATCGTGAAGCGCATTGAAGAAGGCGAACAGATTCGTGGCGGCATCATTATCCCCGATAGCGCCAAAGAGAAGCCCCAGGAAGGCGAAGTGATTGCAGCAGGAGCAGGCAAGTACAAAGAAGACGGAACGCGTCAGCCGCTGGATGTTAAAGCCGGCGACCGAATCTTGTTTGGCAAGTACACCAGTTCCGAAATCAAGATCGACGGCGAAGAGCTGTTGATCATGCGTGAGGACGAGATCCTCGGAATTGTGACGCGCGCTGGTGCGGCCACCGGCGGCAAAAAGAGCAAATAGGTTCTGGTGTAACGCAAACTGTTAGTTTGCGAGCGAACCCCAGGCTGGAGGTTAAGACCAGCGGGTTTCCATTCCCAAGAACCGCAAACTAACAGTTTGCTTTACAACGACGAGCAAACTAACAGTTTGCGTTACCAGTTCTAATTGGAGAAAGAAAAAAATTATGGCAAAGCAAATAGTTCATGGCGAAGAATCTCGTGCGGCAATTCTGCGTGGAGTTAATCAACTCGCCGACGCAGTGAAAATCACGCTCGGTCCCAAAGGACGCAACGTCGTACTCGGTCGATCGTATGGCAGTCCAACGATTACCAAAGACGGTGTGACCGTGGCGAAAGAGATCGATCTTAAAGATGCGATGGAGAACATGGGCGCGCAGATGGTGCGCGAAGTGGCCTCCCGGACCAGTGACATAGCCGGCGATGGCACCACCACTGCAACGGTACTGGCGCAGGCGATCTATCGCGAGGGTGTAAAAACCGTAGCCGCCGGCGTAAACCCGATGTCCTTGAAGCGTGGCATCGATAAAGCAGTTGAGCGCGCGACCGCAGCCATCAAGAAGCTGTCGAAACCAGTCGCCGGCGACATGATTGCGCAGGTTGGCACCATTTCCGCAAATGGGGATGCGGCTATTGGCGAGTTAATTGCCGAGGCGATGGCCAAGGTCGGCAAAGACGGTGTGATTACGGTTGAAGACGCCAAGACGATGGATACAGACTTGGAATTCGTCGAAGGGATGCAGTTTGATCGCGGCTATCTGTCGCCTTACTTCATCACTGACCCGGAAAAGATGGAGTCTGTGCTCGATAATCCGGTGATCTTACTAAGCGAAAAGAAAATCGCGGCGATGCGAGACTTGCTGCCCATTCTCGAGCAGGTCGCCAAGTTGGGCAAGCCGATCCTGATCATCGCGGAAGACGTTGAAGGTGAAGCGCTCGCCACACTCGTGGTTAACAAATTGCGCGGCACCATTAACGTGGCCGCAGTTAAAGCTCCCGGCTTCGGCGATCGTCGCAAGGCGTTGTTGGAGGACATTGCAGTCCTGACCGGCGGCAAAGTGATCAGTGAAGATCTGGGTATTAAACTCGAGAACGTCAAAGTCGAGGACCTGGGACGCGCCAAGAGGGTGACGATCAATAAAGAGAACACGATCATCGTCGATGGCGCCGGCGACACCGACGCTCTCCGTGCCAGAGTGAAGACGCTCAAATCGCAGATTGAAGATACCTCGTCGGATTATGACCGCGAGAAACTGCAAGAGCGTCTGGCGAAACTCGTCGGCGGGGTGGCAGTGATTCGGGTTGGCGCAGCCACCGAAACTGAACTTAAAGAGAAAAAAGCTCGCGTTGAAGACGCGATGAATGCGACCCGCGCAGCTGTGGAAGAAGGCATCGTGGCGGGCGGGGGCGTGGCCCTGATTCGCGCGGCCAAAGCTCTGGACAAGTTCAAAGTATTCGAAACGAATGAAGACGGCGAAACGATTGGCGATGAAGACGAGCAAATTGGTGTCAACATCATCAGGCGCGCGCTCGAAGAGCCGCTGCGCCAGATCGTACAGAACGCCGGTAAAGAAGGCGCTGTGATTGTGGAGAAGGTTAGGGCCAACAAAGACCCGAACTTTGGCTACAACGCCGCCACTGAAACTTTTGAGGACCTGGTGGCTGCGGGGATTATCGATCCCGCGAAAGTCACGCGTTGCGCGTTGCAAAACGCCGCATCAATCGCGGGCTTAATGCTCACTACTGAGGCCTTGATTTCTGAGCTACAGGAAGATGATAAGCCACGGGCGATGCCCGGCGGCATGGATATGTAATCCCAAACGTCCTTAGCAAATTGGGAAGCTACCATGCCAGCATGCAGCTTCTGTTACCTCGGCTAAGAGAAGGCTCTTGGACTGAGATACCCAACAACGGGAAAAGGTAAGAAAATTATGTCTATGAAACTTTATGTCGGTAATCTCGCGTTCCAAACTTCGAGCGAAGAGCTCCAGACCCTGTTCGCGCAAGCGGGCACAGTCGAAAGCGTATCATTGATTGAAGATCGCGAAACAGGTCGCTCACGCGGCTTCGGCTTCGTTGAAATGTCAACGAAGGAAGAAGGCGCAGCTGCAATTTCGCGGTTCAATGGTACGGACCTGGGCGGACGTGCGCTCAACGTCAACGAAGCCAAGCCACGCGAAGATCGCGGCGGCGGTGGCGGTGGACGCAACGGCGGCTCGCGCTACTAATTAGCGGCACGTAAGTGCCATTCGATCGCAAAGCCTCCGCGCGGTGTTTCCGCCGGGGGCTTTCGTCTTTGCTGTATCTTCTTTCGGATCACAACGAAATGAAACTTGAGCAGGGATTCGGCCAGCGTCTTGAACGAGAGACGGAAGAGGTATGAAGTGAGTACGAAACAAACAGAGTGGTGCTGTGTTCCAGTTATTGTTGACGACGAGACCTCCGAGCTGTTTGAGCTCGTGACGCCCGACGAGGACCCTAATCAACGAATCTCGTTTCGCGTCACGCAATCGACAGCGGACCTGGTGCCAAAGGATTTTGATCGATACAAGCCCAGTTTGCAGCGCATGGTGGACGAATGGCGCGTACAGAAAGAACGGGTGATGCAAATGAAGCCTGCCAGGGCAAAGGAAGAGTCGGACGACCGTAAGCAATCCTGTCTCGGCGACGACCAACTGCGACGATCGATTTTTCTTTAACGCGGAATTGCCGGCTTCAAGCAGAAATCCAATTCTGATATATTGGTGTCCAAATGAACATTGCCGAACTCAAAGGGATCATTCACTCCAACCCCGAAATCATGGGTGGAACGCCCGTCTTTGTGGGCACGCGCGTTCCGTTGCAGAACCTCATTGACTATCTCGAGGGTGATGAATCCATCGAAGACTTCCTCGAAGCATTTCCCACCGTAAAACGAGAACAGGCCATCGCCGTTATCGAAGCAGGCAAGCTTAAGATGCTGGAAATGGTCTGAAGCACTTCATGAGAGTTTTAATCGACGAATGTCTCGACTGGCGACTCTGCCGGTCGCTCACAGGTCATTTCTGTACCTCTGTACAAAAGATGGGATGGAGTGGAGTTTCTAACGGAGCATTACTTGAAAAGGCGGAGTCTGAGTTCGACGTCTTTCTCACCGGTGATCTCAACCTCAGTTTTCAACAGACCGTTGTCAAACTGAGGATTGCGGTGATAGTTCTTCACGCTGAGAGCACGCAACTGCAGTACACATTACCGCTTATGCCGAAGGTTTTGGAATTGCTGCCCGGGCTTGAATACGGCCAAGTGGAGAACATCGCGCCCGACCCTTAGCCCCCTAAACCCAAACTCACCAACCACTCGCCGGCGCTGACCCATCTTTCTTTTGTTCCTCATGGTTGTTAGAATTTCACCCGTTACCCCTGTACAACGATAGATCAAAGGCAGTTGAAACCTTCTCATGGAAAGGGTCCGTTATGCTTCGTAAATTACAAAGCTCATTCGTCCCCGCTCTACTCTTCGTTTTCTCAATCGCGTTGCCGGCTTCGGCACAGCAAAAGGCTGAATCTTGTTTTACGGCGGAAGCTCGAGCCGCAGCCGAGCGCTCGGCAAAAGTCTGGCAGATACCCGATCCCGGATATGACCCGGTTCTCGGTTTGAATACCACGAAAGGCGCTCGACCGGGCGCGCTTCCGGTCGATTCCAATGGGTTGGCAATGCCGCTCAAATGCGTTGCCAACAAGGATCTGACCAAAGGCG
>JANNJZ010000414.1:0-2419 GCA_031396065.1 Pyrinomonadaceae bacterium | reverse complement strand
GCGTCTTTCCATGCGCACATGCAACAAAGTGCTTCTGCGCTTCAGTCAAAGGCAAGACGCGCCCATCGTGTAAAACCTCATACCAAGAACCGTAGCATTCCAACAACGCGAGCTCCTCTGGAAAGAACGCGAGCGTACTTAGCGCAATCTGGGGAGTGAATGGCTTGCGAATGAAGCGTGCAGGTGAATCGCTCATTTTTGCGGAACGTCTAAGGTCAGCCACGCTGGGGCGCAGCCCCGACGTTGGCTGTGCCGTCTGGTTCGCCCTCTTGGATTCAGGAAGTAAGTGCGACATTTCGGAGGGATGTCCTATTCACAACTGCACACGGAGGAAAGGTATTCCATCGCATTGATGCGAGCCCGGAGATGTTCGGTCATTGAGATCGCACGAGAGCTAGGCCGGCATCGCAGCACCATCTATCGGGAAGTCCGGCGGAACGCGGCCAAGTTCGACCAGGCCTACCGGCCGTTCTTCGCGATCGAGAAGGCCAACGGCCGGCGTCGACGATCCCGCCGCAACCGCCGCTACACCCCGGAGCACTTCGCGGTGATCGAGCGGCTGCTGCGGGAGGATTACAGCCCGGAGCAGGTCGTGGGGCGGCTGCGACTTGAGGGGGTCCGGGTGATGAGCCACGAGACGATTTACCTGCACATCTGGGCGGATCGGGCTCACGGCGGCAGCCTATGGCGCCACTTGCGCGGGGCTCGGAAGCGCAACCGCAAGCGCTACGGTCGCCACGACAGCCGCGGCCGGCTGGCCGGCAAGCGGATGATCACGGAGCGTCCGGCCATCGTCGAGCGGCGGGCGCGGTTGGGCGACTGGGAGATCGACACGGTGCATGGGAGGGGCAAGCCCGGGGCCGTCACCATCGTCGAACGCAAGAGCGGCCTGGTGCGCGTCGGCCCGCTGCCCCGGCTCGGCGCCCAGGAGACGTTGCAGCGGGCCTCGGCGCTGCTCCGGCATGAACGGCATCCGATCCGGACGATCACCGCCGACAACGGCTCCGAGTTCCACATGTATAAGCAGCTCGAGCGGCGGCTGCGCACCACGGTCTACTTCGCGCTGCCGCATCACGCTTGGGAGCGCGGCACCAACGAAAACACCAACGGACTGCTGCGCCAGTATCTGCCCAAGCAAACCTGCCTGCGCGCGCTGAGCCAGGACCAGTGCTCCGTGATCGCGGAGCGCCTGAACAACCGCCCCCGCCTGCGCCTCGGCTTCCGCACCCCTAACGAGGTCTACCACGGCCGTCCTGTCGCGCCCCGGCCTTGGGTTGCTCCCTGCGGCAAGCTCTCCGGCTCCTGTCCTCGGGAGCAACCCAAGGCCTACCGCACCGGGACTCGTGAACACTTCAAACGTCGCGACCGCTTCACTTCTGTCGCACTTCAAACCTGAAACTATTCGTCTTGGCCCACGCGATTTGCGCCACACGATAAGAGGAAATGCAGACACCGACCGTGACGGCACCGAGAACCGAGACTGAAAGCCAATACGCAGCGGGACTAGCTTCTCTTTCGATCACATGGCGATATCCGGAGCGACCGACAGTGACCTTATCGATGCGCAGACAATCGTAGGTATGCATGGCCAGCAGGAATCCAAGGACTGGAAAAACGACCGAAAGGAAGCGAAGCAGGCCTCGATCTGTATGCGATGTCTTCATCTTCCGCCGATCGCTTCAGATCAGCCACGCCCGCCGGGCGGGCGAGCCGTCTCTTTTGAATAGCTGGGCCATGCTGAGCGGAAGCATCATCGACGATTTAGGTGAGATCAAGGGCGTTGCGCTGTGGCTGCTGGTTGGGCTTTCTTGTGTGCTTTCAAGAGTTCGATGGCCTTTGAAACTGACACGTCTGATGAACCGGCAAAATCTTCAAAATAGGCGTCGCCAACCAAATCATCGACAATCACTGACTGTCTGGTCACCACCCAACCATCTTTTCCTTTCTGAAGGAGCACGAGATGTCTCTCTGCTATTTGAAATGAAAAGCCCTCGGAATGCAGGCTCCGCTTCGCGGTATACTTGCCATCAATATACTTTGCGGGTTCGTAAGGCACGCCAAACGCGCGACTGAATTTCACACCGACTTTTATGCCCTTAATGGCTGTATCCACCGTCAGTGTGGCAGTCTGGAAGATCAACCCGTCGTGATAGCTTTCCTCGCACGTGGTGACAGTAACGATGGCGATGGCATCGGCTCGGTCACGCGAAGTAACATAGGGCACAAGTGCGGCAAAGCATGGGAACGTTGGGGTCAGAAAAACGGCCCAGAAAAGAAGTGCTTTCATGTTTTTCGCCCAACGCTTCAGATCAGCCACGCCCGCCGGGCGGACAAGCCGTCTCTTTTGAAATACGGGGCCATGTGGAGCGGAGATATCATGGGCGATTCAGATGAGAGCAAGGGCGTTGTGCTGTGGCTG
>JANNJZ010000391.1:0-13389 GCA_031396065.1 Pyrinomonadaceae bacterium | reverse complement strand
CTTCGCTTCGCTCAGACCACCGGCTACTTTCGTTCGAACCCTCCGGGTTATTAGGCATTTCAGAACGTGAACTTCAGTGCCAGCTGCGCTTGCCTTGGATCTCCAACACCCTGCCGCAGGAATCCATCGAAGTTGAAGAGGCCTGGCGTGCTGAGCGGGTTGATGTTATTTGGATTGTTGAAGGTATTGAACAATTCAAAGACCGGAGTCAGGGCGAAGCGCTCGCCAAACTTGAAGGGCCGCTCCAGACGCCAGTCGAATGAGAAATATTCGTTATCCTTTCGCGCGGTGTTGCGATTCGTGGCGGTTCGCGCTCCAGGCGTTATGGGTTGCGCCGAACGGGCCTGAACGCGAAAGTTGCCATTAAACCCGAGGGGTAGTTCGGCACTCATAAAGAAGTTGAACTTGTGGCGAATGTCGCGGTCGGCTAACGCGAAATCGAGGCTGAGATTGCGTGGATCGAACGAGCGGTCCGTAAATGGATCGCGTTCGTTTGAATCATCATCCTTATCTTTCGACAGCACGTAATTGAATTCAAATTGATAATGCTTGCTGAATCGCTTCCTCATTCCCGCTGTAAAGCCGTTGTAGGTTGACTGGCCAACAGCGCTGGCCACGAACACTTCGCCGAGGTTGGGAGCGAAAATACCTAAGCGCCCATAATCGATGAAGCGGGTTAGGTGTACGCCCTTGGAATGGGTGAAATCCAAATACAACGATATGTCTTGAGCAACCTCATGTTCAAAAGCAAAGTTCGCTGTATAGATGCGCGGGTTAGCATAGTCTTTACTAAACACTCGCACGCCGCTGAAACATGGGAACGGGTTGGTTCCGCACGAGCTCGCCGTGGGTGTCACCAAACCCGGCCAGGTTGGGCGAACTGTTGGGTTGGCAAAAAGCCCGCCGGCAATCGTTTGCTGCTGCACTCCGTTTGTGGTTATTGAACCGACCTGAGACAACATATTCTGACGGCCGTAATAAATCCCATAACTCGCGCGCAAAACAGATTTGCCTTTGCCGGTGATGTCCCAGGCAAAGCCGACTCTCGGTTGAAATTCTTTCTTGGGACTGTGCAGCGTCCCATCAGATGGAAAGCGTGGATCGCTGAGCGCGAAGCCGTAGGCGGTCCGCGCTGGGGCGACCGTTGGCTCGGGAAAGATTTGAGCTTCCCATCGGAGTCCAAAACTGAGTGTCAGGTTCCGCCGTACCTGCCACTTATCCTGGACAAAGAGGCTATAGTCTTCGTTCTTGATTCGTGATGCCCCGGCCGCATCAGTCGCCGGTCCGGTTGGCCCAGCTCCCTGCAGGAAGAGCAGGAGAGGAGTGGTCGCTCCGGTGCAAGCAGGCGCCGCAATACTCGTCCATGTTCCATTCGCGCACAGGCCGGCGTTTGGACCGAAGCCCGCACCCAGGGAGGCTGGCGACGCGTAGCGCAGAAAACCGTTAACGCTGTCGAAGATATACCGCCCCTGGAAGAACCCGCGAAACACCTGCTCGTTCAGGGTATGTACCCAATCACCGCCAAATTTAACGGTATGGTTGCCGCTCACAATTGAGAAACTGTCTTTGACGTGTGTGCGCCAAAGGAGCTCGTCGACATTTGGGCCAAGAAAGAAAGGGGCACCGAATCTGAAAGTAGTCGCAAATCCCATTGCCGTATCGGCCGGTACATTCGAAGGCACAGCGCTACGAGGCCGGTTCTCCCGAGAGTAAGAGAAATGTGCCTCGTTTACTTTTGTAGCCGAGAGCGTGCTGATGAGATTGAAATTAAGATTATTGATCTTGGACGGACCTTCGATGCCATTGGCTGAGTTGCCGTAGGTTGCCACATCGAAAGTCTGGTTGGTGTTCTTCGAGTGATCAAAGTTATAGGAGATACCCAGTTTGTGGTCATTGTTCAGATTGAAATCAAGCTTGCCGAGAAGTGCGGTATTCCTAATCGGACGATCAACCGGAAGTCCCTCCTCCTGGCTTCGGCTGGTCCTGAAGAAATTGATTAACGCAAGTCGTTGACAGTCTGGACTGCCGATGATTAATGCTTCATTAGCCAGGATGGTGGGCGCGCTAACCGAACAGGGTGTGCCAATCGGCACGCTAAGATTGGGCCGGGTCAGCCTTTCGCGAATGCTTTCAATTGCAAAGAAGAAAAACGCCTTGTCCCGCTTGATCGGCCCGCCAACTGCTCCACCAAACTGCTCGCGACGGAAGTCCGTCAGCGGCTGGCCGTCCGAGCCCTCGGCCGTCAAAGCCTCGAGACGTTGAAAGTGAAACAAGCTGCCATGGAATTCGTTGGTGCCTGACTTTGTAATGACATTGATCACGCCGCCGGCGGTGCGGCCAAACTCTGCGGTGGCGCCCGTGGCAACCACCTGAAACTCCTTCACCGCATCCAGTGGAATATCGATGGCGGCGCGCTGTCCTCCCAGTTGCTCGCCGAAGAAACCGTTGTTGTAGTCTCCGCCGTCGAGAGTGACGTTGTTGAAAACGCCGCGTTGTCCCGAAAAAGTGATCTCGTCGCCGTCAGGCCCTTGAACAACGCTGACTCCTGGCGTGAGAGTCAACAGATCTTCAAACTTGCGTCCAAGGATTGGGGTATTGTTCACCGTTTTTTCATCCAGCGTGGTGCTCGACTCGGTCTTGAGCGTGTCGACCATGGGTGCAGTAACGACCACCCGTTCCTCCAACCCGGAAATCTTCATGGACAGCGGAAGATTGAGCGCCTGACCAACCGTAAGGGTGGCTTCTTCAAGCACCAACGTGCCGAAGCCTTGCTTGGTTACCGTCACGGTATATCGACCGGGTGGGAGGCTTAACGCGACAAAACGGCCCTCCTCATCGGTCGTAAAGCTTCTCGTGAAGTTTGTTTCGATTTGTTTAATTTCTACGCTGGCGCCCGGGATTGCAGCGCCATTGGCATCAAGCACAGTGCCTTGAATGGTTCCGGCTGTGCTCTGTGTTTGGGCGGCCGCTCCGGCTGCAAAAACGAGAGAAACGAATAGACAAATGACGAAACCTTTAACCCGTAAGGTAAAGGAGTGGTGCAGGGGGTTGCTCATGATTTCTCCTGTGATTGTTAGTATCTGATGCAATTCAGATCTGCTTCAGAACTTGTTTGCGACTTTTAACGCGAGGAAGTTCATCTTAGTAACGCGTCTCAACCGTTGTCAACGATTACTTCCTCTAAATAAACGAACTGATCAGGTTTTTGGTTAAGGTGAGGGTTACTCGGATGTCATATAGATCCCAGGTTCTGCCAAGGCCTCTTCAAGGCGACCCACATAGCGACCAACATGAAGGCCATCCATCAGAGCGTGATGTACTTCTACCGAAAAAGGAAGCAGCGTGCGTTGGCCCTCCCGGATGAATTTCCCGAAGGCAATCTTCGGTATCGAATCCTCGCGTCGCCAATTCCGGGCGTGGGAAAAACTTGTGAACGCCAACCAGGGCAGGGTGGTGAAGTGGATACGGTCATCGCTCGGGTCGGGGCGAAAGCCGCCGTCCCCTGATAGCACGTCGTTCACCGCCTGTTGAGCGCCGGTGATGAACGTCTCGAAGTCGGCATCATACTCAAAATACGCCAGAGTGAACTTCTCGCTTGGCATCATCACGGTAGTTCCACCGTGAATGACATCATGCACAAATACCCTGCCATCTCTCAAACGATAGCGGAATGGCTCGATTTCGTTGGCCGCGCGCAATGCGAAATAGTGATAGGCCAAAGACACGCTGATGTCAGGGCGAGTACGAAGCAGCGGCAGCAGATTTGTAATGTCGAGTTGGGTGCAGATGTTGAAATATGGCTTGTCAAAGCCAACGAAGAATTCGAATAGCTCACGTCGAGCCCAGCTCGAGATGTCAAGATACTTTCCCATGAAAATATTGTACGCGATCGGGCATATGGCTTAACAAGTTAGTCACCGCGTCGAAGATGAGTGCCAGAGAGACGCCCAGTATGAAAGCGTGTCGACCGCCGAATCGAACCCACCCAGGTTAACCTCAACTTAACTCCGTAGTCACGCAGGCGTAATCCGACAGCATCACCCTGTTTTCTGAACAACTGTAGGGAGGATTGGAGAGATGCCGGAACAGACAGGACAACCCAAAACAGTATTCAGCCTGGTTTGCATTTCATGTGGAGTGAAGATCCGTGAAAACGCCAGCGATGATTCTTATGGACTGTGCTTGAGATGCTTTTACGCAATGCTCGCGGCCCGGTTGCAAACGCAAAAGCGTGCTGCCGCAGGTGAGTTTGTAAGCGAACGGTAAGGCGAAATGTCCTTTCTTCTGGGTCGATGACTTCAGGAAAGCGAAGTGCGTCGGACCCTTAACCAAATACTTCATCTGGTTTGACCAGCGAATCGAGCTGACCGCTGTGACCAGTAGCTTTGGTCCACTCGGACACCGGGAGATCGATCTTTGCGAGGGTTGCGGTTGCCAGGTGCACGAAATGGTCGGTCAGGTGATGGATCAGTTCCTCGAGTCCGGGATTGTGTCCAACCAGCAGAACTCGGCTATTCCCATCGTCGATTTCAGAGATCACTTCGAGCAGTTGCTGGCGGGTAGCTTCGTAGATCCTTTGATCATAACGAACGTCAGCTGCGCACTCGGCTTCCGTCAAAACTACCTCGGTCGTTTCGCGGGCCCGTAAGGCAGTCGAACTCAAAGCCAGATCGTGAACAATGTTCTGATTCTTCAGATATTCTCCAACCCGCCTGGCCTGCCGGCGCCCCTGATCGCTGAGTGGACGGTCCGGATCTCGCACGGTGTCACTACCCGGAGCCGCCTTCGCATGACGCAGAAGATATAAGGTTCTCATCGTGGCTTTAGAAATCCTTCATTGATTCCCCTGGCACGATAAACGATCCGTTTGGAAAGCGCACTTATTAATCATTCACCGTTTCGATAGCACTGTAATACGATCCGTTTAGAAAGCGCACTTCCAAACGCAAAGGAGCGCAGGAATCAGCTCCAAACCAGGGTTTTGATTGTTCGGCCCTTTAGAATCTGAACACGGTGTCAAACTGCAAGCGCGTGGTCGCGCGATTCAACGAACCTGAAGGCGTCGCGACAAATGGACCGAACAAGCCATTGAGACGCTGGGTCACAACGCCGGTGACGGCGAATAATACTCGCGCGTCTTTCTCCCCTGGCAGCACCGTATAACCAAACTGAAAACGGTGCACTCGGACGTCGGACTGCTGAGTAATGTCAGAGAAGTTGAAAGGTGTGAGCACTGCATCTTTTTCCAGATGCATGAACGTGTAGGCAAAAGCCAGATCGCCCCGCTCTTTTGCTTTCCCTACCTGAACTTCCCCCCCAAAGCCATTGTTCTCATGATTGGGCACGATCACATCACCGCCACTCGGCCCAGCCCTAACAACCCCGTGGGCCTGCGTATTGGTCACAAAATTAAAGACGAGCGAGACCGGCCACTGTTTGCTGTATTTCAAATCGAGGCGAGCGAGCATGTTTACCAGGTTATAGCCCGAGGAAAGTCGACCATCGCGGTTGATGGCATTATTACTGGCGGTCGTCAGACCCAGGTTGCCATTGCCGGCTACCAGTAGATCGCGAGGGACGGACACCTGAGTGGTTATTGTTTGGGCGGGGGTGCCGCCGGACGCGGGAACTATAAAGGTCACGGGAAGCAGCAATTGACTACCGAAAACTTGCACCGGCGAGATGAATTGCGTCCCTGAAAAGTAGAGATTCGCTACCGAGAGATGAAGCGCCACCTTCGCGCTCGGTTCCAGGCGCGCCCGCACCTGACCGCCGTAGAGGGCCAGGTCGCGACCATCGCGGCGCGACTGATCAATGTTGACTGTGCCATTGGCGTTGCGCACAAAAGCGGAGTTGCGTTCGAGAAAAGGAAGTTGCCAGGCAACAAACTTAAGCTCCTTCAACGTCGATGTTTTAGACGTGTGCGTATACGATTGACTGAATCCTTCAACCATTAGATCGTTGTCGATCATCATTTCGGGGCTGGACCAGGGCGCGTCGTACTTGAGGGACCAGGGTGGTTCGAACTTGCCGCCCTGCAGTTGTAGGTGGCCGCCGAAGCTGCTTGGCCTATATGAAACAAACGCTTGATCAAGCGCGAAAGGCTTGCGATTGAAAAAATCCGTGAGGGTCTGATTAGTTGAAATACTATCAGTGAAGCTGCCGGTGGCGAGTCGCAGACCCCACTCAAATTCCTTACACTTAAACTCCTTGCACCATTCAGTCTCCGCGCCAACGCTGCCACTCATCTTCAGGCGCGCCCGCAGACGCATGCGGTGACGGGGACTTAGTTCGTTTCCAAACACTGCCGGGTTATTACCATCTGACAGGATGTTTGTTAACCCAAAGATCGATTCCGAACGCAGACGCATATCGCCTTCAATTTTGATCGCGCCAAGCTCCGTTACGCGACCCTCAACCTTTTTCAGACGGTCTTCAACTGTGGCTTGAGCGGGCTGCGGTTGAGTGGCCACACCTGCCATCAATGGCGCTGACGAAGCTGCTCCCGGATTCGGCTTGCCCGCCAACAGTCGGATCGTCTCTTGTTGCGCGGCGATCGTTTGCTGCATCTGATCGAGCCGCTGATTCTGGCGCTCCAGCATTTGCTCCAACGCGTTGAGTTTTTCCTCAACTGTCTCAGTCTTTTTGTTACCCGCAGGCGAGTCTGCCGCGGTGGTCGAAACGTTACTCGCAACGACGGGTACATCTGCGGTCGTTGACGACGCAATATTCTGCGCGAGAGATCCCCGCGCGGCTATTACCAAAAGCCCAATGGCAAGAATGAAAATGATTGTTGTATTCCTACGGGTATCCTGACCAGGTCTCATCAACATGGCGCACATCCTTTTCGTGAAGTAGGTCTATTTGTCGAATGTAGGCAGGGGGTGCTCATTTTGCCGGAAGACTCATCGGATCAGCAAACTGTTTCTTCACGGGATAGCATGGAAGCAAGGCCTTAACCTCAGGTAAACGTGAGGTTAAATCCATATGAATTCCAAACAGCCGCAGACTACGCCGATTAAAAGTCATTTCCTTTCATCCTCCGTTTAGAGAGTGCATTTGCGCACCTGTCTCACGCTGCCAAAAACGATGATTGAGATGACCCTGCAAGGGCACACAAGTGTGCTCTCTAAACAGTCTGGGTTCTTCGTTCAACGATTCGTAATTTGCGTAATCTGTGGATGGTCCGCTTAGTCAAGCAGCACGCGCGTGTTCAATGCCTCCGCGCGTTCTATGGCCGCCAGCAGACGAAGAAACTGTGAATAGTTCTTACCGCGGGTGGTGAGGCGAATTACCTCTGACTTGCTCAAGTCGTTGCGCAGGATGAGGTCAAGAAAATCGTAATAGTCGCCCGCAGCCTGCAGCGGAAGCTCGCGGACGTAGCTGGTCTGCTCGTGGTCATCCGAACGAAATCCGGCCAGCAGATCGAAGACGTTGTCGGTGGTGAGTCGCGTCCCCTCTCTCGACAAACGAATTGGCACTCGCAATTCAAAGAAGCGTAAGCCTTCCGGCGTGGTGACCCGCCGCAATTCCTTGGTGGCTTCGCCATCGAAGGGCGACTCAGGATCGACCAGGATGCGCAGGAGTCGTGGCTGGTCCGCGATGTCAATCGTGTCGAGCGCAAGCTGCACTCGATCTGCCAGGAACTTCTCAAACTGCGCCTCGATCGGGTAAGTGCCCCGACCAAGGCAGCCTACCGCTTCCCCTTCGCCCGCCGCTTCTTCAGGTAAACATGCCGGACAACTTGGGCAGATCGAAGTCTCGGCCTGCATGAGGTCTATTTCTTCGCGCGCGTTCACTACCCAATCAAGCTTTTCCTGGGAAGGTGCGCTCACGTCCCCGGTGGTCAGATGAGTGTGAAGATTACTGAGCCGACCCCACTCGCGCAGGTGCCGCTCCGAGTAGCGGGCGCGAAGTGAACAGGGATATTGGACGGCAAATTCTAATGACACAGACTGTCTTCCGTTCCAAAAAAGAATTTTATTCCCAGAGTTGTTTTGGTTATGCCGCTGACAGGAGGGCCTTTTCCGCAGCTTGAGGTAATTCGATAGGGACGAAATAATCTTGAGGATAAAGGTAATCTTCACCCGACTCATCGATTACACGAACATAGCCTTCCTGGGCCGCAGTTTCGTCAGGCAGAGTTTGATAGATTTTTCGCGGATGCAAATCTTCACACTCTTCATTTCTTATGCAGATGACGAACTGGGTTGATTTGCGCCTTGTCATAATCTTAAGCGAGGTATCTCTTAATTTTATCTTTCTCTTCCCGACGCCATGAGCTTCGTACCAATGCAACTCGACCCGCCGTATCCTACCACTGGCGAGGCGGACCGTGGCAACACCCTTTAGCTTTCTCCAGCGTCCCGGCCCGAATTGATCCCGGAGGCTGGCGAGTTCCCGAATTGAAAGACCAACGGCGATTCTTTCAATATCAGTAATTTGACCGATGATCTCGAAGTACATTTATTACCACTCAAACGTCAGGCTACGTGAGGTACCGTATCTTTCTGCGGGTTCAATCACCAACTCGCTCGCTGCGCCTGCTAAAATGGTGAAATGCAAAAGCTGATGCATCCCCCAGGCCCCCGCCAGGCTTTTCCGCTGTCTGGCTTGCTTGCCTATCGACGCGGCGCGCTGCCTTTCTTTCAGAGTCTCGCCGAGTATGGCGACATTTCATATTTTCGTCTCGGGCCGCAGCCGGCATTCTTCTTCAACCATCCCGACTACATCAAAGAAATTCTCGTTACTAATAACTCGAACTTCATGAAGGGTCTGGCCCTGCAACGAGCGAAACGAATGCTCGGCGACGGGTTGCTAACCAGTGAAGGCGAGTTTCATCGTCGCCAGCGCCGCCTGGCCCAGCCGGCTTTCCATCGACTGCGGATTGCTTCCTATGCCGAGGTGATGACTGACTACGCGGCTCAAATCAGCCAGGACTGGCACGATGGTGAGACGCTCGATATCTCAGAAGAGATGATGCGCTTGACGCTGGGAATCGTCGGCAAAACTCTTTTCGATGCCGATGTCATCTCTGACGCGCAGGAAGTCGGCGAAGCTATGACCGTGGTGATGGACCTCTTCAATACCATCACGGTTCCTTTCTTTGAGTTATTGCAGAAGCTTCCGCTCCCCCAGTTTCGACGGTTTGATAACGCCAAGCTCCGGCTCGATGCGATTATTTATCGCCTTATTGAAGAGCGACGTCGCAGCGGCCAGGACCGTGGCGACCTCCTCTCGATGTTGTTGCTGGCCCAGGATACCGAAGGTGACGGCGGGCAGATGACGGACACGCAGTTGCGAGATGAATTGATGACTATCTTTCTGGCGGGCCATGAAACCACGGCTAACGCAATGACGTGGACCTGGTATCTACTCTCCCAAAACCCAGAAGTGGAGGCAAAGTTACACGCAGAGATTGATGCGGTGTTGGCCGGAAGGCTGCCGGGCTTCGAAGACGTGGCGCAATTAAAGTACACCGAGATGGTATTGACGGAATCGATGCGGCTTTATCCGCCGGCGTGGGCCCTCGGCCGGATGGCCTTGAACGATTGCGAGATTGGCGGATACGTGGTGCCTAAAAAGTCGCTGGTGCTGATGAGCCAATACGTCATGCATCATGATCCCCGCTACTTCGCCGAACCCTTTAGATTTGAACCGGAGCGATGGTCACCAGAGGCTCGGGAGACTCGACCACAGTTCTCATACTTCCCCTTTGGTGGAGGTCCGCGACGAT
This sequence comes from Pyrinomonadaceae bacterium, assembly GCA_031396065.1. Lineage (GTDB taxonomy): Bacteria > Acidobacteriota > Blastocatellia > Pyrinomonadales > Pyrinomonadaceae > PSRF01. The sequence continues at coordinate 3,653 of JANNJZ010000391.1, read as the reverse complement.
GTATCGGCGAGGGTTTCGCCTGGATGGAAGGAATACTTTTGCTGGCGACCCTGGCCCGCCACTGGCAGATGCGGCTGGTGCCGGGTCATCCGGTGGAACTCAAACCGGTCATAACGCTCAGACCTAAACACGGCATGCGAATGATAGTAACGAAAAGATCGTGAGGCGAAATTGTACGGGAGTCACTGCGTGGGCCGCGCCCTCTTGCGCCCGAGTCCAAGACACCCACGGAGCGAACGCCCTTACATAAATTAAGATACTTCTGAGGGCGACTCCGGCTTGATTAGTCGCGTCGTCGTATGTTCAGTGACGCTTGCTTGGGGACGCAAAATAGGAGCGGTGGATGAATCATTCAACGTCGCCCTGTCGTTCGCCGGCAAAGGTTGGATCGGCGGAGTGGCGACGCCAGACGCCTGTTCGAGCTGACGCCTCATGAACCTTGACTCCATCAGACCGGCCGTGCCCGTCACGATGGAAATAATTCCAACAACTGCCATCCAACTGACCAGGCACATCCAAATTATGATCCAATCGTTTGTATTACTAAATAGCCCGAGGGCTGCGCCAATGAGCAACGACGACACTAACCAGCCCATTCCTTTTGACAGCTTATTAACTGCATCCCTTCTGGTCTCCAGCCAACTCTCAAAAGGATCCTTAGTCAGGCCGCCGTCCTTTCTCCCCGGGTAATACTGGTCGCCCAACGCCAAGGCCACCGTTTCGAGGTTGATGCCACAAACGCGGCAAAACTTCGCATCGGCAAGGTTCTGAGCTGAACATCGGGGACAAAACATCGTGGCTATCTCCTACTTGACCAATTGTACGAGCGCTCACCTGCGTCAGTTTCACAAACACTGTTTAGCCCGTGAAGCTCAAGCTTGAATTCTCAACTGCTGGCTTCCTTCCCAGCATCATTGCCCGCTACCGCGGGCTGGGGCTCTTCGCCATTCTGCAGTTCCCACAACTGCATATACTTCAAAAAGGCATGATGGGCGGCGAAGCTCGCGATACTGAACCCGGGGAGACCATCTCGGAACCCGCCCTTAAGAATGAAGTTGCGAATAAATGTGGCAGGACCAATCGTGACGATTTGCCAACGAGAAGTGCGCCGTCCGGCTTCAAACATCTTGCGGGCTGCCAGTGGGGCGTAACGTTCTCCGATCATGCGGTGATGCTCGGCTGCGTTGATAGCCGTGTAATGCAGCAGATCGCCTTTCAGCAACGCGACCCGGGCGTTCGCATCCATCTGCACTGACTCGTGGACGTGTACTCCTGCCCAACCTCCCTTTGATTTTCGGTAAAGACGTAATTGACGATCCGGATACCAGCCGCCACCTTTTATCCAGCGCCCCATATAGTAAGCCCGGCGCGGGATCAGATAACCGTCAGGCAACTCAGATTCTGCTTTCTGTTTTAGCCCTTCAATCTCAGTGAGCAGCTGCTCTGAAACTCTCTCATCAGCGTCAAGACTTAGGATCCAATCGTGCGCAGCCTGCTCTGCGGCAAACTGTTTCTGGGCAGCGAATCCAGGCCAGGGCCTTTCAATCACGCGCGCGCCGCATTCACGAGCTATTTCCTGCGTCCGGTCGGTCGAGCCTGAGTCCACGACTATGATTTCGTCGGCCCAGGCCACCGACTCGCAAGCCGCACGAATATCTTTGGCCTCGTTGAGCGTTATGATGCAGGCTGAGATTTTGAAGTTAGCCATGTGGGACCAGTTGCGCGACCACGAGCATAGAAGGGGTCGATGGGTGCGTCAACAAGGTAGTGGCACTTTTGGCAGGGGCCTCATTTCCGAGTCTCCGTGCATCCTCTGTGTTCTCTGTGTCTCTGTGGTGTGTGTTTTCCGCCGTTTGTCCACCACAGAGACACAGAGAACACAAAGGACGCACAGAGAAAAACTCAAATTAGGTTCCTACCGTACTTTTACCGAGTTAGACAGCAGTCAACGCCGCCGATACAATTGGCTCCTTGAAACGCCGCCATTGATATAGTTCAGAGTTCGCGCTTAGCTAGTGTCCCGTCTCTAAAGTTCGCCATAAATCGAGCAGCGTCATTCGCAGCGTGGCCTGTTTTAGGTCCGAAGGACCGGCATTAAATAGCCACGTCCGTGAGGGCGTGGATCAAGAATCTCGAGGACGATGAGCGCTGAAGGTGCGGAATAAATTACTTCTTTCAACCTCGACCAGTGCCGGCCCTTCGGGCCTCAGGCATTGTGGACTGCTGTCCACGCCCTGACGGGCGTGGCTATTAACTATCGGTCCTTCGGACCTGGGGCGTGCCTTTTCGGCCTTCATAGTATTAATCGAACTTTAGAGCCAGGACACTAGTGTCTCCAAAAAACCAATCTGAGCCTTGAGAGTCTTCATGAAAGGCACTTCGTAGTTCCTTCCGACAAACCATGCGTGTGCTAGTTGTCAGGCTTTCTTCAATGGGGGATTTGGTTCAAACACTCCCCGCCCTCACCGACGCCGCTCGGGCCATTCCGGAAATCTCTTTCGACTGGGTGGTGGACGAATCGTTTGCGCAAGTGCCTGGCTGGCACAAAAACGTTGACACGGTAATCCCGAGTGCTCTTCGGAAGTGGCGGAAAGACTGGCGCCAGGCCTTCAAAACCGGGGAGCCGCAGGAGTTTTTAAGGAACGTCCGCAGTCGAAAATATGATCTCATCATCGACGTACAGGGTGAGTTGAAAAGTGCGCTGGCGTCGCGACTTGCCCGGGGAATTCGATATGGCTACGACCGGCGGACTGTGCACGAATGGGGCGCCCAGTTTGTCTATCAAAAGAAAGCCTACGTCCCGAAAGGCAAACACTCTATTCAGCGTATGCGCCGGCTGATGGCTGATTCGCTTGGCTACGAATATGAGGACGGCGATATTGATTACGGCATCGACCGCTCGCGTCTCGGCCCAGTGGCCATCAAACTTCCGGAACGCTTCCTGGTCTTCATCCATAGCACAAGCTGGGCCTCCAAGAATTGGCCAGAGGTCTATTGGCAGGAACTCACCAGGAAAGCTCTAAGCGCGGGATATTCTGTCGTCCTCCCCTGGGGTGACCAAGCCGAGCGTGAGCGCGCCCTGAGGATCGCTGATAGTCATGAGGGCGTGATCGTTTTGCCCCCGCTTTCGATTTCCGAGAAGGCTGCCATTATCAATCAGGCGAGTGGCACTGTGGGCCTGGATACCGGCTTGAGCCACATAGCCGCCGCCCTTGATATTCCGTCCGTAACTATTTATGGAGCGACTGACCCGAGGCTGGTGGGCGCTACTGGCAAACACCAGTTGCACATGGTCTCAGGCTTTGAGTGTGTCGGCTGCCACGAAACGAAATGCACTTACCCCGGAGCCGCCGAATTCAAGCCGGCTTGTTTGGTGGAAATTACGCCCGAGAACGTTTGGCAGAAACTCGATGAGGTTGCGCCTCCGACTTCAGTTTGTCGTTGATTGAATAGGCGCAACGGCGGGTCCGGACACACTTTAGGAAGCTCTGAATCATGTTCTTCGACGCGTAGCGGCGGGATGAATTTAGCCCGGCGTTTTAACGCCGGGATCAGGTTAGTGCCGAGCCGCGTCGCGTAGCGACGATTGAATCAAGGTTCAAGCGTCGCGACGCGACGCCAACGCGTCAAAATATTTCCCGGCCTTTAAAGGC
>JANNJZ010000280.1:0-3996 GCA_031396065.1 Pyrinomonadaceae bacterium | reverse complement strand
GGCCTGGAACCAGGGCGTCGCGCCTGCCATCAGCTGTCCCGGTCGCGCGTCAAAGCGATAGATCATGATCTTGTCTGTCCCCAGGTCACAGGCGTAAGCGAACCGGTTGGCTGGGTCGAGCACGATACAATGGGCATGTGGTCCTTCCTGGCGCTCGGCATTTATGCTCGAACCATGATCCTGCTTGACGTCCGTTGCCTCGCCCAAACTCCCGTCTCTACGTATCGGAAGAACTGCAACGTTGCCTCCCACGTAGTTCGCTACTAATACAAATCTGCCGGTCTGGTCCACCACTACGTAACAGGGTGCGCCACCCAAGGATGGCTGTTGATTCAGCAACCTGAGCTCGCCCGTCGTTCGATCCACGGCAAAGGCGCTGATTGCACCGCTCTTTTTACCCGCAAACTCTTCGACTTCGTTAACTGCGTACAAATAGCGCCGGCTGGGAGCGATGGCCAGATACGAAGGGTCTTTGACGCCTTTGGTTGTGCCGACATGCTTTAACTCACCCGACTTCAGGTTCAAGCGATAAAGATATATTCCCTCGCTCTTGCCGCTGGTGTAGGTTCCCACATAGACAAGAAATTCACCAGGGCGCTTAGCAACGGGCACGTTTGCCAAAGCGCGATCCCGAAGCGCCAGGCCCATCGAACCCACCCCAGCGATTTTCAAAAATTCACGGCGCGCAAGGTCGGCACTCAACATTTTGTGGTCCATGTTTGAATTGTTCTCCTTGGAGTGCGCCGACCTGTCGGCGCTTTGGTCCGCGGCGGCCTGGCGCCGCGATGTTGCGGTAAAATCAACTCCCAATTTAACCCAGCGTACAGCAAAGCGGCGACAGGTCGCCGAAGAACAAAGCGGTGACAGGTCACCGCACTCCAAAGAGTTGAAGCTGGAACAGCTTATGACTCAATACACACTTGCACCTGGCCCAATACGTCAGTGACGATCTCACGGGCCTTACTTTCACTCGCAGCTTCCGCGATCACCCGAATGATAGGTTCCGTATTCGAGCCTCTCACCAGGAACCACCCATCGGGCAGACTTACCTTCACCCCATCGCGCACATCCATTGGATAAGCTGCATACTCATGACGCAGCATTCTGAGTACAGCAGAGATCTTATTTGACGGACACACCAGCTTCTCTTTGATCACGCTGAACCGCGGAAAGCTATCCACCAGTTCAGTGATGGTCTGGCCGGTTTCAGCCAGGAGGTGCAGGACCAGCGCCATTCCGGCCAGACTATCGCGCGCAAAATTGATGCGAGGGTAGATAACACCACCGTTTCCCTCACCACCAATAACAGCTTTTTCTTTTTGCATCTCTTCAGTCACGTTAACCTCACCTATCCTGGTGAGGAAAAGTGGGCAACTGAATCGCTTCGCTACCTCATGAAGCACTGAGCTGGATGATAGGTTTGCCACCACCGGCCCCAACTCTTTGCCGAGAACGTAAAGGGTCGCTAACACGAGCGTGTAATCCTCGCCGATAGGTGTTCCCTGCTCTGAGACGATTGCCAGCCGATCTGCGTCCATATCCTGAGCAAATCCGATGTGCGCGTGATGTTCTCTAACCGCGGCGCACAAATCCCCCAGGTTTTCCGCCACTGGTTCTGCCGGACGCGGGAACAGTCCGTTTGGAGTTGCGTTAATTGGAATCACTTCGACACCCAAAGCTTCAAGTAGCTTTGGACCAACCAGCGAACCCGCACCATTACAAGCATCGAGGACTACGCGCAGGGGCTTTGCACCTGGCGGCAGTGGTCCAAGGACCTCAAGTATCTTTCGGATGTGCAGGTCAGTCGCCCCAGAAACTTCTTCAACCTCCCTCATGTCCACGCCGGCGACTTTCCTGTACTCGCCTTGGTGATAAATGTCGAGCATCTCGCGCGCCCTACCGCTGTTCAGGAAAAGTCCGTCGCCTCCGATAAATTTCAGAGCATTCCACTCCGCTGGATTATGGCTCGCAGTAATCGCGATGCCTCCGTGGGCGCGATGATGGCGTACGAGCAGCTGAATTGTCGGCACCGGGCACATCCCGATATCAATGACGCGACAGCCGCTGGACAATAGGCCAGCGATGACGGCTTGCTTCACCATCTCACCCGAGGTGCGTGGGTCCCGGCCAATGACAATTGTGCCGGAGCCGACGTAAGTGCCAAAGGCCTGAGCAAAACGCGTCAACAGCGCCGGCGTCAGTGACTCGCCGATAACTCCGCGCACGCCGGAAATGCTGATCTTGAGAGTTGGTATCGCTCGCATGGTTTAAGCCCGGTTTAGGTTCTCTTAGCCCGCGGAGCGGGCGGCAGCATAAAGCCTGGGGTGAAGCGCAGCGGAACCCCAGGTTCTAAATGCAGATAAATTTTAGCCCGTGAAACGGGCGACAGAGGGTACGCATCCAAATCCATCAAGCACACAGCGCATCCATTAGCATCCAACTGCTGTCAAAGCGGCTGCCGCCCACTTCGTGGGCTTTGGTTCTTATTATGATCATCCTGGGGTTCCGCTGCGCTCCACCCCAGGCTTTACGCTGACACCCGCTCCGCGGGTTAGGAAATTCGCATTGCTTACCTAACCAATCTATCGCGCACCCAATCAAGTAAGGTCTGTGCGCTCGTCGTTTCCTCCGCTTCGACAATTACGCGAATCATTGATTCGGTATTCGAAGCCCGCACGTGGACCCAACCCTGGGGCAAATCTATCCTGATACCGTCCGTCAAATCATAAGTTAACTGGTCACCCTCGATGGCGACGCGGAAGTTTTGCAACACCGAATAGAGTCGATTGGGCTCTACGGGAACGTTGTGCTTGACCATAGTCAAACGCGGAAGATCATGGACGACTTTCGAGACTGGTTGGCCGCTGCGCGCCAGACCCTCGAGAATCAGTCCAACAGCGGCGGCGCTATCATGGGTCATATGGAGTTCAGGCACAGTTACCCCGCCGCTGCCTTCCCCACCGAGAACGCCATTGAATTCGATCATGCCTTCGGAGATGTACGTTTGTCCGACCTGAGTGCGCACTACCGTCCCACCATAAAGTGCGGCAATTTGCTCGATGGCCTTGGTAGTTGAAACATTAGTTACCACCGTGCCCGGCTTCTGCTCAAGTCGAATCCGGGTCGCCAGGGCGAGGGTCATCTCTTCCGAGAGCGGTTGACCTAACTCAGTGACAATTCCGAGACGCTCGCCGTCGGCGTCATGAGCGAAACCGATGTCTGCGTGTCCAGCTTTAACCACTGCGCTGAGTTGCGCCATGGTCGCAGGCTTCGGTTCGGGAGGATGAGGGAAGGGTGCGCGAGCGTCGTCGTTGATGGCCAGAACTTCGCAACCGAGTTCCTCGAGCCAGCCAGGAATCAACCGCGAACATGCGCCATTGCAGCAATCGACCGCCACCTTTAGGCGGCGGTTCCTGATTGACTCAACATCAAAGACACTCTTGAGCAGCTCGATGTGCTGCTCGATTGGATCCTCATGTTGAATGGCAGGCGCGATCTGGTCCCAGGTAGCCTTGGCAAACTCTCCCTGGTGGAATATGTCCAGGAGCTCCTCGGCCTGGGTGGGATTCAAATAGAGTCCATCGCCGCGCACAAACTTCAGCGCGTTCCACTGAGATGGATTGTGACCCGCGGTGATGGCGATGCCACCATCCGCTTGCAACCACGTCACCGCTAACTGCAGGCTTGGTGTCGGGGAGACTCCGAGATCGATTACCTCACAACCGGCAGCCAGCAGTCCGGAGATGACTGCAGCACGGACCATCGGTCCGGAGGCGCGGGTATCGCGGCAAACGAGAATACGTCCACCGTCGAGATAGGTGCCGAACGCCTGAGAGAACCCGACTGCCACTTCTGGCGTGAAGGTTTCACCGACGATACCGCGCACACCTGTGATCCCAATTTTTAGCGGTTTCATAAGAAGCAAGGTCTGTTGGGACAATAGCAAGCTCGGATTTCTCTGTGCGATCTCTGTGAACTCTGTGTCTCCGTGGTGAA
>JANNJZ010000265.1:0-48502 GCA_031396065.1 Pyrinomonadaceae bacterium | reverse complement strand
ACGGATGGCCACCGTCGGGTGCTCCGGCCCGTAGCTCTGCTCGTCTATCAGGAGCGCCCGCCGCATCAACGGTTCCGCTTCCCCCAGCCGGTTCGTGTCCTGCAGCAACTGCGCCAGGTTGTTGAGACGGATGACCACTTTCGGGTGCTCCGGCCCGTAGTTCTGCTCGTCTATCAAGAGCGCCCGCCGCATCAACGGTTCGGCTTCACCCAGCCGGTTCGTGGCCTGCAGCAACGAAGCCAGGTTGTTGATATCGATGGCGACATCCGGGTGGTCCGGCCCGTAGCTCTGCTCGTCAATCGCGAGCGCCCGACGCATCAACGGTTCCGCTTCCGCCAGCCGGTTGGTGGCCTTCAGCAACTGCGCCAGGTTGTTGAGGTCGATCGCGACATCCGGGTGGTCCGGCCCGTAGCTCTGCTCGTCAATCGCGAGCGCCCGCCGCATCAACGGTTCCGCTTCGGAATTGCGCGCCAGATTCCGGAGGCGCTGGCCGACGGAGTTTGCGATCCAAGACGCCACGCTGTGCTCTCTTGCCAGCAGCGCCGAGCTCAAAGCATGCAGCGGTTCAATCTCCCACCGATTGACCCAATCCAACCATCCTTCCTTCAGGAAACGGCAACGGTCCTTTGCGAGGGAGATCAGCTTGTCTTCTAACTCTTCCTTATGCGGGCCTGCTTCGACCTTCATTACCTCCTGAAGCAGGCGATGCATACGCGCCACTAGTAGCTTTCCCCTCTGTTCCTGCACCGGCGTAGGTTGCCAAAGCCGCAGGCTCAACAAGCGCCGCACAACGTTCTGCCAGGCGTCCGGATAACCCGTAGTGGCATCTTTGCCAATTTCCGGATAATCCTCGGCGACGAGCGCCTTGATCCAGGGCAGGGCAACATTCTCAGCCGGCAGCAAAGCCGCAAACTTGAGCGCCAGTCGCTCCGGGTCGCTCAAACGTTGCAGCATTGGCTTGAGCGTTGCTGTCAACCGCTTCTCGCCGTGGTGTACCCCCCCGCTGGTGTGACTGGTGGCTGTCTCCAACCCTTCGAGGCCTTCCTGGCGCAACCGCTGCAGAAAGGCCTGGCAGGTAACTTCCTCAAACAGGCTCAGGAACACGGCCGCGGTTTCCACTGCCAGTGTCAGCCCACCCAACAGCCGCACTATCTCCGCCGCTGCCTCTCGCTCCTCGCTGTTCTTGAACTGACCGGCGGTTTGATACTCCTCGATCAGCCGAATCGCCTCAGCTTCCGGCAATTCATCAACCGGCAGAAAGCTCAGTTCACGCTGCTGCCAGGGCAAGTCGGCTTTGCCCAGTTGCGTGGTAACGACGAGGTGGAGCCATGAGCCGGACGGAAGGTGCTTTGTCCGCGCGGGTTCGAGCAGCGCCGGCTGGTCCACATTGTCCAGCACGAGCAGGCAACGGTGGGGATGGTAAGTGTCGGCCAGCTTCCGCAACTCAGCGATGATGCGCTCGAATTGCAGGTCGAGGTCAAGCCTTTCCGCTTCATTGAACGTGACGCCCAGGGCCGGAGCCAGCGAGGTGAGCGCCACCCGCAGATCGTCACGCCCTTCGCAACGCACCTGCCAGCGCCCGCCGCCGTATTCACCGGCAAACGCATGCGCGTATTCCACCGCCAGCGCCGTCTTGCCCATGCCGCCTATCCCATGAATCGCGGCGAGCACACCGGTCTGTCCCGCCAGGAGCGTTGCGTGCAGGCGGCGCAAATCTTCGACACGCCCGACGAAATGAGGATTGTGGCGGTCTACGTTGCCGAGACCGCGATCGACGACCTCGCCGTGTTGCAGCAAAGGTCGAATGCGCTTGGCCAGTTCAGCAATTCCTTCTTCTACTTCAGAATTGCGCAGCGCTGCATCGCCCTTCGCGGGCCAGCGGCGCAGGTCTATCATCTGGCGCCGGCGAAGCTCGCGGATCCAATCCGCGGCGCGCTCATCGAAATCCGCATCGTCCCAGCCCGGCGTCTCGACAAAGTAAACAGGGAGCACGCCTCCGTCAGGGAATCCGCGCGCAGCCTCGTGCTCGATGTATTTGTTGAACTCCCATTCGCAAAACCGGCTGCTCAGGTAGTTAGGCGAAATAAGCCCCAGCAACAAGGTCGATTCACGCACCTTTTGCTGGAGCAGACGCTGCCAATCATCCATCATCCGGATTTGATCCACATCGACCCACACCAGTAGTGGCCGGTTGGCAAACGAACGGAAGTCAGCTGCGATTCGCTCGATAAGCGTTGAAATGCGGCCGTCGGTGTTGTCGCGGCGTGAGTAGGAGATGAAAAGGTCGTAGGGCATGGGGATGGAAGATGCGCCTTTCGCCCGCGAGAATATGCCAATGACTTCTGTTCTACAATCGCCTTTCGTTGTCTGATCAGGACGCCAAGCTTGAAGCTGTCCAGCACCAGTTACAGGAACCATTCAGTATCAAGAAGCAGCCGCAGCCACTCGCGGTGTTCGTATTCGAGGAAGTGTTCGTCCTGCGTCATGTGGTGAAGCGTGGCTTCCGTCAGTCCGAGAAGCGGACGATTGACAATAGCCCAGCAGTTCACTGCTGGGATGAAGAGCGAGAATATTGTAGTCCGTGAGCGGACGGCTGAATGATTGCCTTTAGAATATCTGCCCATTTCAGTCGTCCGCTCACGGACTTAGTCTCACATTCTTCCCATCCCAGCGATAAATCGCTGGGCTATTTTCGGTCGTCCGCTAGTGCGGACTAAGACCGCAGGACTTTTTGTGTGAAGCCGATATACGCGCTGCATTAATCCTCATCTGAACAGTCGTCCGCATTCCATTCCGGAGGGTTCGCGAGGATGCGGGTCCAACGGTCTTCCTCGAAACACTCGTCAGGTTCTTCGGGCGACTGTTGTGGCCGTGAGCGCGTAGGCTGGCGCTGTCCAAGTCTTTTGTTTAGTGAACTGGCACCGTGAAGGACTGGGCGGACGCCGGCTGCCTTGCCCAACATCTTCTTTTCGTAGAGATCGCGAATCCAGAGCTTAACCGGAGCTTTCCACTGCTGGGACTTGCTGGGAATATTCTTGATCAGCGTTCGCGGCTTGAGGCCAAGCTCCTTTGCCATGCGAATGTCTTCCTGATTTATGCGACAAAGCTTCTTGGCCTGGACCCAGGCTGGATCGCGCTTTGGTGCTTTAGCCATAAGTCTAAGCAGACTTTAAACCGACTCGCCGTGATTGTCGCGACGAGAGGCGTCGATTCCGATCATCGTTTGCCCTTAAGAATCTGAATAACGACCGCGGCTCCGCCTCCGATAATCACCAGCGCAACTAGGAAAAACACAAACAGGAGCAGGATCAGCGCACCTCCTCCAGCGCCCGAACTCCCGCTGCTGGTGGCGCTGGCAAGTCCTACAAAAACCACAGGGATGAAAATGAGGAACGCAACCGCAGCCGCCAAACCACCAAGGATTACTGTCAGCGAGCTCTTTTTTGCGACGGGCGGCGGCGAGGCTGCGGGAGCGTAAGCAGATCCCCGCGTGGCATTAAAGTCCACCCATGGTGGCGGTGTTGGCATGCTGCGCTGGGCAACAGGATCAATCGGAGTAGAAAGCTCCCCTGGCCACCCTTCGACCCTTCCGCCCAAGGTGGGGTAATCGCGCGCAGAGGCAAAGTCTTCACTGGGCCGATTGGTCGGCTGAGCCAGCGCGCCAGTGGGTGCTGATTCAGGTTGCGTTTGGAGAGCGCCACACCGATGACAGAATATCGAGTCTCCTCTTGGGGCTGCCCCACATTGATGACAAACCACACGCTCACTGGTATGGCCCGGCCAGACTGCCGGCGGCTCCTCCAATTGATTGGTAGGTGCATCAGAAGAGTCGACCTCGTCCGGCCGAGCCAATTCCATGGTGATTGGCGCAGTCGGCACCTGGAGTTTTTCGCCGATAAACTGTGTGCTGCTGTCTTCGGAAGACGAGGGCACCCCCTTCGAGCGGGTTGGCGGGCGTTCGGACGCGTCGTGATCGGATGCTGTAGCTGACTCGCTCAGGTTCTCAAAATGAAGACGCCGAAGTTCGTCTGGCGGAAGATTCTCGTCGATCTTCTCCGGGAAAGGAGTTTCCCAGTAGACAGGCAACACGAAGTTCTGACGACGCAGCGAAAGCGCGTACTGATACTCCTGGCGAACAAACCGCGAGTTCATCGAGTTTGTCGACCAGAATAGTTGAAACGCCTGCGCCCCTTTGATCATCTCCATCAGCCTGGGGCTCCACTCTTCCCCGACTCGTAGATTCGTGGCGTCGCGCAGGTACTCGATGCCCAGATGAGTTTGGCTCACGATCGCTTCAATGCGCTCGACGATGGCCCGGTCTTTGTGTGAATAGGAAGCAAAGACCTGACGCAAAGGGCGCGCGCTTTCCCCTACTGGTGCCTGCTTCTCGGCTGGCGAGGAAGATTTGCTATCCACCTTAATGGAGAGATTAATCTGGGCCAGAATCAGTGGACCCAGGTAGACCCTGAGCCAGCCTTTGGCCACTTCGCCGTCGGGCGCAGTGGCGGCGCGCATTTTGAACTCCTCGCGGTGGACAGACTCTTCCCAACGAAAGCTGCGACTGGGAGGGTTAAAGTCGAAGCCTTCGATGAATGGCTTGAAGGTGATCTCGCCCGCGTGTGGTACGGCACTACTGCTGTCCTGTGATGATTGGCGATACTCGGACATCTTCTCACCAAGAATCAGTTGCGCCTGCCGTTGGACCTCAGCCACGGGGTCAGGCTCATCCGGCGGCGCATCTGGGGGTCGCTCGGCGAGATGCGCGAAAGCCAGGAGCGAATACCATTTTTGCGGCAACACACTGCCGGGCCGGTAGACTGTGAACATCACATCGTCGTGGTAAGGATGAGGTGTTGCTTCCGGTTCTCTCTCAGCCACTGGCCAGAGGTCGTCGATCAGTCGCGTAAAGTCATCAAGAATCCAATCTCCGAGTTCTTCGGCGCTGTGATAGTTCTCACGCAGGCGGCAGACTCCTTCTTCAGCAACGTCACGGATGCTCTGTTTCAGTTCCTCCAGTCTCCGGGCATTCTGAGAATTCTGGGCTGAGTCTTCCTGATCTTCCGGTTCTGCATTATCGAGAGCCTCCGGATCTCGGAAATAGAAGAAGCCGCGTCCACGCATCGCCTCATCCGTTAGCACTCCGCAAACCATTTCAAGTTCGGCTGTCGAACGTCTGCGATATACAGCCAGCAAGGGCCAACGCTTTGAAAGCTCATCCGGGATCTTCTCTACCGTGCGGCCGTAAAGTTTTCCCAGCAAGCCAATGTAGTAAGGCCGACTTCGTTGCAGCTCCTCAAGAGTCAACTGCAAAACATTTTCCGGAGCCGCACGCTCGTCAGCAATTCCCCAATCCAAATCCACGACATCCAGGACGACGTTGCGAGACTCGCAAAGTTGGAGCAGCCGCGGAAACGTAAACTTATGAAGGTAGTCTCGCTCCGTCTGCAGGTCGCGTAGGGTCGTAGAGACGAACACGCGGATTATTCGGGGTTGAGACTGGTCAGCCATTTCTTGTTTGGTAATCGAATAGCCGTTTCGGGTTTACCATTCCCAGATATTCTGCCGACTCTCTGCTGCGCAAGTCTTACGCAGGCAAGCCGAGTGGCCGTTCCAGAAAGACAGTTCGCCAATCAAGTACTTCTGAAATCATCAACGCAGCTCCTCTAGTGGCGATCTCGCCGAGGGCGGCCGAGGATGGTATCGCGCCGGCGCTGCAGGACTTCTGGAGTTCTTCCGAGATTTGTTCCAGCTGTGTTTTCATTGCCAGGGAACGCTTGGTGACGCGTTCGAATTCGCCTTGAAAACGAATCGCCGTCAGGGCGGCGCCAAATGCGGGGCCGACGACCGAAACGAGAGTGAGGCCAAGAGCAATTCGTCCATCGTGACCAAATATGTGTAATACATAGTTCAGCAAGTGGAGGATGCAGGCCACGCCCGCCAAGCCAAACAGTAGATAGCCCGCTCGATGTAAAAGCTTGTCGGCTCGATGCAGACGTTCGGCATTCGCTTCCTGATAGACGACCTGTCCATCAATCCCTTCGGCCTTGACGAAGGAACAGGCCGCTCTGAGGTATGCCTGATCGAACCGCGCATGGACGATTCCAGCCGCCCGCACAATTGACCTAAAGTGCCACTGAATCCAGCTGTTGTTCGAGTCGTCGTCCGAGACGTAGGCGGGAACTCCGGGCGCCAAAGGTAATACTCTTCCCAAGGCCATCAAGAAACGCTGTTGCCTCAACTGTTCAGCCAGCAAACGATAATCAATCCAGCGTTCGTGCCAGCGATACTTGTTTCCAAACCAGGTGACAAAGAGGATGGCGAGAATGGTCAACACCTCAGCCGTACTTGCAATAGCTCCCACCTTATTTCCATAGGCTTCATGAATTTGAAGGTTGCGTGTGTGGGCCACATAGCTGAGAAACGCAAACAACACTGCGCAGCCACCCATCAGATAATTGAAAACAAATGCGGAGCGATAGAGATCCGCATAATAGTTAGCCAACTGGTCGGCCCAGGCATAGTGACTTCTTAGTCCGTCATCAATATGATCAAGCACTTGGGTTGGCAGGTTCGGAGTGAGCAGTCTCGCCTGGGACCATTCCTTGGTGGCGGATTCTTGAAACGGCTCTACCCGAATCGCCGGTCTCCTTATCCTAAACTCTGCAGCCAGATCGCGGAACAGCTTCCACACGAATCCCAACGTGAACCGGCGCTGGGCTTCGCAGAAATAGGCCTCGCGTAGATCGGCCTTCGCCTTCTTGTCGCCATGCTTCGGCTTTGGCGGTGGAGGCGGCTTTAACAATTTTCCGATCTGTTCCGATACCAGATGGGAAGAATCTATCCAGGGTCTCTTTTTCTTTTCGTTCGGCAGTTTCACATTGAGAGCGTGCGGTGCATTCGACTCAATCCAGATAATGGGAATGCAGAGTCGCTCTGCTTCAACCACCATCTGGCCAGTGCCACCCTTTTTTCCGGGATCACCATCCCAGATCGCAATCAATACATCCGATTGGTTGAGTACGGTGCGGCCCACGGCTTGGTAGGATTCATTCTCAAGATCGGGCGACTCGACGGTGTTACGCGAGCCGTCCAATTCCAGCACCGCGGTTGCCTGGTCCAGCAGTTCTTGAAAACGTGCGCGCGAGTCCTGGCTCTTGAAATCGTTTTCGTATTCCTCTCGTAAAAACGGAAGCGGGCACTGTAACTCTAAGCCAAGGGCCAATCCTGCTTCGGCGACAAACCGATCAGAACCTTCGGCCAGCGGAGAGATCACTCGCAGCACCGGCTCGGGAAGATAGATTGCGCCGGCGTTGCGATGCACTTCAATTGTGCTTTCCTTTATGAACAGCAGAGCCGTGCGAATCTGACTACGGAGCTGCACTTCGTCGGCAGACTGTAGTTTGTTCGGGCGGTGACCCGTGACGCCTATTCGCAGGATTAGCTGAACACACGGGAAATCTTCGCTGATCCTCTTCCTTTGAGTGGACTTGGAGACAGCCTGGGGGTTCGACTTGTTTTGCTCCATGAGGAGGCCTCCGGGGGTAAGCCTAAAAGGAAAATAAGGAAATGCAGACTGGGCAACAGATCGGAAGCCAGGAAAAACAGCGTCACCGAGAACTGTTCAACTAAACGGTGGTCATACGATAACCTAGCGGTACCATGGCGTTCAAGGTTTCCATGGCCGCAGCACGTGATACTTTCCTCCCCGCCGTGGCCGTGGGCCACGCGGCAAGACTGGGTCTTCGCCTGGGTTATTGAGGATTATGAAGAAATTGGTAACGGGGGGAGACTCGAACTCGCGAACCTTGGGATTATGAATCGCACTCGGTCAAAAGAGGTAAAATCAACAGGTTGCAGCCAAAGCTTTTTCAGGGGGCGTTCGATATGAACTTAGGAGTCCGGATGCTTCTATCTGTGTTCCCGGTCGCACTACCGTACCAAGCGCAGGTTAAGGTTTCGGGGAAGATGTCTGTTGCTCAGCGGGCACCGGAAGACCCAAATACTCGTGCGCGATTGCCTCTCCGTAGATGTCCACCGGATCGATAAGAACCTTGCTCTGCCGTCCCCGTGCTTTCAGATGCCGGATGATAGGTGAAAACTCGGTCATGGCGAGGACGACATGCTGGCACGACTTAGGTACATCCTCGCGTAACAGATCGCGCATCCAGTTGAAGCAGATCGGCGTCGGGCCATTCTGCTGAACTTCGTAGCCAAGATCGTGAATCTTTTGCCAACCTTGTGGCGACGGAGTATGCACCTTGATGCCCGGAAATGCATTGCTGTAAACGCTCCACTTCTGGCTGAAATCCGTTACATATTTCGTGCCCAGCAAAGCGATCTCCTCGACACCCATTGACCGGAGACGAGCGACCGTCGCCTCTACCATAGACAGAAAGCGCGCCCCTTTCTCCGCAGCTCGCACGGCAATATCCTGGGCGAAGTAGTGCGTCGTGTGAGCCGGATGGGCCAGGATCTTGACGCCAGCAGCTAACAGCTCGTCAGCGCCTTCGAGCAGAGCTCTTCGAAGTGGCTCTTCGCGTTGGTCCATCTCCATTGAGATGCCAATTTGCGGGGTGGAGACAATCACGATCTTGGGCATCGAAACGTCGCCAAGGGAATTCTTGTGGAGCAACCGTCTAAGATGGAAATTCACCGACGCGCACAACTCCAATCCAGAATCGCAAGGATTGCCAGTTAGAATCCCGATCGTTTCGGGCTCACGCACACCCCACCGAATTGGATCTTCAGCCTCCGTTTCGGACTGAATGATATTGGCCCATTGTGAGTCGGGCAAATTAGCAACGAGTTCAGCGGGATTGAACTCCACGGCCCAGGTAAAATCGCCGGCGTTTGTCATCACCGTGCCCGGCACTCCTACAGGTTGACGCAACTCCTCATCGAAGAGTTGCAAACCGCCGGCAATATCCATTAGTGGATTCACCGTCCCGTAGCCAACCCGGTGGTCTGCCCATAATCGCTCTTCGGATTTCAGTGAGACACGCTTGATCTCGCCGGCAAGCTGAATCGCCTGACGCAGCCTATCAAGGTCCAGCTTGCGATCGCCACGGCAGTGTGCGAGGAAGATCCTGCGCTGGCCTTGAGCGTCGTGGTATTCGCCAAGGAACGACTTCAATTCATCCCACAGCGGAATTCCTTTGTGGCCCAGCCGGTTACGCTTGCGGGCTGCGTCCGGACAACTGGTCGCTGGTTCGTTGCGGCTGAACTTATGCCAAATACCGAATCCCGCCAGACGCTCCGCACAGCGGCGCACGGACTCCAGCACCGTCTCGCCTTCAGAAAGCAGAGATTGCAGCGCGGTATCGACCTCGGCAGGAAACGTCATCCAGAAGCTTCCTTAGTGATAATCGCCAACTCCACACTCATCCAAGAAAACTCAGCGCCTTCGGAGTCTAGAAAGACAGTAAAGCTCGCGCGGTCTCCCGGTTTGACTAGCGCGGTGAGCACGCGAGTCACATCGAACAGGATGGTCTGGTCTTCCTTGCTCGTTGGTTCCTTCTTGAACTGGCCCGCAAAACCTGGATGATCCTCGCTGGCATCTTCAAGGCGGTCCAAATTCATATAAACGGAGAACTTGACCGGTGGGGTTCCAGTTAAGTTGAGCATCGCGCCACGGAAACGCAAGAGCGCCCTTTCCACGTGAGCCGGTTGCCAGGCGCCTTCGACTGGGCGGCCAGGCACTCGGATACTTGTTGCTTCGGCGTCATGAGTAATCGATCCCGGCTTCATTGGGTATTTTATTAGGAAGACGGAACTGCTCTGCTCACCGACAAGAGCACGCTGGTAGGATTCTTCGACTTCTTCCTGTGATAGATCCTGATCGCCCAAAAGAACCATCAGTTTACATAAAGCCGCCTCAAGAGTGATGTCGTTGGCCGCTACAAATCCCAACTCCAGGAGCAAAGCACTGGTCTCATAGATGCCCAACTCCACGCCTCCGCGCTTACACTGACTCACAGTTGCGATCACCATGCCTAAGTTACGAGCATCCCGGAAGTTTTCCAACCAGCCCGGCCACAGCGTTGGGATGTTGCCAGATCCATAAGCCAAGACGACGGCCGCCTTGAGCCCGTCGGAACGCTTTGATGGTCGAGCGGCAAGACCATCGAGCTGGCGTTTGGCTAAGTCGGTTTCTTGAATACCCGGGTATACCAGCACGGTTGTGACATTCGTATCCAAGTTCTTGCGAACGTTGAACCGGCGAAGAGGGTCAGGCTTGGGACGCAGTCTGCTTTCGTGAATTAGGATTCGATCGCCGACTTCACCGAGGGGGTCGAGATTCGGACTCTCGTAGGCATCATAGCCGGCTGTATCCCGTTTCACGGTCCGATTCCCACGGAGCAGCTTGCCACCAAAGTAGATGCACACTTCAGGCACGACGGGGATGCTGCTAAATTTCGGCGCGGCAAGCAAGATCGCAGTAATGAAATTCTGGGACGCGTCGTTGCGAACATCGACAAGGGCCGAGCGCTGCGCTCCGGTTAGAATCACCGGCTTGCCCAACTCTCGAAGCATGAAGCTCAAAGCCGACGCTGTGTATACCATCGTGTCCGTGCCATGCAGAATTACGAAGCCTTCAAATTCGTCATAGCGTCTATCGATAATACCCGCGATTTCCTGCCACTCTTGAGGCCCGACATTGCAGGAGTCCAGCGGGTCGATCTCTTCGCAGTCGATGCGCAAGCCTCTCTGTTTCAAGCCTCTTAATTCAGGTGTGCCCTTTTCGAGCTCCGCCCACGGCACCACAATCTGAGGGCTATCTGGATCTGGATCGCGCGGCTTCGAGCCGATGGTTCCGCCGGTATATATCACCAAAACACCACGAGCCTCATTTGCAGCCATCTTTCGTTCTCCTTAATCTTCGGATCTAAAACTCGCCAATGATTGACTTCTCGACCATAAGCTTAGATACGAGCTTTCGCTTGTTCGCTCGGGACAGTGTCCCCCAACTTTTCCTGTGGAGCACATCTGCCAGCACCCAGCGAAATTTTGTCACCGCGGCAGGTAGAGTCATGTTGCCTGCATGAATCGCACCTGCCTGGAGCGGAGCTTCGGCGGGCGTGTACTTGGTGTGTGTTCCGGGGTCGGGTGGATACTGGCTGGTCACGATGACCGGAATCCCTTGCCGATAAGCCCGTTCAACGAAGGGAATAAATGAATATGGAGGTTCGCTGGCTACATTTCCGGCGCCCAGCGTTTGTACGATTACGCCACTACACATGTGCCCAGCAACACGATCGGATAGGTGTTCAAAAAAGTCCGGTTCCAGACCCGGAAACTGCGGGACAAGTAGGATTGAACTCTCGAACTCAGCCTTTAGTTGGATGTCTCGCTTATGCGCGGGTAGCGCACGTATTAATTCCCGGCGGACATTGATCTCACCCGTGATTTCCGCCAGCGGAGGATAGGTCGGAGACTCAAAGCCATCAAAGCGGCGGTCGTCCTTCTTCTGTGCTCGCACCGCCCTATAGACGAAATTACCGAAACTTATCACCACCTCCGGAATGTCCTGCTTTGCGACTTCGCAGGCGCGGTACAAGTTCACATGCGCATCACCGTAGGCGACGTCAGGCGTCGTTTGAGCGCCAGTGAAGACAACCGGAAACCGAAGCTGCGGTCCCAGCGCGAAGGCCACTGCGGACGCCGTATAGGCCAGCGTATCGGTTCCATGTGCGACAACGAAACCGTCAAATCCATCATGGCGGCGAGCATAGATATATTGGGCCAAGGTGGTCCACTGATCTGGGAAAACGTTGATGCTATCGCGAGGGGGAAAGAGGTTAATAAACTCAACAGTCTCGGCGATGGAATCCAGCGATGCGAAGTAACTCTTAAACTCGTCGGCATCGCGTGGCGGGACTACTACGCCTCCGCGCTCAACCATACCAAGAGTTCCTCCGGTATTGATGACACAGATTCTTTTTCCACTGCTTTTGGCACCACCGCGGTATTGGTGCATCCCGCTGGCGGCTCTGCTCAGCATTCGCTGAGCCCATGCTGAGTCAAAACGTCGGCGAAATAACTCGCCCTTAACCTCCAGCTTGTGTTTCTTCCGCCGGACGAGGCCAAAAAGTAATAGCAGATCGGTGCCTGGCGCGGTGTGCACCTCCTTACTGCCTTGGAGTAAGGATTCGTAAGCTCGCAAGGCTGCGAAAGCATCACCTTTCTCAGCCACAAAGGCTCTTTCGATGGATTCAAAAAGTTGCAGGTCTGGGCCCAGTCCGGAATCCGCGACTAATTCCTTGACCGTACGGTCGACCGCGGCTGTCGTTCGACATCGGTGCTTCGCTACACCGCGAAGCACCTCCATCGTTACGAGGGGCTGTCCGCCGGAAAGCTCCAGCACCCGACGGATCACTGACAGGTTTGGACGTTGATCGTCGGGAAAACCGTTAATCAGAGTCTGCAACGTCTTCCGGTTGTTCGGGAAATCCTGAATCCTGATTGTGATGGCGACCGGTGAGGCGGTGGCTGCTAGCGGTGTTGCGAAGCGTGTCAGCGGTTGCAAACCGACCAAGCAGACAGAAAGCCGATCCAGCGATTTTGTCCGCGCTTGCTTTGCCTGAAGGTGGCGGAACGCGAAAAGAATATCGTCACAGAAGTCCAATTGCTGAATGCAGTCGTATTCGTCCAGAATGAGCAGGAGAGGTTCACGACACTGCATAACAAGACCTTTGACCAGGCACTCCAGAGCCGTACCGCAAGCAACATCTCCCGGAAGCTTGATGATCTCCTTTGTTAGCAAGCGGCAGTCGAGGGTCAATTCATCCGCGACCACTTCTGCAAGCGTCCGTACCCAGTCTCGTCCGGTGCGGGCGGTGAGACCGACCTGCGCCCCAACGTCAACCACAATTGACCTGACTCCTCGCTCACCCAAAGCAGTGAGGTGTTGCGCGTAAAGGCTGGATTTACCCATCGTTCGGCAACCGTATACATTGATCCACGCCTTCGGCTCCAGCACCGATTCGAGAAACTCCTTGTCTTCAGGACGGCGAACGTAGACACTCCCGCCGGGAGTTAGGGTGCCACCAACTTGAAAGCGTAGACCCTCAGTCGTCATTTGCCACTTCCAATTATTTGCCTGAAATACTCGACCATCAACGGGTAAATACTTAGCGAAGGTGTACTATCCTGATTAATCAACTTTGCTCTCCGGAAGAAACCTGCATGGTTGAGATCTATTGTTGGCTTCAGTGAGCACGCATCAATAAAAGATTGAAGGATTCTGCGGGTATCCGCATCAGGCTTGGTGGTTGGCCCCATCATCGCCCAAAGTATGCCCGCCTGATGGTGCCTAAAGAACTCAGAGTCTCTCACTCGTTCCGCGGCGAGGTCTGCAAGCCCGTCTTGCCAGATGCGGACCGACTCTCGGAAGCTCTTCTCATGCGCGGCTGCATGGGTCAGATAGGGCTGGCCCGCAAAGAGACCATACAATTCATCTCCTGATGCTGCGGCTCTCGACACCCGGGTCTCAAGTTTCCTTACTTGGGTCTCGGTGAACCAATTGAGCTCAACCTTAGGGTACCAAAAAACGTCGCTGTCGAGGTGCATCTGCCTGAATTCAAGGTCTGCTCCGAAGCTGTGCGTGAGACCAACGGCCACGCTCATCCGTACCCCGCTAGCGCGTCGGTTTTGAATTTCCCGTATGAACCGCAGCCAGGACTCCGCGGCGTCTAATCCTAAACTGCCCAAGTCGTCGATGATAAGCAATCGATGTTTTGAGGCAGTGGGCTCCAACGCCTTCATGAGCCATTGCGCGATCGATCCGATCGTTCTTTTTCGAGGTGGCAGGAGGCCCCATTCGTTCTGTAAGTGTTCGGCCAAATCTCTAGCCGTTTGGGTATTGGAGCTGGCGGATTGACTTTGTCTCGGAGAGTTAGCGGTTACGTGAGGATGAAACCATGTCGTGGCGATGTCCATTTCCCGCGCCCTCTTTTGGAGCCGAGTTAATAAACTTGACTTGCCACATTGAACGGGCCCTTGAACGAGCATTGTAAATGGCGGGCCTCCGAGCGCAGTAAGCGTCTTCTCGTCCTCTTCTCGGCTGATGTAGTGGCCTGCGTCGACGTGTACGGGTCCGCCAGGATAGAACCGCTCGACAGAACGGCCCACGGTTGTGAGCCTGGCCTTCAGTCGCTCGTAGCCAGTGTCGTCAAAAAGCTCGACGGTTTGACAGTGGATCAGTGCATTTGGGATTGCACACTTTTCAAACATCGCTGGAATAATTAGCAAGCTGGACGCGAGGGCGGTGCTAATCTCTCGTTGAAGAAAGCCGTCTTTACCGGTGGCTGCCTTTGACAAGCAAATCACGACTACCTCAGATTGTGATACTGCCTCCAGAATTGTTTGCGGCCACCGGTCCCCGGCTTCCAGCATTTCGCGATCTATCCAGGGGGCGAAGTGATCCTCGCGCAAGCGATCATTGAGTTTCGTAGCCCGCTCTCGATCTTCGGAGGCGTAGCTAAGAAAGATGCGCAACCGACCGGAGCCAAAGCTGGGTGATTTGTCCGTCATACCTATATCCGCCGAACCGAAGAGTCAATCGTAGAATTTATGGGCTCTCGGATGTGCGTGCGAGGGGTCGCTTCTCCTTTATCTCTGCTCGCCCGTATGGCCGAAGCCTTTTTGCAGTCTCGCCGCCACTGTGTTGACCAGTCGCTCTTTTCCTTCCGTACTGGAGATATCAATCGCCTGCCGACTTCCGACAAAGTGAAGAACATCCGCAAGCTTCGTTTCCAGGACAGCGGGCGTGATATTCAGACCGAGGGCCCATGCAGCTCCGAGTTCAGCTTGAACCCATGCGCTCGCCAGAGATGCCGGGGTTAGTAAGACGACAAACTCCCTTGATTCGCAGATTTGCTTTCGCAATTTTTCATCCCAGACGTCGCCCGGTTCCAGATCTTTACGCCCAATGAAGCAATCGATCTGCTGGTCTTGAAATCGTTGGCAAATTTCTTCGGCCAGGACTCGATCATGTTCCGAATAACTTAGAAACACCTGCTTCCTCTTTTGGAGCCAAGTCCCCGGATACTCGTAGCTCTTGCTCCAAACTACCTCAAATTCCTTCGCCAATATGTCGTAAAGATCGTCATCTCGATGCGGATCATTAACTATCATGGACCATGGAAGACGGATGGCGGATTCCCCCGAGCAGAAGCGTCCACAGAGAACAATATTCTTGAAGAAGTAAAGAGGACCACTCGGCGTGACGTCGTAAAACTTAAGGCTGATGTGCGATTTTTCTCTGGCCTGGTGGATTAAGGAGAGTAGTGTTGGATCATCCGGATCCATTGCATTCATCTCAAACGACAGGTCGACCTTAAGGGCTGCTGCAATAACTTTTAGGCCCCGATGTGCTCGTTCCCCGGCCGTCCGCCCTTTAATCGACGCGGCCCTATGTTCCGCAAAAGGACAGGTCGGATCTACAACGAGTATTCGAACCCCAGCCGAATCGGAGGCACGTTCAAAGATTTTTTGGAGGAGCTCCTCGCTCATTGAGTCGCTGAAGAACGTATCAAGGAGTCTGTATTCAGAATTGTAGTCGCTTGGGTCCGAGTCAGAGACGCGTATTGCCTTCTCTACAAACCGCGAATAACCGCTCGACTCGCCATCCGCATAGAAGTGAGTTTCCGCCACGCCGTCTCGCGCGCGATATCTAAGCCAACTAATACTCTGCGTCATAGAGCTCGCCTTTTCGCAAAAGAGCGCGCCACCCAATTCCGCACACTTCATAGTCGCGGAAAACGGAACAACGGTTAAGACTGGGTCGCAACCTGGAATGCGACTAATGCGTGTCTGCTGGAAAAGCCCGAGATGATTTCCGTGGTACCTAAAACTGTGATTGGACCACACCGGTCCTATCGTTCAGCCGTGAAGTGCTTCGAGATCGCATGATCCAGTGATGTCGTGGTGCAAGGATGTTGCTCTGACTCTGGTGAAATACGTCGTTCAGAATTCCCGGGGCTCAAAGCGCTCTCAAACGGCGCTTCTTTCGGATCGGGAAAGCCTGAACTCTGAGCAACTCGACTGCGCGAAATTGCCGTTGAATCGCGGTGCGGAGATTCGTTCCAAATCCTTCTGCTACCTGACCGCTGGCCCAGAAGCCCGAAAATTCCAACAAGTGCACATCTTTGTACTACAGAAGTCCTAGCAGCGGCAATGCAATATTGGTGGATGCTCCGGCAAACGACCGCTCATATTGAGGCAGGGACGTGGGAGGAGCCCACCTGGCAGATATCGGATCAAGGCACTTGGGCTGGGGCCTTAGTGCGACGGACAACCACAACAGACATTATCCGACTGCAATTCTGAGGATCATCGCATACGTCCCTCACACACTGAGCGCTGAGTTGGAGGAGAATGGATCACTACTCGCGAATTCTCAGCGCGCCGGGATTGCTGACCTGAGTATGCGCATTGATCTTAATGGTACAGGGACCGGCGGGTAAGTTGTTCGGCAACCGGAAAATCACTTGAGTAAAGTTCGTGCCTGGTACGGGTCGAACGTCCTCCGCGGGAATGTTGTGGCTTTGGCTGTTGGCGTCGATCAGATTAACCACCACGTCCGCAGACGTTTCGCCGGCATTCAGTTGCAGGTTGGTCACAAACACGATCACCCTCGTGTTTTTATCACTGCCCGTATTGAGTAAGTTTGCTGCATTCACGACCGGCAATGGGTCGCGAATAAAGAGCACCGAATCCAGTCCCGCCACTTGGTCGAATGGAGGATCGACAGTATCAAGCAACAGTTGAATCGGTGGCGGGGTGGGTGTCGGCGTTGGTGTCGGAGTGGGTGTCGGAGTGGGTGTTGGTGTCGGCGTCGGCGGAGTTTGGAAAACTCCTGAACGGAGTCCGCTGGGACTCCCGTTATTGTTGTAGTAGTGGTT
This sequence comes from Pyrinomonadaceae bacterium, assembly GCA_031396065.1. Lineage (GTDB taxonomy): Bacteria > Acidobacteriota > Blastocatellia > Pyrinomonadales > Pyrinomonadaceae > PSRF01. The sequence continues at coordinate 31,598 of JANNJZ010000265.1, read as the reverse complement.
AACGATCCATACGTAATCCTTAGCCTGGTTAGTCGCCCAGCGCTGAGTTCCCCATTGGCACATTCCGCGACCGTGACCATTGAATGTTTGGCCCGTGTCGACGTCGTCACTCATACACGGCCAGCCGGCACTCGGACTTCCAGTGAAACCGTCGGCGCAGAAGTTGTTATTGTTTTCGGCGGCATACTCGGCAAAGAAGGGACCGGTGCCGCTGCTATCAGTCACGATCATCCCGGCGGTGTTATCTGTGGCGCTGATTACGCGCGATGAGAAATCGGTCGGATCGTGGGCCTGGCAAGAGGTGGTATTGCAAATGTCATAGTTTGCAGAGATCGGATGATAAACAAACCAGACCGCGTAGCTGCGGTAAGCAATGGCACCTGCCTTAAGCGACTCCACGTGCCACGAGGAAAACCACTCATCATCAAGGCCCCTACCGACGTAGGTATCGAGGCTGTAGACATTGAAAGCTGTACAGGACGTTCTCCCAGATGGACAATTGGATCCCACGCGAATGCTGGCAGGGACGACGACTGTGGAAGTCTGACTAACGCCTTCCGAAGTGTCCATTCGCTCAGGCGCCTGCTGCAGACCTTCTTTGCTATACGATCCTTGCGCCTGACCTCCGACCTCTGACCTCTGACCTCCGACTTCTGTGGTCTCGGTTTGGGTGTGCTTGAGCTGCTCCGGACTGAGTTTGAGCTTATGAGTGTCATCCAGTTTCGTGACGCCCGCGCCCGGACTCATATCGATTATGAAATGCGTTGCGCCTTCGGTGAGGGTTACATTGGCGCGGCGATACTTCTTAAAGCCTGGCACGCTAACTATGAGATTGTCTGAACTCGGCAACTCCTCAGCTGCGTTGGTCGCCGAGAGTGTTCCATAAAGAAGAAAGTATCCTTGCGCATTTGTTTTAGATACAACTCCGGCGCGATCGAGTTGAACTCGAGCACTTCTGATCGGTAAACCTGTCGAGCTGTCAAAGACGTGACCGTGCAGGAGCGCCTGGCCGAGCCGAATCTTCGATGCGACGACTTCGGCACGAAGTTCCTCCGGAGGCAATACCGGGTCAACCCAGAAAGTAACATTCTTGACCGCCTGAGAATCGGGCTCAAAATGAGTTCGCAAACTCTGATGATTGGCCGCGTGTATCTCGAGTTCATTTCGCCCACTCACAAGCTGATAGTTGCCTTCGCCTCTGGCATTGGTCCAAAGCGTCCCCACGCCATTCTTAACTTGCGAGACCACCTCGCCGGGGAGAGCAGCTCCGGTCATGCTGTCACGCACGACAAGTTTCAGACTGCCCCCGGGTTGCTTCGAGATCTCGCCAAAAGCAGTTGGCAAAGATTGTTTATGCGTGAGTAGGCCAGCAATTACAGCAATCGAAAAGAAGACTAGAAACGCGATTCGACTCGTGAGCCTGAGTGACCCAGTTTGGTCCCCGATGAAGGACGCAATTGTTGGCCTCATGATTAAGTAAAGCGACATCTTGCTTTCCGAGTAGTCCGAGATGAACCAATTCGCGGCTGCGCCGCTCATGGCAGGCAAGATGCCTGCGCTCCCAGCCTGCGCCGCTCATGGCAGGCAAGATGCCTGCGCTCCCAGCCTACGCGAAGGTGGTGACTTAGTTTAAATCTCTGTGCGTCCTCTGTGCGCTCAAAGCATCGAAAAAAAGCGAGCCGTGAAACGAACGACTGAAAGGCCAGATACCTGGTTGCCCTTCAGCCGTCCGCCCCACGGACTTGGTCTAGTTTCATCATCATCCTCAGCAGTGAACAGCTGGGCTATTATCAGTCATCAGCTACGCTGATTGGGCCGAAAACACCACGCATTCCGAATTCGAAAGGCGCGTGTCTGTTCGGCCTCAAGTGTTGCCCGCTAAGGACAACCGCTCAAGACCGTGTATTGCGGCCCATCATCAATCGCAGCTGCGCCGTTTTGAGACTTAGGCACCGTCACCTTCGCCGTAGCCGTGGCGACATTGCCAGAAGCATCGGTTACTTTGAACGTGATCGTGTAGACGCGTCCATTGCCACCGCCGACTCGCTCGGAGCGGAGCTGCACTGTTTTGCAGTCCGCCGCGATCACGATGTCATTGGTGGTATTGCCGTCTCCCCCGCTGTTGTTTGCCTCGTCACTCGTCACCTGCGCGATCCTCACGCTGCTCAAACTTACACTGGGATCACATAGATCGGTGGCGCTCGCAACCAGGTCACTTACCTCGATTGTTTCGTACTTATGGTTAGGCGGCCACAGCGTTATGGTCTGACCGTTCGTAGTAATGACCGGCCCCTGAACGTCCTTAACCGTCACGGTAAAGCTACAGCTTTGTGAATTGCCGGCTGCGTCAGTCGCCGTGGACACTACTGTCGTGGTACCCACGGGGAAGACTGAACCTGATGCCGGGCTGCTGACTACGGTCGGGGATGAGCAGTTGTCGTTAGCCGTGACTGTAAAGTTGACGGTAGCGGAACACGTGCCCGAGGGTGCGTTAACGGTAATGTTGCCCGGGCAAGTAATGCTCGGAGGCGTGTTATCGATCACGGTTATCGTTTGCGAATCGCCGGCGGTTAGACCAGCACCATCTGTTGCCGTGTAGGTGCGGGTAATAATCAGCGGATTAGATGGTGAACCGGCGCCACCGTTGTTCGACTCTGACACGGTGACGGTTGGCGTTCCACAATTGTCCGAGGCGGTTGCTTGTGATGGCGAAGCCGCCGGCACGTCACTCGCACACTGGTAGCTGGCATCGGCTGGAGCACTGATCGTCGGATTCTGCGTGTCGTTGACTGTTACTTTGAAGCTGCAAGTCGGACCAACTGAGCTGGTGCAAGTGACTGTCGTTTGCCCTACTGGGAAGAATGAGCCTGACGGGTAGTCACACGTCACTATGCCGCAGGCTGGCGCGGAAGGCTCGGTGTAATTGACGACCGCGCCGCAGTCGTCAGTGGCGTTCGACACGCTCATGTCGGCGGGACAGGTCAGGATGCAAGTTGGTTGAAGTTCAAAGGCGCCGATGTCGGTGCCGTCACTGGTCGCAGCATTGGCGACGCCAGGATCGTCGTATGTCCGCGGTTTACCGCGCTGATCAAAGGTAGCGCCTGATGCCACGCCGGCATCGATGGCGGGACTGCCAGGCGTCAGGGCCATAGTCTCAGTTGGACCACCATTGTCCGCCAGCGCTGCCAGCATGGGATTGGCCCCGGTCTGGTCACCCGGCCCGGTGAAGCCAGTTGCTTCAGTGGCGGTTCCAATAAGGTTATGGCCATTGCTGGTAACAGCGCCATCAACGTTGGGCCCGGGAGTGGGGGCACCGGTCGTGTCGCCGAGACCGTTGGCCGCGGTATTTCCAGCGATGATTGTGTTTTCTAAAGTCACGCTGCCGGCACCAACGCGGATGCCGCCGCCAGTACCTTCAGCTACTAAACGTGGCGGGCTAACTGCTCCGCTCTGGTTGACGCCGGTATTGCCTGCCTGGGCGTCATTAAGGCTGATGGTGGCATGCTTAATATTCAGAGTGGCAGAATTGGTATTAGTAATCGCGCCGCCATGTGCCAGGCCGCCCGCACCGTGTTGGGTCTGAGCGCAGACCCCGCCGTTGGTTTTTCCGCCGTCGCCGCCATGACCACCGTTAGCAGAGTTGTTCGCGAACGTCGCGGTGTTGATGATTAGGCTTCCGGCTTCGGCCAGGACGGCGCCACCACGCGCAGCGCCACCATCTCCAGCTTGGTGCGCGCCAAAGCAATCCGGGCCAAAGGCATCGCCTGCGTCGCCACCGCTCGCACTATTCAGATTGAATGTTGAGTTGGTTATCGTGACGTTACCAAGACTGTAAAGACCGCCGCCACTGCCGTCAGCACCTGCATTGGTTCCATTCTGTCCGGTGCCTGAATTCCCACCCTCGGCCGAGCAACTCTCGAAGGTGGAGTTGTTGACGGTAGCGGTGCCACCGGCAATGTAGGCTCCACCTCCCTGAGCGATACCTCCCGTACCTCCGTTTTGTTGGTTACCGGGGCCGTTGCCGCCAATTCCACCGATGGCGCTGCTTTGGGAGATTCGCGACCCACTGATGTTGAGCGTGCCGCCTTCGAAATAGAGCGAGCCACCCTTCGCATGGGAGGCGGAGCCATTGTTGAAGTGCCCGCTATTGCCGCCGGTGACAGAGTTCGCTGTCAATGTACTATCAGTAATGATTACGTTGCCGGTCACGGTAAGACTGGCGACGCCGCCGCCGATGGCATCGAGGGCAGTGTGGTTGTTTACGGAGAAGTCGCCCTTGCCGATGGCCTGGCAGGACTGAACGGTGACGTTATCAAGTGTCACGCTGCCACCATTGTTGAGAATGCCTCCGCCGAAGCGATGAGTGTTTTGGGCATCGGGGTCGGTACTCGTGCCGCTGGTCCCATCGTCAGCGGCAGTTCCATTCTGAACAGCCAGGTCCTGGAGGGTGACGCTGGCTCCCGCAGCCGTGATATGGAATGCGCGATCGCGCATGTTCCCGGAGTTCAACCCGGAAGCATTGATAATCGTTGAACCTGGACCTGACGAGCCGCCACCAACGATGGTCACCGTGTGCAGGATCGTGGTTATGTCGAGGTCACCCGTTACCGCGGCGTTCTCCTGCGTGGCATTGGCCAGGGTCAGATTGTATGTAGTCGACGATTGGAGATTGATAATCACCGGGTCCCCGCTCAGATTCGCGTTAGCCGCAATGATCGCGCCGCGCAAACTGCAATCGTTGGGTGCGGCGGTGCACGCAGTAGCCGCGGCCGTATCGTCCGCACGATCGACATCAAGCGTGGTCACGAAAGGCAGAATCAGATTGGCTGCCCCGTGAACCACACGTGGAGCTGCGAGGTGTTTATTAGATGAGTTCGAAGATGCGCTTGGGGTGATCGTTAGAAACGCACCGACCAAAGCGACGCACGTTAACAGCGACCAGGCGAGTTTTCTATTCATTGTTATGCTCCAACCTTGTTTGCTTAGAAAGTTGTTTGCAATCCCTAGAAACCAGGTAGTCATTCTGCCAGTGGCGTCGAACAAACTAATGTGGCTTCTTATGGAATTGTATTTCGCGGGGAGTGTGTCCTCTAGTCCGAACTGTTTGGTAATGCGGGTTAAGGTGTGTAGGCGCGACGACCTCAGTCATCACTACTGTCAGGGAAATTTATCAAGGTCCAATACTCGGGTAGTGCTCTAATTTGGAGAATTCCTCTTTGCGGACCTTTGCGGTTCTTGGCGTACTTTGCGGTAGAAAAGGCCTTAAACCCAATTAACCGCAAAGAGCGCCAAGAACCGCAAAGATTACGCAAAGAGTTGAACTTAGGACACTACCAATATTCGAGACTTTCACGCCCCAGGCTGTCGTCTAAGAACCTCGCATTTCTAAGATCCGATGTCTTCTAATACACCTTTCGAGCCTTAGGCGGCAAGCAAAATCACACATCGTCCAGAGGTGATTAGTCGGGCCCGTTTCTATTGCCTTGGTAAAGCTAAACGTATAACTGGCCACCGTCGGGATCCCTCTTACGCTATCGCTCTAGCAGGCAAAGACCGAGGCATCAAGAGACGGGCTAAAGCGGCGCCGAGCCGCCGCACCCCAAGAAGTTGAATCCGATTTTTCTCCGCCAAGTGTCGGCTTCACTGATGAAATTGTTGATGCCCGGCACCCATGACAAAAAATGTGAAAAACAAAAGTCCGAGCAAACCGATTACCCAGGACAATGTCCGGGGCGAAATCAATGGGGCAGTTCTCTGCCGCTCGAACGCCGGCGTCATTACCGGCGGAACCTGGCTTTTTGGTTGAGGCTCTGTGCTGGATACTTCATCTACGACGTTTGGGTCTGCGTCCGTCACGCCTGAGATCGGCGCGATAAGCCGATACCCCACTTTGGGAATCGTCTCGATGACACGCGGACTTTGCGGCCGGTCGTTAAAAATTTTGCGCAAAACCGAAATGGAGCGGGCGAGGACATGTTCGGTCACATAGGTATCGGCCCAAACCATTTTGAAAAGCTTTTCTCTCACCACAACTTTTCCGGGCTCTTCAGCCAGACACATCAGCACGGCCATGATTTTGGGTTGCACCTTTACTGTATCGCGCCCTCTGGTAACTCGGTTCAGCTGAGGTTGAACGAGCCAGTCTTCGATCAGAAAGTCTTGGCGCAACTCATTCTCACCTCTGAGAGGTTCTTTTTCCGGCATTCAACTCTCCTTATGCAGGGTTATCTGTGGTCGTTTAGTTAGGTTAGCGATCTCTCTTACGCCCTAGCCCGTCTTATCGTTCCGCCTAAGATCAACACGAAATGCCATAATTTCCTCTAGTTTTGAAATGTTACCAAAGCTTCTCCAGCAGAGATCAGAGAAAGCGCAGACAATGATTAACTCCATTCTTACCGGGGATCGCGTATAGCTCCGTGCGGGTAAACCATCCGTGAATTATCGGTACCGCAAAAACGAATTTTCGGACTGTCAATCGCGCGGCGCCATAGAAACAGACAGCGGTGGACCGAAGGAGATCAAGTGAAACCAGGCAAATTATTTGTAACTGCTACTTCAACCTTGTTGCTTCTGTTGGCAACCTCTGCTTACGCAGCAGGCTCGTCATACACACTGACCATTCCCGATGACAATCACCTCATGGTCAAAGTCACCGCCACGTTCACCCTCGAACAGGATGAATTGTTCATGGTCGACTGGGGGGCTGAGCACCTGCCGAAGCACTGGGCCACCTTTATCCAGAATATGAAGCTCAAGGATGCCGGCGGAAAAGAGATTGCCTTTGCAGCGGTGAAGCCGGATCGCTGGAAGGTGAAAGCCGAGTTGGGTCAACCAGTAACCCTAACTTATGAAGTCGTGTTGAAGCATGCGGACTATGAGTGGCCGGTCAAAGATCGCGAAGCCGCTTATGCCCGCGATTGGGGCGTTTTCTATGTCGGACGTGGGTTGTTCATTCTACCTGCGGCCAAAATGCCGGAGACGAATTTGACCTTTAACTTGCCGAAGGGCTGGCATATCTCGACTCCGTGGAAGAAGGTGACCGGCCAGGTAAATTCCTTCATCGCACTAAATGCCAGAGACATGCTGCAATCGGGGATTTTCGCGGGCACGCATCTCGAAACATCGATAAAGGAAGGCAACACCGAGATCACGTTTGCGCTCGGAGGTGAACAAATCATCGCCGCCAGACCATTGTTTGAGGAAGTCACTCGCGCCGTACTCAGAGCTTATGCTGCGATGTTTGGTGGCGGATCGCCTGATAACAGAATGCTGATCATCATCAATCCGGAATACAAATATGAAGGCGGGGGCGGCGTTTTCAATCGCAGCATCAGCATGACATTTAGCGAGCCTCCTTCAAAGCAAACCATCGCGCTGTGGGGGCATACGCTGTCGCATGAAATCTTTCACCTCTGGAACGGCATCGCCATAAGCCCTCAGACCGCGGAAGAAGAATGGTTTAAGGAAGGGTTCACTGACTATTACTCGGTTTTGACAATGACGCGGCTGGGCTACTTCGATGAACGCGTGATGTTCGGCAAAACTGGCGACAAGTATGGCAGCTATTTTAATTATCCGACCAGGATTTCAATGCGTAAGGCCGGTGAGGAAAAAGCAAAAAACGCCGGTTACATATACGGCGGTGGCTGGGCGATAGCGATGGCGCTCGATCTCGAGATTCGGCAGCGAACGAAAAACCAAAAGAGCCTCGACACAGTAATGCGGGATCTCTACCGCGAGTATGGCAACGCAGGTAAGAGCTACACGATGGCTGGATTGTTGGAGACGATCAAGCGCGCCACCGAGCTTGATTTTTCCGAGTTATTCGATAAATACGTTGCCTTCACGGACCGACTCCTGTTGGAACCGTATTTGAACTATGCGGGACTAACCATTCCCAAAAGTGACGGGACTTCGCCACACGGGCGGCGAATGATCAGCCGGAAACCGAACCCGAGCGAAGCCGAAAGTGCTTTCCTGGTCAAATACCTGGGCCGCTGAAACTTCGAAAGGTGAGTTGATGAAAGCCTTACTGCGAGATTTGAAATACAGCTTTCGCACGCTGCTGAAAACACCCACGGTAACACTGGCCGCGATTCTGTGTCTGGCGTTGGGCGTCGGTGTGAATGCCACGATTTTCAGCATCGTTAATGCCTTTCTCTTGCGACAGCTTCCAGCCGACAAGCCAGAGCAGCTGGTGCGGCTGTTTACGCATGATAAGAAGGAAGGAACCTACCGGGAACTGAGTTATCCGAACCTGATTGACAGTCGCAATCAGAACTCGACATTCAGCGGCATTGCCGGCCACAAGATTACGCGCAACGGAATCACCAACAACAATCTCACCGAAGTAGCCTACGGTGAGATGGTCAGCGGCGGCTATTTCGATTTGCTGGGAGTGAAAACAATCTTAGGCCGACCGCTCTCAACTGAAGAGGACACTGCCGCCGGCTATCATCCCGTCATTGTGTTGAGTCACACCCTCTGGACCAGACAATTCGCCGCAGACCCGTCGATTGTGGGACGCGCAATAATGGTAAACGGGCAACCCTTTACCGTAGTTGGGATCGCCTCACCCTCGTTCACGGGTACGAAGTTCGGATTCCTCACCGAGTTTTGGGTACCCATGCAAACAATGATGAGGTCCGAAACCGAACAGTTCGAAAGTCGCGGCGCTGATTGGGTCGAAGTTTTAGGACGACTCAAAGACGGCGTCTCACTGGCACAGGCTCAGGCAGAAATGAAAACGGTTGCGGCCCGGCTCGAACAATCTTATCCCGCCACGAATCGGGACAAGAGTATCGCCGTTGTCGCTGAAAGAGATGGCCGGATTCATCCCGACAATCCCGGGCAAATGAAGTTGACCGCCGGACTGTTGTTGACCGCAGTCGGGTTCGTTTTGCTAATCGCCTGTAGCAACATTGCGAATCTGCTGCTAGCTCGCGCCGCCGCCCGCCGAAGAGAACTTTCGATTCGCCTGGCCCTGGGGGCAAAGCGTGCCCAACTGGTCAAGCAGATGCTTATGGAAAGTTTGCTGCTTGCCCTGGCCGGTGGTTTCGCCGGCCTATTCATCGCGTGGTTGAGCACTGGCCTCCTGTTAAAGGCCCTGCCCACCACTTCTTTTAAGCTCGGCATCGATTTAAGCCCCGACTGGCGCGTGTTTGGTTTCAGCCTCTTGATTTCCCTGTTCGCCGGAATCGCATTCGGCTTAGCGCCGGCGCTGAGCGCATCACGGACGGATCTGGTCACGCTCCTAAAAAGCAACGAGGCCGTGCCCGAGCGCCGCGCGATCCGGCGATTCTCTTTGCGCAATATCCTGGTCGTCGGACAAGTAACAATTTCAATGACCTTGCTGATCGTTGCCGGCCTATTTGTTAAGAGCCTGGCTAACGCACAAAACATTAGTCCAGGCTTTGAAACTGAACGACTGCTGGTCCTTTCGATCGATCAAAACCTGCGGGGATTTACCGTCGCGCAAGGCAGGGCCATGCAAAAGCAATTGCGTGAGCGCATCGGCGCCTTGCCGGGTGTGCAAAGTGTCAGCCTCGCCGATAACGTGCCACTGGGAGAGAATCACAACTCCGAGACGGTGTTTCGCAAGGGTGAAGAAACCGATCCGCAGACGCGCGGTTATGGTATCGGCTTTATCGGAGCCGGGCCTGAATACTTTAAGACCATCGGGCTTGAGCTCTTACGAGGCCGGGACTTCACCGAGCAGGATGACAACAACACTCCGAAAGTTCTCGTGATCAATGAAACCATGGCGCGGAACCTGTGGCCGGACAAAGACGCGCTGGGACAACTCGTCAGGCTGTCGCGGAAAACGACCGCGCCGGACTATCAGATCATCGGCGTAGTCAAAGACAGCAAATACAACCGTCTTAGCGAAGCGTCGACACCGTTTATGTTTCGGCCCTTGTCGCAACACTATACCGACGAAGTCATCCTGCACGTTCGCACTACCGGCGCAGCGCAGGGAATGATTTCAGCGGTGCGCCGCGAGGTGCAGACTTTTGACAACGACTTGCCGGTCTACGCGGTTAAGACTATGGGCGAGCATCTCGAACTGGCACTATTCGGTCCGCGGGTGGGGGCCTGGCTGTTGGGTTCGTTTGGGTTGTTGGCTTTGTCACTCGCGGCCGTCGGACTCGGCGGTGTCATGATGTACAGCGTGAGTCGCCGGACACACGAGATCGGCATCCGTCTGGCCCTGGGGGCGACCCGCGGCAATGTGCTCAGGTTGGTCCTCAAACAGGGAATGACTTTAGTGCTGGTCGGCGGCACGCTGGGCTTATTGGCGTCATTGGGCTTGACGCGCTTGATGGCAAGTTTACTGTTCGGAGTGAGCGCTACCGATCCGATGACGTTCGGTGCTGTCATGTTGCTGCTAACGCTGGTTGCGTTGCTGGCTTGTTACCTTCCGGCGCGGCGCGCGATAAGAGTCGATCCGATAGTTGCACTGCGGCATGACTAAGATGGCTGACTAACGCAAAGAACCAGAACCGAGTGGCCGCGAACGTTTGTCGTGGCGAAGGCAAACGTGGATCAGTTGCAGCGCCAGGTTTGCCGGACGGACTAAGTAGAAAAGGGCAGCGATAATCGCTGCCCTTTTCTGTCGAGGTATAGTTTCAACTGCCCAGAAATCGACGCTTGTCGCGCCGGTTATCTTGGGCCACTCGCTCGAACAGTCACTTCAGTGCCTGGCTCGAGTTGAAGATCATCGCGACCCTGCACATACACCGAACCTGCACCAGCACCCGCGCCAACTGCAGCCCCGATTGCTGCACCTTGACCGCCACCGGCGATGGCTCCGATGAGGGCTCCAATGGCCGCGCCAACCGCACCACGCTGGATGGTGCGAGTGGTTTGGTTGCTGTCACGGACGGCGCCTTCGTTATCTACTCGAACTACATCTCCGTTGGCCCTGCGCACACTCTCGAGAATACCGGCGAACCGGTAGGTGCGGCCATCACGCAGTCTAATCGTGTCAAAGTCCAGGGCCAACTCAGATCTGCCCGTGACCCGACCGCTACGGCTTACGTTCGTCACATGGCCTTCGATTACTGCTCCCTGGTATTGGCCTGAGTCACGCACCGTCATGGTAAATCGATCGCCTTCGCGCATGCTGTTCGTCGAAAGCGACGTATCGAGCGTTGCCACCAATTGCGTCCCATTGGGAACGACGAAGTCACCGCTTGCCGTGCCCGTGCTCGGATATTGAGGAGACCCAGGATTGGAGTTGTAGATATCCAACTGCGCAACGTCCGAGGTCCTCGTGTAGTAGGTCCTTAAGGTGACCGGCTGTCCAACCTGGTCGGTGTAGAGCTGCCGAGTGACGAGCAGGCGGCGGCTATCGATTGGATCGAAAGTCACGACAAAGTCCTGCGATCTTTCGCCAGTCCTTGAAATGATTAACTGATCGCCCGACAGATGAACCTTTACTCGTGTGGTCCGACCTTGCGCAGTGGTCTCAATCTGCTCACGACCATCGGCAGTCAGAGTAACCTGTGACGCCTTTGACGAAGCGATAGTTACAGTTCTACCGCGTTGGTCAATTGCCAGAACGTCGGGCGGGTCCAGCCGATTTAGCAAACTCTGATACATGCGATCTCGTCTCTGTGTCGGCAAGTTGCGAGTCGCATTCTCCGCCACGGTACGTGGATCGTCACTCTGTGTAACCTCGATGCGATAGGTACCCGTTAACTGAGCATTCCCATATCCCGGAAGGCCAGGTGTGGTGGTGCTATCCCAGTTCCACGCGATATTCGAAGTGCTGGCCAGGGCGCTCAGATCATTGCGCAATACCCTCCAGTCGTTCGCAACGCGACCGGTGAGCTGAGATGTGCGCATAACGCTGTCAATGTATCTGGCTTGCTCAAGCAGTTGCTGAACTTCGGGCACCGTTGCCTGATTACGATTGATGCGATCGCGAAGACGTGTAGCTGCTAACTGAAACTCACCTACGCGACCTCGCAACTCATATTCCGCTGAGCTGTTGTTGATGCGGCTGCGATTGGCAGCAAGGTCAAAGCTGCGTCTGAACTGATTGGCTTCGACAGCGATCCGTTGGGCCAACTGACGTGTTTGAGTGTTGGCGTACAAACCTCCCGCGATGGGAGTTGACCCAATTGGCGTAGAGTCCCAACGCCAACCGAGATTGAACGCTACGGCCAGGCGATCCAGATCCGAACGCACTAGTTGCCAATCTTGTGCTACGCGAGCGTCAAGACGGTTATCGAGCACGAAGCGGTGGATTAGGGATGCTCGATCCAGCACAGCACGCACTTCGGTCGACGTCGCCTGGCGACTTTCAAACCTGGTTCTTAGCTGGTCAGTGGCGAGTTCAAAGTCGCTTACGAGGCGGTTGATTTCGTTCTCTTGCGCAGTGCCGTTAATCGAACTGCGGTCGAGTGAGTTTTCAAGAGTGCGGCTAAAGGAGTCTGTGCGCGTCTCAACCCGCTGGATCAGAGTCCGTATTTCTGTGTTGCTGAGTCGGTATTGGGCGGACGCAACATTTGCATTGCCCACGCCGATCAGCATGAGAATTAAAAGCAGTAAGATTGTTGTATTCCTTCGCATTTCAAAAATCCTCCAAAGAGTGAATGTAATTGCCAGTTGTTTATTTGGGTACGTGGAGGAGAGGGGAAGAAGCGGCAAACAGCCGAACCCTAATCTAACGATAATCCCTGAGTTCCCCGGTGCATTTGGCGGGCCACGTTGTTTCCCCAATGAAATCGAGCAAATATTGAAAAGCGAATATCGAACCTGTTCGCAACTAAGACATTCGGGTGTAGGGTTTCGGCTAAATCTAATGTCGCTAATAGCCTAAAAAGCCAGTGAAGGGTATTCGACAGGAAAGACTTGGGCGTCTTAATAACTGAGAGGGGACTAACAAAATTTCAAAGAGCGAAACGCTTAAGGAACGCGCGAGGACGGTGGCGGCAGTGTCGCGCACCATGCCCGCGAAGGACGACGATGGATAAAAGTATCGTCACAGGTTGTAAATGGTTAGGATCAGGATAGCGCCCCATACAACTTTAACGTTTATACAACCTTGCCGCGTTACCGAGGAGTTCGAGTCAGCATCAACTGACATGCTTTGACTGTAATTCATCGAGTAACCAACCAGAGCGTGACAGGGATGAGCGCTTTAAACTTTTGGCAATGACACCCGCGAATTCAGTCCGCAATTGGAGTCTCGTGTAGGTTGACGGGCGGCATTGCGCAGCCCGGGTTCATGCACCCGCAACTACTCCACCACGAAACTATTTCCAAGCATGTTCACTAAGTGATATTGTGAGCATCCCCGCAGAAAAACTCACAACACGTTAAGGAGGTACGTATGCCAAAACACGTTTTGTCGTTAATCATGGTTATCCTCTCTTTGGTATGCAGTGGGCCTTTTGCAAAGCCAAAGCCAACCAATGCACCCGCTGTCACTCCGATCTCTGTTTATGGTGCATGGCATTGTGGGAATGATTTTTGTACCTGGTCCACTGTCCGCAATATGACCGACTTCGACACCAAAAACGGCTGGCTCGTAAACCGCGGCAGCGGCCAACCATCCGTGAATTTAGTGGTGTTGAGCTTTGTTCACCCCATGAGACTGCTCAATAACACAACTGATGCTCAGACCTCGCAGGGCGTACCCATCGGCATGAACCAGGCTGTGGTGGATTACTTCAAAAGCAGAGGTGTGCGGGTCGCGCTGTCAATTGGCGGCATTACTTATACCGACGCCTGGAACCAGGCCCTAGCCACTAACCCAACTCAATTTGGATTAAACGCAGCCGCGGCGGCCCAACGCTTAGGAGTCGGCATCGAAATCGATTATGAAGAAAACACGAATCCAAATCTCACCGGGCTGCAAGCGTTTATTAATGCCTACCGGTCAGTCTTGCCGTACGACGCCTCAGGAAGCAATCACGCCGCAAGGTTAACTATCGACCTCGCCGCGGGGGATCGTTGGCTGATTGGGATAACTCGGAAGGCCACGGCTGACTGGCTTAAGACCACGACACCTGTGCTTGATTACGCAAATGCGATGGTCACGGCCAGACAAGCTAATAGTGCCGCCACGGCACAAGCTGATTGGCAGGAGCATGTGGATGGAAAACCACAATTCTCTCCGCCGATATTGCCGCTCGCGCCGGCGAAGTTCACCGGCGCAATGTACATTGTTACGGGATCAAGACCGTGTCCGGAGTGCAATAACTTCAACAGCTCATTGATAAACTCGACCGGAAACTATGTTCAGAACGTGCTTCCGAATGGAGCTGGGACTACCAGCGGGATGTTGGGCTATATGTTTTGGGCCGCCGAGTGTCCAGCAACACGACGCGTTTGCACCACTCCTCCAAATACCTGCGAAGGTGGAGTAGGGGTCGGCGCGGGAACCTACAATGTTCCGATACCAATGCCGCCACTGCGCCAGAGTTGAGTTTCTAGTGTAATGAGTCAAGCAGGGCCAACCGGACAGCCGTACCGACGCCCTGCTTGATTACTTAAACTTTAGCTGTGACCTCAGGGCTACATGATTGGTAGCGGGGGGAGACTCCGAACTCCCGACCTTGGGGTTATGAATCCCAGGGAAGTCCTCGCACCAAGTTTCTACTACGCATAACGCCAATAAAACAATGGGTCGCGGTCGGAAAAGATGCGTTTATGTGCCTGATGCGAGATAGGTTTCCCGATGAATCTCGGCAAAATCTCGGCAAAATTCCTGAGAGGTAGCAATCACTGAAAATTGAGCTCGCTACCAATTCAATCTCAGCATCCTCCTCAGGCAAACTACTCAACTACGAAACCTGCCAAACCATCCGCACCCTACTCAAAAACAGTGCCCGCTTGGCTCAGTAATTAGACGAACCTACGCAAACTACTACAGTTCCGCTGAAAATGCATTGGGGACTTTTTGGGGACTACCAATTACGTCGCCTATGCTTGAGCTTTCCGCTGAAGCTATGGACCTCGCGGTCTTAATTCCCTCTCCGCGCAGCTTTGCTTTCTTCGGAAACCCTCGCTTAGCGAAATCGCTCCGGCAATTAGCGGCTAGACCATCTCGACTAGCCTCTGAGAGACCATGCGTTTGTTAGACCCACTAAGCAGAATAAATAAGGCGGACTGCGCTACCGCGTCATTAAGCAGATCGAAACGGAGCTGAAGAAATGAGATTCTTACTAGGCGTATTCGTTGGCTACAGTTTGCGGGGCAAGAACAAATTACTAATCACTGTCCTTGCGACCGTAGTGTTGATTGACTCCGTAATCGTGCCTACGGGCGCACTCTTGGCTCTCCATTTGGACGTACAACACGAGCGCCAGTCGAGACCAGCCCAAACCAGAGTTCCGGCGATCAAAGGATTGAGTTATGAAGATGCCGAAACCAAACTTCACGCCTGTAACTTAAACATTCGACTGTTGGCAACTCGTTACGATCTGCCACTTCAGCCCGGCCTGATTATCGAACAAACTCCACTACCTGGAGAGGAAGTTCATTACGGTTACCCCGTTGGCGTTACTGTTACGAAAATGGAGCCCCTTGGCCACAGTCCGTAAATGGCCAGTACCAAATCTTATAAATGAACCGAGATTCATTCCTTCTGTTAAGACCTTGACCTAACTGAGCGGGGTGAACTGACCTGAAAACTAAGCGGTTAGTGATTAAGACATCTTAAACTTGATCAAGCAACATGATCGACGTTCGAATTCTTGACGCGACGGCAGACCGTTTGCAGACGTCACGCGATCTGCCGCAGCGTCTGGAACTCAGGCCGTTTGAGAGCTTGTCTGAGCTTTCCCTAAAAACTCGAGCAAATCCCCATTGAGCAGGTCTTTGTGAGTCGAGCACATGCCGTGCGGCAAGCCTGGGGTAAACTTTCAGTGTGGCCCCCTTCACAATCTTGGACGACACAAGCGCAGTAATAGCGATCGGCACGATCTGATCGTCGTCGCCATGCATGATGAGCGTCGGCACGTCGAACCTCTTAAGATCCTCTAACCGTGCCCGCCGAATTGATGCAAGAATTCTTGTATCGCGACTATGGCGACTGGTCCATTCTGATTTCTTTGTTTGGGCTAGTCTTTGAGGGGCCGCTCAACCTTGCTACGCGAGCCAAAACAGCAACGCTGACTGCATCCTTGAAGGAGAGGTCGTTCTTCCAGGAAACGTCCAGCGAATGTAGCCGACTATCGTAAAAGCGGACTATATATTCCTCCAGCCCTCAGGATTCCACCTTGTGAGCTGTTAGCTGGAAAGGGATCTGGTTCGTAGCCGAAAGATCATCAAGCACAGACTGTGCTTCTAACCTCAGTTCATCGAGCGTCATGAAAAGTCCCTCCTCCTATTGTGGGAGGCGTTAATCAATTTGTGGGAGGGTAATAGCGGCGAGAGGAAACCTAAGCCTATCATGAAGAGGTGCCACCGCCTCATGAACCGCCACACCCTTTTCAGGGCGAACGGTTGAACATTCCATATGATGCGGCCTGTTGCTTCAGCAGCGGCGTTATCTCCAAGGCTTTGACAAAGCGAGGCGCGGTCGGGGAAATGCCTCACGGCAAGTCTCCAAGGACCTTTGCCTCGCTCCATCCAATCTCGGTCTTAACGGCCGAGTCTGGGCTCATCAAGTATATTCATGCTCTGTCGGCCCTTCAAAGCGATTCTTGCTGCGTAGCGTCAGCAGGGAGGCTTCAGTCCAAAGTCACTGTAGGAATGAGGCCGCCGCGTCCTCACCCCCGCAGCGGCCCGTCGGCACTGGTTCACTCCCTGTGTCTGAGCAGGAGGCCGTGCCAGACATCAATCTGCTGCTCCCATTCACAATCAAAATCCTAGCAAGCGGGTTCATCAGTCGCCATGAGGAACGGAAACGATCTCGAAAAACGGATGATCAAAGCAGGCGCGGTCTGATATGCTTTGGGCGCTCTAGTCTTTGATAATCTGACAACGGCCAAATGCGTAGCTCACCATCCCGTCTATTCGAGTGATGAGCATCGCCGTTGAGGATGGAAGGTTCCAACTCACGGCGAATCGCAAGCGCAATGTCAGGCTAGATACCATCAAGAGTGTCAAGGTCGGGTCTTCGTTGGGAGGTGTCTCCCAGTGAAGAACTCCTCGACCAAATCAGGCCGTCTGGCTAAGAAACTTAGAAGGATTCGTCTGCAGCTGGAATTGTCTCAAAATCAAATACTGGAACGCCTAGGTTTCGCTGACCAACTATTTCGCAGTAACATTTCGCAATACGAGCGCGGACATCGTGTTCCCTCCCCGCCGGTACTCCTGGAATACTCGCGTTTGGCAAATGTCGACCTCGCAGTCTTAATCGATGACGAGGTGGATCTTCCAGAAGTGATTCCAAGTCCAACGAAGAGTGAAGGAATCCGGCGTTCGTCTAACTCCAGAAAGAAGCGCTAACACAGCTGCGTCGAAAGGCCGGCGGAATCGGCGCGCTTTATCGCCTGCTTTCGCCTTAATGCGAATACTTCCCGAAGCTGCTGCGCCTGTCGCTAATCCCACACCAGCCGGTGATCATGGTTGCAGTGCCCCTGATAGTTTGCGGTTGCTCTCATAGCCGCCGCTTTCGAGATCAGAATGCCAATTTAAGCCCGAACTGTATTTGCCGTGAGGGGCCAGCGCTGAAGATCTTTCCGAAGTTTTGCGTGAAAGCAAAACGGTTCGGCAGATCGAAGTTGGCCGTGTTGAAAAGATTGAAGGTTTCCATACGAAGCTCCAGGCTCCGTGACTCGCTGAATTTAATGAGTTTCATGGCCGCCAGGTCAAAGCTCTTGGTGCCGGGGCCGATGACGATGTTGCGACCGCAATTACCGAAGGTTCCAAACGCCGCGGGCGAGAATGCCGAGGTATCAAAATAACGATCGACGGTGCGTTGGCCTGAAGGCAGATTGGGATCCCCGAGACAGTTCGGTCTCTGCGCAGGGCCTTGGCCAATGTTGGCCCGGTCTGTCTGATCGTTAACCGTGAAGGGCGCGCCGCTCTCAATGGTGCCTATGGCAGTTAGTTTCCACCCTCCGGCCAGGGCCGCCGGCAATCCTGAACGATTCAGAAAGCGTTTACCTTTACCGAAGGGCAGTTCGTAGATGCCGCTGGCGACGAAGCGGTGCGTGTGGTCAAAGCTTGAGCGGGCGCGTTCTGCCTTAAAGTTTCGGACGTCCTGCGGCAGGTTCGCCTCGTTGGTCGTGCTGCCCGGATCGGACGCATCATCAATTGCTTTGGAAAACGTGTAATTGGCATTGAGCGAAGTTCCCCTCGACAACCGTTTTTCGATACGAACCGTCCCGGCGTGATAGGCCGAATAGCCATCCCAGCGCAGGCTGTTGAAAGAACTCAAGGCTGGCACCGGGCGACGTGGCGCGATGGGCCCGGCTCCCGGTAGTGGAACGTTGCGCACCGTGGAACTGTCGGCTCCCAAAATGTTCGAGCCAAGGTAAGAAAATTCAAGCATCGTCGTCGGGCTAAGTTGGTGCTGGAGGCTCAGGTTGACAGTAGCGGCGTACTCGATGCTGAAGTCATTGTCCACATTGTTGCCCCCGATGCTGCCTATCGCGTTTGAGTTGAGGATGTTCCGCGTACTGAAGGTGGGAACCGCAGTATCCGTAGCTACGCTGATGTTCTTAAGCAGAAAGAACGGGAGGTTGCGGGCGAGCGCCTGTTGCACGCTGTAGGCCCACTGGTTGAGATAGATCCCATATCCACCACGCAGCACCGTATCCGATTTGCCCGGCAGTCTCCACGCAAAGCCGAACCGAGGGGCCAGACGCGGCCTGCTCGGGCGCAGCAGCGAGCGCGTCCAGCCCGCCGCTGCGGAAGTGACGAAAGGAATC
The DNA here is from genome assembly GCA_031396065.1 of Pyrinomonadaceae bacterium. Taxonomy (GTDB): domain Bacteria; phylum Acidobacteriota; class Blastocatellia; order Pyrinomonadales; family Pyrinomonadaceae; genus PSRF01. The sequence goes on along the minus strand of JANNJZ010000265.1, from coordinate 12,762 downwards.
GGCATCAACGGCAGAAGTGCGGCAGCCGTTGGTGAAATATTACCGCTCGAGTCGCTGGCGATGACGAAACGTCCATCCGGCACCGACAGATCAATCGCCGACAGTCGATTATCCATGTCAGTCATGTGCTGGTTGATCTCACTCCGGAGTCCGATGTTGATGGTTAGACTGCGGGAGGGATTCCAGTCGTCCTGAATGTAGGAATGGAACCAATTCGTCCTGCCATGCTCGTCGCTTCTGCCGATACCGACTTGCGCACTGCCTGGGTAGCCGAGCAGAAAGTCCGCGAAGGCATTGCCCGTCTGGCCGGGTCGCGCACCGGTGAATTGGCCGCTGAAGGCGAACGCCCCCCGCGCCGTGTCTGGATTTACGGGATTGAAGCGGAGGTGATACAGATAGACACCAAACTTGATATTGTGCGCGCCGCGATTGATAAAGACGTTGTCATATAACTCAAGACTCGTATCCTGACGCGTCACGAATGTGTTCGGGTCGCCGATATTACTGAACAGGCCTCCTAACGAGACTTGCGGGAAGCCCATATCATCAGCATTCTGCGTTGTCCCGAGCAGTCCCACGCTGGAAGCAAAGTCGACTCCTCGATTCTGGCTCACTTGCCCGCCCGAAACTCCCAGATAGCCGACGCGGATCTCATTAAAGACGTCAGGCGTAAAAAAGTGCGTGTGGCTGAGGGCGAGATTCGTCGATCTCGTGGTTAGCTGACGGCCAAACCCCGGCACCAATGCTTCGCTAAGTTTGCCACTCCCGAATGGTTGAAAAGCTTTGGCGTGGAAAACAGACAAGCGCCCAAAGACCGCGTCCTTAGTGGTCAGTTGGTGATCGACGCGTAATGAGTATTGATCCAGGTTGGTGCTTTCGACTGCAGTTGAAATCAGATTGCGCGAGATACCCGGTAAGTTGGGCAGCGGAATCTTTGCGATCAATGCAGTGGCCACAGGGTCCAGGCGTTGCACCGGAATGCGATTGCCCACGAGAGGCATGCGATTGCCCGACGCATCGGTGGTCAGCGGATCGTATATCTGACTGAAGGCTGAGAGATCGCCCGTCCTCATTGCGGCAGTCGGCACAGAGAAGGTCTTGGTGAGCGACTGACGAATGCGTTGTCCTTCATAGCTGGCGAAGAAAAACATCTTGCCGGCGCCCAGATGATCTCGACCAACGGGAATCGGACCACCCAGTGTGCCGCCAAACTGGTTTTGCCTGAAGGGTGGGATGTCCTTCGCCGGGTCATCGAAAAAGTTCTTGGCGTCGAATTTGTCATTGCGGACAAACTCGAAGCCGCTGCCGTGAAATGCTCTGCTACCAGATTTCGTGGCGACATTGATCAGCGCGGAAGCCTTGCCGCCGAACTCCGCCGCGTAACCCGTCTTCTGAATCTTGAACTCGTGAATGGAGTCTACCGACGGGTTAATCACCAGATTGTTGAAATATTCATCAGTTACCTTCACCCCGTCGAGGAGATAGATATTATGGCCGCTGCGTTGGCCTGCCACGTTCACCAGCTCTCCGGCCTGTTGCAGCGCGCTGCCTCGCGTACCACCCGGCGGCCTGACGACACCTTCGCTGAGGAGTGCCAGTTGTAGAAACTGTCGGCCATTGAGAGGCAGCTCAGCAACGCGTTCGCGTCCGATTACCTCGCTCACTTCCGCCGTTCCCGTTTGCAATAACTGTTCGGCGGTCGTGACCGTTGCCGTGGCGGTGACCTCTCCTATCTCGAGTGCTAACTCCAGATCGATAACCTGTCCGATCCGCAGGTCAATCCCGGTCTTTATCAGTTGTGTGAAGCCGGTGGCTGAGACCGAAAGCTCGCTCTCGCCAACCAGAAGCGAAGGAAAAAGAAATTCACCGGAAGCATCGGTTACGCGCTCGACTTTGATCCTGGTGGCGACATGAGTTACAGCCACAGATGCACCTGGAACAACCGCTCCGGCATTATCTCTCACTACGCCTTTTATCTGTCCGGTATTAGTTTGCGTGAACGCGGTCCCGGCGCTAAAGAAGAGAGCAATGAGACAAAGGACTCCAGCAGCGATTCGAGATGGTGATATCGTCCATTTGACACCAGGGAAGGAAGAGGAAGTGATGGGCATTTTCATTGAGGTTCTCCCACGGCAATGTGATTTGAGAGGGCTAAAGGTGCAGCGGCGACAGTTTCCGTAACTACCCCGCGTCAATGCTTGTGAGCCGGTGTAAGAGCGTGCCGGCCAGTCGTATTATCTCCCAGAGGGTTTTTGAGAGAGAGAATCACGCAGCCTCCATTATCCCAAGAGTGCTCAAACGGTCGCCAATTAGCCGTTGCAGAAGGCTTGCCAGTTCTAAAAAAGCCGGGGCTCCCTTACCCGTCGGATCATCAATATCGCCGAGTGGCTGCAAGCAGTGGACCTTCGAGGCGGCCTCGGGAAACATCGCTATTAACCCTTTGCGCTGTTCTTCGGTCATGCAGAAAATGACCTCCGCTTTCTGGGCTAAACGATGGGTCAGGTTGCCGGATCGGTGTTCGACTCCAGGCGTGCCAATGGTTGCCAGTGCTTGCTCCGCCTCCTCGGCGAGGGGCTCGCCCGGCCGGGCGCTCAAGCCGGCGCTCATTGCCTTGATGCCCAATCTGTCCAGAGACTGCAGAGGAACACCCAACCTGCTGGCGATCTCCGCATTGCAGATTGCCTGGGCCATAGGGGAGCGGCTTGTGTTTCCACTGCACACGAAAATAAACAAACGCTGCAGCGTTCGGGAAAGGGCAGGGCGAGCCAAATGGCAGGCCTGAGCCCTGATCATCATCCAGACTTCAGTGGAGACTGTCAGTCCGAACGACTCAACGGAACGCGAGGTGAGGCGAACGCGAAATTCGCCGCCGCAGGACACGCGAGCCTCAACCGTCGAGCCAATACGCTCAGACCGCTTTACGGTCCCCCGGATCACGTTACAGGCACCGACAATCGCTGGCTGCGAAGACGCGACGAGGATTTCGTCGGCGCGAATTCCAATGCGTACCTCGGAGCCTACGGGAACCTGCGCTAGTGGAGTCTCGATCTGGATAGAGGTTCCGGTGATTTGGCAAATCATCGTGTGTTCCTGCTCTCGAAGTTCAAACACGGTAGCATCGAAGAGGTTCTCGAAGGTTGCCGGCTGCGCCATTTGCTCTCGACGGAGCGCGGGTATTATCTCCTGCGGCAACCCTTCTGCGACGATCCGCCCTTGATCGAGGGCAATCACGCGATCTCCCAAGGCAAGTACTTCCTCGTAATCATGGGTGACATAAATGATCGGGATCCGGCGCGCATCATTCCACCTACGCAAATCTTCAATGATACTGCCCTTCGTGCGTGGGTCCAGTGAGGACAACGGCTCATCCAGAAGCAACACTGAGGGCTCGGTGACCAGTGAACGCGCCAAAGCGACGCGCTGTTGTTCGCCCCCCGAAATCTCTCGCGGAAATCTGCTACAAAGGTGCTCAATCTGAAAAGCCTCGAGAACCTCGGACATCCGCCGCTTCCGCTCGGCTCCGTCCAAACGGCGAAGACCGTAGGTGACATTGTCCTTGACTGACAAGTGAGGAAAGAGAGCCAGGTCCTGGAATACAAAACCGACCTGACGTTGCGCCGACTCAACATTGATTCTTTGACTCGAATCGAAAAGCAACCGATCGCCGATGAAAATGTGGCCTTCTTCCGGATCGCAAAGGCCCCCGATGCAGCGCAGAATCGTCGTCTTACCTGCGCCGGAGTGGCCCACAATGACCGTCACGCCGGGAACTACAGCAAACTCTGTTTCAAGCTGGAATTTGGAAGACTGCTTGGAGGAGTGACGTTTGCGTAGCCGGACACGCAGCGCCCCTGGATCAGAGGAGACCGGTTGTGGGCGTGGTTCCCAATGGCGCACTTCCAACTGTTGTGTTGGTGAAGTCATGTGAGCTTTCCAAGTGTGCGTTCAGGCGCACCCACGGCGTCAGCATAACCAGTGAGGCGACTAAGAAACATTGAAACCGCTACCGCGGCCGCTGCCAGAAGTACCAGAAGTAAGGCCACCGGCAAGGCACCACTCAGGCCATTGGATTCGAACTTCACCCACATATAGACGGGGAGAGTGTGCGGGTTGTAGGCCACAATGAGTGTTGCACCAAATTCGCCGAGCGCGCGAATCCAGGCGAGCGTGATGCCTGCCGCGATGCCGGGCCAAGCTAGAGGCAGCGAGATCCGACGAAAAATATCCCACCGCGAATCGCCCAGCGTGGCCGCCGCCATCTCCAGTTTGGGGTCGACGCTGGAGAATCCCGCATACGCGGATACGATGACGAAAGGAGCAGACACAAAGAGTTGTGCCAGAACGATCCCCACCAGATTGTTTGTGAGGGCGATGTTCCACGAATCGAGAGGACTGCCGATTATTCCAATGGGCCCAAACGTCAGCAATAACAGGATTCCGCCTGCGAGACCCGGAACGACCATCGGCAAAAAAACGAGACCGATCCAAAACCGCTGGAATGGAAGGCGACCTCGCGCGAGTAAGTATCCGAGCGGAACGCCTAAGACAGTCATGATCACCACTGCGATCGCGGATGTCACAGCGGAGGTCCGCAAGGCTTTGCCGGCACCCGGCTCTCGTAGGGATGCCATCCAGCTAGACCAGTCGGCGTGAATCAGCAAGTTAGCGATCGGCAGCAGGAGGTTGAGCAAGAGCAGTCCTCCTAGCAGACCGAAGACTATGAATGTGGGCTTGGGGGAACGCGTCATGGCTCGTATTTCCCCGAGCTGAAACTACGCAGCTCTGCCGGAACCTGCTGAATATCTCCGCCGACCCGATGGTCGACTGTGCCAAAGCCAAACTCCTTCAGCAAGTCGTTTGAGGACAGCAGGAATCGCACAAATGCCTCCGCAGCAGCTTGATTCCGGACAGTCTTTGGAATTGTGACCGTGAAGAGAATCGGAGCGCCGACGACATTATCGCCGGAAGGAGTTGTATACGAGGCTTGCGCGTAGAAAGCAGAAAACTTAGGGTCACCAAGGCTAATTTCGGGCGGAAAGCTAACGAAGGGCAACTTGTGAGCTACCACCTCATGCTTGTAGAAAATCCCGGCGTCAAACTGCCCGGATTGAACACGGGCTAAAAGTACGATTTCCGGGAACACCTGAGCAGGATTTATGGCGTCACCGAGTAAACCAGGAAGCTCCGGTTGTTTGTAGTGCTTGCCGGCCAGGTCAAAAAGGAAAAGGGTTCGGTATCCCTTCGGATCGGTCCTGGGGTCACCTCTACCAAAGCGCAAGCCGGGTGTCTTGAGAACCTCATACCAGGGAACAGTGCCTGCCGATGCGGCCTGGAATCTTTCCGCGAATTTGCTATTGGGATTGTAAGCAAGCACGAGTTGCGAGGAAGCCAGAGTCAAGAACCACGTTACCAGGTCCCCATTCTTGCTACCCATCAACACGCTTTCATTGACGGATGGATCCGCGCTCATGAAGACGTCCGGACTGCGAAGTCGATCGTGGATCATGCGAGCGGCAGCCAATGACCCCTGCGCTTCACCCTGGTATTCATAGCCTGTTCCTTTGGAAAAAGCGGGGCCTAATCCGTTCTCCATAACGGTAGCGAGAGAACCCGCATACAAGACCGAAACAGTGCGATTCTGAGAACGGTCGGCGCAGGAAAGGTACATCGGGGCGAGTAAGAGGGAAACCAGAACTGCGCTGTAGCTCATTGATAGGCCAATTCGCTTCATCTGCCAACCTCGTTAGGATGTTCGCCTCTTAAATCACTGCGCTCATTTCGGTCCGCTATGGTTTGTAGAGGTACGGGTCGCACGTCAGTCGGAGTATCTGTTTGCAGACCACTCGCCAGGGTGAGCGATTAATCGCACGTAGGCTGTCAGGCGAGACTGAGACTGATGGACCGGTAAAAAACTATGTCGAATCACGTGATGTGAGGCGACTCCGGCATAAGCGTGGAACAACGCAGACTTATATAACGGGGGGCAGATGCTGTCAATAGAATTGGGGGTAGAATTAAGGATGTGTGTTGGGTGAGGACACACCAATCAAGCTTCTGACCGCCAAGCATTCTTCTCTGGGCCGTCAGAATAAGCGGCGTCTATTTATTCAGATTTAGCGGCGTTTCGTCGTTTCCGAATTACTCGGGCCACGCCTGCCACCAGTTGAGTGCCGGGTCTTCTGCCAGTGGACATCTGCAACGACGTTGCTCTAAGCCTTCTGTGATGCTTTTGACCCTCTAAGCTGACATGCTTTCAGACACCGGAAAGGAGTTTACCTGGCTTCGGGGGGACGAATTCGCCGCAACATCGAACCAGTGGATCCCTCTGAAAGGGCACTATTGCGCGATGCTTTTCTGGACTGGAATGAGAAGGTACCCCGGTTGGTACCGGCCTTCTTACGGGCGGAGACAGCCATCGGTGCGCAACTGTGTATATCACGCGCTACTTTCTGGAGCTTACCAGCATCGGCATGATTACTACCATACAGCTGCTGTTGTCGATAAGGTGATCCTCCTCCGCAAGAACCGCCCACAGGCTGGCACGCAAGGTCAATCCCGGAACCTTTGGCGGCGTAGAAGAACTGTTTCAGGAAAGCTGCTTGCTTTTCAGCCATTCAGCACGGAGCAGAAAGCTTCCCTCGGAAACAATGGGTTCACCGACAGTTAAGCCTTCAAGCACCTGATACTGACATTGGTCTCAGGGCCAAGCTTCACAGGCCACATCGCATAGGTATGCGGCGTCGCGGTTTCCACGAACACAACCTGCAGATTGCTGACGTTCTGTACCGCGCCCTTCGGTATCATCGGCGCTGTGGATTCTGCTCCACCGAGGGCAGCGAAAGCGACGTTAACAAACATGCCAATCTTCAAAGCTTGGCCCGGGTTTGCTAGTTCAATTCGTGCCTGTGCTGTGCGCGCGGCATGAAGAAGAGTGGGAGATCCATGTAAGAGACCCGCCCACGGAGAACAGTCCGGGATACGCGTAGCTCGTAATGCTTGCACCACTGCCAACGACCACCGTCCCGAGATCTCTTCTCGTAAACGCGCGGCTCAAATCGGCGGATTATAGCTGATGACATGCTTGGCGAAGACTCCATAAACATGACCACACTCGCTACAACAAACGACATTGAATCGCTCATCCCCGGCTTGGGATTTCTCCGCGCTGTCTTGCGACACGATTTTATCTATCCCTTGGACACCACATTCAGGACACTTCGGCTCAGCCATCTGAAACTCCTCCTCAGTAAATGAAGTTCTGCTGATGTAAACACTAAGTGACCCACAGGAGAGCCTTATCGGCGGACTCTTTATTTCGGCTTTCGCACCACTTCCACTGAACAATGCGCACGCGCTACAACGGCAGCGGAAACGCTACCAAGAACGAACCGTTCCAAGCGATTGCTGAACCCGGTCGAGCCGACGAAGATGCAATCGGCTCCCCACTCTTCGGCCACTTCGACCAGGACTCGCTTGGGATCACCTTCGCGAATCTCGGTTGAAACTGTCATGCCCGCATTATTCAAGATCGATACTGAACTACTAAGAGCACCTTCAATCCACCTTTGATCGTCAAGGTTACTCTCTTCAATTGCTGCTGCAACTGGTGGAATGAGGTTTCCAATGAAGGTTGGGATGCGCGGATCATCAGCCACAATCACACGCGCCTCGCTGCCTGGGAGCCAGGACCGTTCGGCTATCGCCCGAATTGCGCCGTGACTTCCAGGTGAGCCGTCCAAGCCGACAACCAGCCGGACGGGAACGCCAGGTTCCTCTACTCGGCCGCGAGCCACTCTGACCGAACAGCTCGCTTCTGTCACCACTCGCTGGGCGACACTTCCCAGAACTAGCCGGTCCCAAACTGATTGCCCGTGAGAGCCAACCACCGCTAAATCCGGCTTCCATCGATCCGCTCTTGCAACTAATTCCCACGCTGGCGAGCCGTAAGCAGCGTCAGCCGTCACCTTCCAACCTGGGAAGTTTGTCTGCACACGTTTGCTACCTCGGTCGGCCTGCTCGAATGCTTCCTTAACTAAGGCGGAGGCTTTTGCATAGACTGGCTCGCGATCACCGAGGATCTGCGCTTCCCGAGTCTGGTCAACTATGTCGTTAGCCGAAGATGCCGGAGGTGGAAGCCAAACTTCCGCCACCGAAAGGACCAGGGCTTCCGCCTTAGGCGGTAGGCCCGCACGCTGCAGATCATCAAGCGCCGCTTCCGCACAATCCGACCCGTCATAGCCAATCAAAATCCTCATCGTGTGGTTCATGTTTAAGTTACCTATAGGAACAGAGTTATCGACCATTATAGCGACATGCTACACAATGTTATGCAAATGCCGGAACGACCTCTCGGAAGATTTCCACTCAACGGAGTCTTGAGATCGACGAAACATGGCAATCTTTCCCCCTCTACGCGCAAAAGCGCGCATACGATTGATTCACGGTATACCCACAAGCTTGAGAACGAATGGCCCGGTTAAGCTCACGAGTGCGGTACCGAGAATCATTAAGATAAATCCCGGAATCGCCAAATCTGAGAAGGTGACTCCGCCTTCGCCATAGACCATCGCATTTGGCGGCGTGCTGATCGCAAACGGGATTCCGAGAGATGCGGCAAGGGCGATCAAGACTGCCGTCGAGGGAGCGGGATCGATGCTGGCCGCGAGCGGAATCAGCATCGTCACCGCAGCCGTATTGCTCATCAACGCCGAAAGCAGCGCGGTTGCAAAACAGAGAGTGAACAACCTCACAACGGGCGGCACTTCCTGCCAGGGCATCACAGCTCCTGCAACCCGGATCACGCCTGACTGTTCCAGGAGATTTCCCAAGGCGATGCCGCCGGCAATTAGTACTAGAGTTGACCAATCTATCCGCGCAAGATCATCACGCTTGAGGAGACGTGAGCCAAACAGAACGGCAGTAGAGATCAACGCCACAATCGCTGATGACACTCCGTGGAAAGGTTCTGTTAGCCACGCTCCGACCGTCGCGAAGAAGACAATCATCACGAGTCTACCACCTCGGTCTGGTGCTTTGACGGAAATATCAGGCAGCTCGGTGGTTGCGCCGCGCACCTGAAAGCGCGCAATCAGGACCACTAAGCCTGCGATTAGCAGAGCTAGTGCCAGGGGGAATGCAAATAGCATCCACCCGGTAAATGTGATCGGATGGGTGGAAGAGATGGCCGCAATTGCAATCGCGTTTGGACCGGTGCCAATTGGAGTCGCCATACCGCCAAAGTTCGCACCGAGTGCGATCCCCATCAACATTGCGCGACGAAAGGGGTCGCTTTTAGGAAATCCCGTAAACAGCGGATGCAGAGCAGCGATCATCATTGCGGCAGCCGCAATATTAGACATCCACATTGAGAGCATTGCCGTTGCAGCGGCGGTCGAAACCAGGAGCAAAAGCTTCGAACCGCGGGACACTCGAACCGCGAGACGGGCGATGAGGCTATCTATTCCATAACGCCTGGCCGCGACGCTAAGTGCAAACCCACCCAGAAAGAGTGCGAGCACCGGATTGGCCGACCATCCAAGCACACGGGTCAACTGAAACTGATCGCCAAAGCCATGCAAGAGCAAGGGCGTCAATGCCCAGAGGACGAATGTTGGCACGTAAGGTGGCACAACTTCGGTCAGCCAGAGCGTGAGACAAACACTCGCCACAATCATCGCTCTCCGAAAGATCGGCTCTTCGATCCAAATTATGGAAATGGAAACCCAAGCGGAGATGAGGACAACGGCAAGCAAAGGTCGAGCATAACGTCCTGCCAGACTAGATTTACCTGTTTGTGAGTCGCCATTCATTGCTGCGCCACATGGTTGAGCAGCAGTCCGGCTCCGTACGCGAGTCCAGCAGCTATCATACCCACGGCAAGAGTTGACGAGCCCGAACTCCACCATGACGCAGTGGACCATCGGCTCTTAACCGATCCAATTGTGAAAAACACACCTCCGGTCATCACCATTGAAAGTACGACCGGTTTGTTCAGCCCAAGTAAGTAAGGAAGCAATGGGACAAGTCCACAGGCTATGAAAGCACTGAAAGTTGCGAGTGCTGCCAGCCACGGAGATCGAACTTCCCGCGGCAGGCCATACTCTTCTGTCAGCATCGTTTGGACCCATCGGGTCCGATCAGCAGTAACGATGTCAACGATCCGGTTCAGATCTTCGCCGGCAAAACCTTTGTTGAGAAAGATCTGCCTGACCTCTTCCCGCTCGCCTTCAGGGGCAAGATCGATGTGACGATTCTCAATTGCTTCGATCCGTTTGAGGTTTTCGGATTCAGCTTTGGTGCCAAGAAAATTGCTGGCCGCCATTGAGAAGCCATCTGCAACCAGATTGGCAAAACCCATTATCAGAATTATCCGGAGCGAGAGCTGTGCGCCAACGACTCCGCTGACCACGGCTAATGTAGTTACCGCGCCATCAACCCCGCCGTAGATCCAATCGCGAAGGTAGTTCTGACGTGGCCCAGCGGAAAGACGCTTCGCGATTGCTTCCGACGAGTGGTCATGTTCCATACTCACACCAACCGACGCCCAATACATGCCGATCTCCCTGGCTACTGGCCCGCTGTACCTGGTTGCACACCGCCGCGCAAAGCAACTTGCCCCTTACGTGAGAAGTTAATTGATTCGCCGAGGATTCGCGTGGCCTCCTGAGGAGCATGAAATCCATTTGAGTTTTCCGACTCAATGAAGTCGAGGTAGAACTGCGCTCGACGCTGGAAATCCTGGGCAGTGGTCACTGCGGCGTCTGTCCGGCCACCGCTTCTGGCCGACTTGATGTCGTTAATCAGATCGATGAGCGCATCCCTAGCCAGGTTGCGGAGGTTGTGGGTACGCTGCTGGATAGTCTCCCTCCCCTTCAGTTCGTCTTCGGACCATTTGTGGCAGGTTTGACAGGCGCGATTAATGTTCAAAAAGCGGGGAGCGCACGTGATGGTCGCTGATCTTCAGCGCCCCTTCCCTCTTGTAAGGCATGTGGCAGTCGGCGCAGGCCACACCTGAGCGCGCATGAATCCCTGGTTCCACATCTCAAACTCGGGATGCTGCGCCTTGAGGACTGGCGCACCCGTGTCAGCATGCTCCCAGTCTTTGAATTTTTGCTCATCGTAAAAAGCGAGAATGTTTTCGACTTGAAGTCCTTTGGCCCAAGGGTACACGAGACGCTTCTCTGGTCCACTGAAGCCATTCCGTGCCTTTGTCGTGTACTTGCCGACAAGTCCCGGCGGCGTGTGGCAGTCGTTGCAGACGGCTACAGCCCGATGGCTCGACTTCAACCAGCCGCTAAACTGCTCCTGCATGATATGGCAATTCACGCAAGCTTCTGCGTTATCCGTCATGTACGAGTAACCTCGAGCGTAGACAAAGGTGTACGCGCCGACGCCCAGGGCCAAGCCGAGGGTAACGCCCAAAATAACCCCTTGCGCCACGCGAAGTTTCATCACGTTCTTCCCGGCATGCCCGGGGGGCCGCATCGCCCCTCAATAGCTAGACAGTTTCACCGACAGTCAGTTCTTCGTCGGATGACATTCTACGCATTGGAACAGCGATATGTCCTCTCTCGGATTTACCGGATGTTTGAAGAGTTCGTTGGCCTTGTGGTCAACGCGCCGGTAAGCGCGGCGCCGCGGGTGCGTACTGCGGCTGCCGGTGTGTAGCCAGAAATGGGTTGACGATCTGGTTACCTTGACCCTTGAGAATCTGATCAGGATCATCGAGTGTTTGCGCTGTAAGTGAACCTGCGGACTCGTGTAGGACGCGATGTGGAGAACACACCATCCTTAAGGCGATCGGACCAAGCGTAACCTTGCTGCTATCCTCGAAATCGCATTGTCAAAGCTCACGAAATTGCTCATACGTTGACCATGCAATCTCCCGCTCTTCGTCTGTCGGGATCACCCATATTTGTACGGAGCCGATATCTTCGCTAATCCGCATGGCCACGCGCCCGTTTGCCGCCTCGTTAAGCTCATCGTCCAGCCGCAATCCGAGAAATCCCAATCCCTGGCAGATGCGGCTGCGCATCGAAGCCGAGTGCTCACCAATGCCGCCGGTAAAAGCGATCCCGTCTAATCCTTCAAGCACGGCGGCAAACGCGCCGATATATTTACGGGCGCGGTAAGCGAAGAGCTTGAGAGCCAGTTCCGCGCGCTTGTCTCCCGCACGTTCCGCCTGTTCCAAATCACGCACATCTGCGCTCAGCCCTGAAAGACCGCGCAGGCCGCTTTGGTGATTGAGGAGACTGTCCACCTCGCTTGCCGTCATACCCGCCGTGCGGATGAGGTACAGGACGAGTCCGGGATCGACATCGCCGGAGCGCGTGCCCATGACTAACCCTTCCAAGGGCGTTAGCCCCATGCTGGTGTCGATACTTTGACCATCACGCACTGCACAGACGCTCGCGCCACCTCCGAGATGACAGGTAATGACTTTGGTTCCTTTCGCGCCGCGCCCCAGACGTTCTATTAATCGCTCGGACACGTAAGCGTGCGAGATGCCGTGAAAGCCGTAGCGGCGCAGTTTGTATTGAGCGGATACTTCGACAGGCAAAGCGTAAGTGTATGCAACCGGCGGCAGTGCTTGGTGGAAGGCTGTGTCGAATACTGCTATCACCGGAATCTGAGGCAGCGACTGCTGTACCTGTTCAAGCACGGCTATGTCCGCAGGGATGTGCAGCGGAGCCAACTCTTTCAAGGCGCGGAGTTCGTCAAGCACGGACGCGGTGACGCGCACCGGCTTCACAAGCCTTGCGC
>JANNJZ010000255.1:0-39047 GCA_031396065.1 Pyrinomonadaceae bacterium | reverse complement strand
GGCATAAACCATCAACTGCACGAACTGAGAAGGGGAATTTCGATATTAGTTGACGAGTATTTGACTGTCAACAGACCGGGAAGATTACAGACGACTCAGAGAAGGGGCGCGGCTGAGATGGCAGTCACAGCCGCGCAGGCTCGGCAGGGAATCGCGAATCGTGGCTTTTCAAGAAGGGGAACTAGCGGGCAACCAGCAGGAGAACAAAAGTCGTCCCTTCGAAGAAGCGTCCCCTTTGCTTATTCGATAGGTACTACAATCTCATTGGCGCGCACCATGTTTAAGCGACTGCGTGCAGCCACTTCTATAGCGCGGGGGTCAGTCCGCAATCGTTCAATGTCACTTCGTAGCGATTGGTTTGAGTTGCGTAAGCCTTCAACGTCGGTTTGCATTCGGACATACTGCTCGGAAGCAATAGCCATTCTGGTGCGAGTCCGGAGGGTTACTGCAACACAGATCGCAAAGGCTGCGAGAATAATCATTCCAAAGATCACCCAAGCGGGAATTACTCCACCGCGCTGACGGACCTCGGTAGGCGTCCCGATGATGCCCAGGGTAATTTCTTTGACAGACGAGAAAGGTGACAATGCTCGAGGTGCCACTCGCTGCGCCCGAATCCGCTCATCAACCCAGTGATTGTTTATGACCCTACTCAAGATGCACCTCCAAGTTCTTAACTAACTCTGAATTCAGTAGAATTAACAGTGAACTGCAACGGGGTGGCGCCACGGACTTAAGCTCGCGCCGTTCGGTGTAATGTACTCCGTCGCCAGCCGACTCGAACCGATGCCCTCTTCCGCCGGATAGTGACTTTGGAGCGAAGGTTCCTTTGGATCTTCACTTTTACAATCGTGTTGTCACAGACGCTCTCGCCGTTATCGGCAGAATCCAAAAGCGTTACGCAACACGGCTGGCCGCGCTCATTTTCCAAACTGACCTCCAAATCTAACTGAGAGGGTCGGATTACTCCCAGTCAAGCGGCTCTCTGTTGAAGGCCGGGGTATTAAGGGGCTGCTTAAGTGTCTTTGTGCATTTGGCCACAACATAGTTGGTACTTCTCTGTGGGAGACCCCAATAGGCTGTGCTTATCTCAATCCCCAATCCTTTGCCAGTCAACAGTTTAGGTCCAAGGTTGGCGGAATGTAGCACCGGTGCTTAATGCTGTAAAGCAATATCTTTGCAACGGTTTCACGACGTAACTTCAACGCTTACTTGAAGTAAGAGCGCTTAATGGCCCAAAAAGGCGAACAGCTGGCGAACGCATTTTCAAGAGGTTTTCTGGAAGTGTGCCGTGTTTCGAAGGTGTTGACACGAAATCGTTGCAGGTCTAGACTCAGGGCGAAATTCGATAGCCGATGAGCGGCATTGTCGAAGGAAGTAATAGTCACACTTGGTTCTTGCCTCTCTCCCTCAAAGTAAAAATTGGTCCGTTTCGTTGATCTGAGACGGCACCATTCCGCCCAAATTAATGAGCAGGAACGGAGAGGCACATGTCTGAGCTGACCTCAGTTTTTACCGAATCGGTCATATCGCTTCCGGTGGCCAACCGACTTCCAATAAGTGCAATTATTAAGGCTCTTTGCCAAGCGGCAAATTCAGGACCAGACCTGCTCTATGAGGTCATGATCAAATTGAGTCTGGTGGTTGAAGCCGCCGCACCAATGTATGGGCTTTCGATATGGACTCTTCAGGGACAGCAAAGACCAAAACTTGAATGGTCCGAAGGATTGGCCGATACCGAGCTCACCGTCGGGGAAAAAGTTGTTAAAGATGCGCTCGCTGAAAACTCTTGGAGCGAGGTATGCGCTGGCGATAATTACGTTTGTTTTGTCTTGTCGTCCTCTCGACCGGGTCGTGCAGGGGCCGCCCTCTACGGTCAGTGTGTTCGCCCTCTCTCTGAGTTGCAGGCAAGAGATTTAGGGGCAATAATTGAGGTGACTCGTCTGGCGCATTCCCACGTGTCCGTGGGACAACCTGTCCTTCCGAACAAATCTACGGATTTAAGACTCAGTCACGAAACCCTACCGGGCATGATTTTTGTCAGCAGGGCTATGAACGACGTGGCACGCGGTGTAGCCCGGGTCAAGGATTCAAATTCCGCCGTTCTCGTTAACGGTGAATCGGGCACAGGCAAGGAGTTAGTTGCCCATGCCATTCACCGGCTTAGCCGACGTTGTGAGAAAGAGTTTATTCCGTTCAATTGCTCAGCCGCTCCGCCTGATCTTATCGAAAGCATGCTTTTCGGTCATCGGAAAGGAAGTTTTACCGGTGCGCATTGCGATAACGATGGCCTCATTCGAGCGGCGGAAGGTGGAACGTTGTTCTTAGATGAGATTGGAGACCTCCCCCTGGCTCTTCAGCCTAAACTGCTTCGGTTCTTGCAAGAGGGGGAGATTCACACCCTGGGTGACCGAAGTCCGCGAAAGGTCAACGTTCGTGTTATCGCCGCCACCCATAAGGACCTCGAGAGGTTGGTCCAAGAAAAGCTCTTTAGAGAGGATCTTTACTATCGAATTGCCACGCTCACAGTCAAGGTTCCTCCCTTGAGGGAACGGCCCGAGGACATCTCGGCGTTGATTTCACATTATCTGTCTCACTTCGCCAGAAGGAATGATAGGACCATCGCAGGAATAACCTGGCAGGCGATTCGTATCCTTGAAGAACATTCGTGGCCTGGGAACGTGCGAGAACTGGCCGGCGAAATGGAGAGACTTGTTTTGTACGCGGACGAGGGCGGTTACATTACGCCAAACCATCTAAGTGGACAGGTTCATCCTGCGAACTCTCAGAAAGATGGTAGTCGAGCCGCGGAGAATCTCGACGTGTTATTGGAAGACTATGAAAGGCGAGTCATTACCGAGACACTGAAGCGAAACGATTGCAACGTGGCTCGCACGAGTGAGGCGCTTGGGCTCGGCTCACGCCAAACTCTCTATAAGAAGCTGAAGCGATTGGCGATCGACGTCACGGACTTTCTACAGGAAGACACCGAGCCCGGCTTACAGTTCCGTCCTCTAAGCGCTGAAAAGCCGAGCAATTAGAGCCTAACATTCCAACTTCCAGACTCAAGCTATAACCTACAGGATTCGATCCCTCAGGACACGCCGAGCATGTTATCTACTTACCTTGTTTACTTCCTGTTAGCGATTCTACTGCACGAATTAGGACATCTTGCCGCCGCTCGGGCCTGCTCAACAACAGTTCGCGAGTTTGGGTTTGGGTGGGGACCCAAGTTAATGGAGTTCCGGCTCGGTAAGGTTAACTGTGTGGTCCGGATTCTACCGATAGGTGCGTACGTTCGGTTGGATATGAGTGAGCTGTGTAGCCGGCCACTCAGCCAACAGGTGCTTGTGCTTTTGGCCGGAATCATAACCAATCTGGTCGTCGCCGCAATGGCAGGTGGAACCCTTTTTGGCCTCGTGAACTACCTCTTGGCAGCGACCAACATCTTACCGCTTTATCAGCAGGACGGATGGAAATGCGGCATGGTGATGTTGCGAGGCAGCTTCCAGAGAAAGAGTTCGCTGCCTGAGTGGGCTTTCACTCTCGCGGGCGGTGGTTTGAGTTTGACACTGATGGCCGCAGCTCTTTTTAGGCTGGTCTGATTGGATAACCGAAAATGGTTTCGCCTTAATTCTGTGATGAACCGGATATTCCAAAGTGTCTCCAGCTCGAATCGGCTCGAAGTCTTTGATCCCGAGCGAAGGATTCGTTGGTTCTGGGGACTTCTGGCGGCCTCTGCGATGACGCTCTTGAGCATGTATCCGCAGGTGCATTTGTGGGTAAGTCGCGATAACCACCACCGCAGTGCGATTGCCTACAATCAGGGTCTGGGCGATGAGGTTGCATATGCGGCGTACATCAACGCCCTGATAGAGGGACGGCCGCGGCGAAACGATCCTTATACGGGTCGCGACGATCGGCCAAACGCTCCACAGCCCGAATCGCTTTTTTCGATCCAGTTCATACCCGCCTACGCTGTTGCGCTGCCGGCTCGTGCTCTCGGCATCTCGGCAACAACTGCGTTCATCGTGCTCACACCCCTAATGGCTTTCGTTTCTTCGTTGGCTATCTTCGGTCTACTGGTCATTGTGACAAGAAGTGAACGCCTGGCGGCAGTTGGAGTGCTGGTTGTGTTGTGCCTGGGAGCGCTGGCGGCGGGGGAGGGTGCCGCCGCTAATCTGGCAGCTACAAATACCCACTTTGATTACTTTCCCTTCCTCCGTCGATATCAGCCCGCCGCCGCATTTCCGCTCTTTCCAGTTTTTTGTTTTCTCGTCTGGCAATTCTTGACGCAAAGCCGAAACCGTTTCAGAACCTCCATCTTCGCGGGAGCGGTTTTCGCGCTCCTGGTATTTTCTTACTTTTATCTTTGGACCGCTGCCGCCGCCTGGCTGGGCGTGCTCAGCGTTTTATGGTTCGGCTCCAGAGCTCAGGATCGGTTTTTGGTCCTACGACTTCTGGCTGTTATTGGCGCGGGAGCTACAGCTGCATTAGTGCCATATCTTTTCCTGATATCAAACCGCGCAGGCACGATGGAGAGTGTCCAGGCCTTAGTGCTTTCTCGCAGCACCGATTTCTTTTCCGCAACGGAATTGATTGGCGCCGTAGTGTTATTGGCCCTTGCCGTCGGTGCACTTCGCGGCAGCATCGACCTTCGCGATCGACGCGTCATCCTTGCAGCGTCATTTGCCCTCATGCCGTTCATTGTCTTGAACCAACAGATCATTACCGGTCGGGTAATGCAGCCCATACACTACAAGGGCTTCATTGCGAATTACTCAGTGCTAATCTCGATCATGATTTGCACGGGGCTTGGGTGGCGCAATAAGTCTGGTGAAACCTGGCAGCTTTCGAAACGCGCCCTGCTTTGGGTGGCCATTGCCGCGTTGGAATGGGGATCGATAGAAACGTATCAGGCGGCCAGAAAAAGCGCTAACGCCAATCTGATGGCCGCCGCAGACATGTCCGTTTATGTTCGTCTTAGTGAACAGATTACCGATAGTCGACTAAACACCAATGAGCGAGTGATCCTGTTCACGGATCCGCGCTCTGCGGACGGAGCTCCGGCCGTTTCACCGCTCGGTGTCTTGTGGGCCCCACACATGCTTGTGTTTACAAGTACCACCACCTTTGAGAGTAAAGAACGGCTTTATCGTCAGCTTTATTACACCGGTTTCGGTGCCAAGGAGCTGGAGGCTTATTTTCACGGCTCAGAAGTCTATTACGGATATGCAGCCGGTATGTTCGGATTTGATCGGACCATTGACGGCCTCAATTTGAACGCAAAGCCGATTACCAGGCAGGACGTGGATGATGAGATGTTCTGCTACACGAATTATGCGGCGGGGTTTAATTGGGAGCGCGCCTCCAATCCAAGACTCTCCTATGTGGTGACACCGATCGGCGAAGAGCTGAACTTATCCAATCTTGATCAGTGGTATGAGCGCGATGCCGGCGAAAGGATCGGCAAATTCATGTTCTACCACGTCACTTTGAGAGACGAAAAACTCGAAGAATCAATCGACTGATCTGATGAGAACAGTCAATGGCGTAGAAGGAATTCCAAACATCTCGATCGGAAGAAGCAGCTCGAATACTTTCTATCTCCGAAACCAACATTTTGAGGGGAAACCTAATCATGAGGCAGTCAGCCGGCACGGAATTTTCAGCTTGGGTGGATACGAGTGAGCGGATTAGTACTGTAGGGGCACGAGCAAACGCAGGCTTGCTCGAAATGTTCCGCTCGAGTCGTCGCCTTCTGGTACTGGTTTTCATGTTGGTGCTCTTCGCCGGGGCCGTTCGTCCCGTCACTGATCCGGATTTCTGGTGGCATCTCAAAACCGGCCAACACATTGTTGAAGGTGGTGGAATTCCTCATAGCGACATTTACTCCACCATCTTTTTTGGACGAGAGTGGATAACGCACGAATGGCTGTCCGAACTATTCATCTATGGAATTTACCGTGCGACTGGACTTGGCGGACTGATTTTGGTTTTCTCATTAATCATCACCGCAGGATTCTGGATTGCTTATCAGAGATCCGCGCGTCGCGTTGGTCATCCTTATATTCCAGGATGCGCACTAATTCTTGGCGGTCTAACAGCTGCGCCGACGTGGGGCGTGCGGCCACAGATGTTCTCGTTTCTTTTTGCGAGCATCTATGTCGCCATATTGGGTAAATATGCGGACGATGAGAAGAGTCGTGCGCTCTGGTGGCTCGTGCCTCTGATGGTTGTTTGGGTAAACATGCATGCGGGTTTTGCCATGGGCCCAGCTCTGATGGTTCTGACAATTGCGGGCTTAATTTTGGAAGGCCTCATGGAGCGCGCAGATTCGCTGGCCGTCATCTGGCGACGTGTGCGCCCGCTTATCCTGGTGGGCATGCTTTGCGGCGCCGCCATTATGTTAAATCCGCACGGCGCGCGTATGTATATGTACCCCTTCGAAACCCTAAAATCGCACGCAATGATGAAGTATATCGAGGAGTGGTTATCGCCAAATTTTCAAGAACCGATGTTTCTTCCATTTATGCTGATGGTCTTCGCAACGTTGTCCGTAATGGCCCTTTCGAGGAAACGGCCGCGTCTGCTGGATCTGTTTCTGTTACTGGCAACAGCAGCGGGGGCAATGCGTTCGGCGCGCAATATTCCGTTCTTTGTGTTGATAGCGATGCCCTTGCTGGCTGAACATTCCTGGAGTTGGCTCACTGCACACCGCTGGGGCCAGTGGCTCACAAGGCCGGAGAAGCGCGAGGTGGGTTCACAAGCGATTCTGAAGACAGCCCTCAATCTTGTGCTGCTCATAGCTTTGCCGCTAGGTGTGGCCGCGCTTCGTTTGGAGCGCTCTATGGCGAACCAACCATCATCAGAAGCAAGGGTGTACCCCGTGGGGGCGGTAGACTTCATACGAGCC
The DNA here is from genome assembly GCA_031396065.1 of Pyrinomonadaceae bacterium. Classification (GTDB taxonomy): domain Bacteria; phylum Acidobacteriota; class Blastocatellia; order Pyrinomonadales; family Pyrinomonadaceae; genus PSRF01. Next base: position 32,131 of record JANNJZ010000255.1, on the reverse strand, counting down.
CAAAAACCGCCCCAGCCAATGTTTAATGATTACGGGTGGGGTGGCTACTTAATCTGGAAGCTCTATCCCGACTATCGAGTCTATATTGATGGTCGCGCCGATGTGTATGGCGATGCTTTTATGGAAGAATTCTTATCAACTCAGTCGGGTCACGCTGGATGGCGTGGGCCATTGGACAAATATGGAGTTCGAACAGTACTGATTAAACCAGACCTCGCCCTGGCTAGCTTGCTCCGTCAGGACTCCGGATGGCAAAACGTTTTTGAGGACCAGCAGGCCGTTATCTTTGTCAAGAAATAGCCGCTAAGAACCATGTTAAGGAAGCGGACTTGTCCTTCGGGAGGGCCATTGGCCCTCTTTATTTTTATCGCGGCAGCCCTAAGTCCGATCCAACCTGCAACTGATTCCCGCCACGGCCGCTCCCGAATCAATCCAATAGTTACTTTACCGCGCGTTCCCTGAAGTTGAATTACTTGGCAGCGTTCGTCAACTGTCGGCGACAACGCCATCAGTGTAGTAAATGGCCTTTGTTTCGGTTCACTGATCTACTTGCGCCTCACTGGGTCTGTTGACGACTTGTTAACTCGCGGCGACAAGCCAAGCCTTCATCACTCCAAAGCAACCTGAAATTACGGGACTTAAGTCTGTCGGGCCGAGCGGCATGCCTCTTGTATTAGGACCAATCGCCCATGAGGCGAATCGAGTCGGAAGCGACTTACCGCTTGGAGGGTTGGACAAGACTTATGAAAAGTGTGAACCGCAAAGTTCTGATGATTCTGACAGGCGTGGTGCTAGCAGCACCATTCCTCGCAATCGCCTCGGTAGTTGGAGTCCATGCTGCCGCCCTTGCCGATAATGTGAGAGTTGACATGTTCTGCCTTGGTCTCGCATTAGCAAGTGTCGCAGTGAGGATTGTTAACGAGCATCTGGCGCTCAGAACCGAACGAACGCAACGGAGTTATTTCAGGGTCAACGGACACACTGATCTGCAAGAGTCTTCCGTGATCGGTCCTCGGTACTAATCCGTGCAAAGGTGGTCCTTCCGCCAATCTCGAAGAGAGTGGTGAGCGTAAGGGCGCAAAGCTTAACTCTTAACTTAAATCTAAGGAGCAAAAAAATGATTAAGAATTTTCTTCGGGATGAGACAGGTCTGGAACTTTCAGAGTACGCAGTGGCCGCCGCTCTCATCGCTCTCGCAGTCGTCGGTGTGTTCACCACGCTGGGTGGCAAAATCAACACCGTCATCGGCAATCTCGCCAACAAGATCCAGTAGAACGGCCAACCGCGAAACGAGGAGCGCGCTGCTCCACGAGTCAGGTAGCGCGCACCTCCTTTTCGCAGGACAAGGAGCATCCAGTGATTAGAAAATTCATCAGCGATGAAACTGGCCTTGAGCTCTCTGAGTATGCCGTTGCCGCGGCATTGGTGACCCTTGCGGTAATTGGTGCTTTCACGACGCTGGGCGGAAAGATCAACACGGTAATTGGCAACCTGGCAAACAAGATTAACTAGGACAAGTGAGGTCCGAACCCGCGCCGCACAAAGTTCTTTAGCCCGACCTATTAACGATCGTTTCACAGTCGGAGGCCGAAACAAATGTCAGGTTCGCCGAGCGTGATCGCAGCAGCGTTTCTAATACCGTTGGCGCTCATAATTTCATACTACGACGTGTGCTATCGGCGCATTCCGAACGCGTTTGTTTTGGCGACTTTGGCTTCAGGCATTCTGATCAATGTCATTTTCAGCGGCGTCAGTGGGGCGCTCGCCAGTTTGGGCGGGTGCGCACTGGCTTTCTTTCTCATGTTTGTTCTGCACGTCTTTGGCGCGATGGGCGCTGGGGACGTGAAGTTGTTTGCAGCTATCGGAGCGGTGGTTGGTCTACACCTCGTGCTGCCAATGTTTTTTGTCGTCATCCTCACTGGTGGAATTTTGGGAGTGATTTCCATGCTCAGGATGGGCGACCCAAAGTTAATGATGTTGCGGGTCCTTCACATTGTTATCGGAGTCTTGCCAGGTCACAGCGTGCCTCGCTTTCCTGTTCCAGAAGACCGTCGCGCGACTATTCCCTACGGAGTCGCAATCACGCTAGGTAGCCTGATCTCATTAGCCATCTTTCGCGCTTGATTGGACAAGCGCTGCATAAACCGAGCCAGCAAAGTGGGTCTGACTCATACGGGAGATTGAATCATGCGCAACAAACGCTTCTTTGTCGTACTCGCCGGAGCTTTGGTGTTTGGCTTATTGGCGGCAGTTACCGTCAGTCGCTACTTATCCAGTGCACAAGCCTATTCGAGGGAACTAAACCAGGTAGTTGTAGCGAAGGTCGCGATTCCCGTGGGCACCAAAATTATTGCTGAACAGGTTATGTCGGTCCAGTTTTCCAAAGAATCGACACCCGACGGAATATTTCAATCCGTCGACAAGTTGGTTGGCCGGGTTGCAGTAGTGAACATCGCACCGCGCGAACCGGTAACCGAATCGAGGCTAGCGCCTGAAGGTACTGCAGGTGGTCTATCGGCCGTCATTCCCGAAGGTTACCGCGCCATGACCGTAAAGGTTGATGACGTGGTCGGTATTTCCGGATTCATCATGCCAGGCACGCTTGTAGACGTGGTGGTTGTGATAACTCCAAACGACACCAGCAGCCAGGACCCTATTTCCAAGATTGTCTTACAAAGCATCAAGGTGTTGGCCAACGGCCAAAACATCGACAAGCCTGAAAGCGAACGCGAAGCAAATAGCGTCAAGGCCGTAACGCTTCTGGTGACTCCCGGGCAAGCTGAAAAGCTCGCACTGGCCTCCAGTGAGGGCAAGCTGCAACTCGTAATGCGCAACTCAATCGATGAAGGAGACGAACAGACCTTGGGCGTGAACAAGCGAGGTTTACTGACTGGCGACCATGCGTCCCCGCAGCCAGAGCCGGGATCGCTCAAAAGCGAACAGCCGGCGAAACCGCAATCAGCACCAGTCCAGCGTCGTATTCGGGTCGAACCAGAGCCTAAGCCGGCACCGGTGGTTACGCAGAGTCCGGAAAAGCCACGCGCATCAGTCGAAATGATCGAGGGTGCCAAAAAGCGCAGCGTCGAGTTTCCATAGGGACGAAAGCATCCTCGCAAAGTCGCGAATCCATTCACGGAAGATTTCCGTCAACCAGCTACTAATAAGGAGCACAGATCATGCACAGCCGTCCCTCAATCATACGCCGCTTGACTCCGGTAATAGCGTCTCTGATTATTCTACTGGTCCATTCGGTGAGTTACTCTCAGGAAACTTCCCACACCGCCTCCTTTAAGCAGAACAAAGAATCGATTGCGATCAACGTGCTGGTGGGACAATCCCGCGTGATCAATTTTGATAAGCCTGTCGGGCGCTTCTCGGTTTCTAATCCTGAAGTCGCGGAAGCAGTGCTGGTAACTCCGAACCAGGTCCTGGTAAACGGCAAAGGTTTTGGCCAGGTCAACTTCGTTGCGTGGGAACAGTCGAGCGGCGAGTATCTGGTTTTCGACGTCTACGTGCGCGCAAATCTTTCACTGATCGACTCACAAATGCGCGCATTGTTTCCTAAGGACGACATTCGTCTCAGTCAGGCAAACGGCTCAGTCGTGATGTCCGGCAACGTATCCGATCCTAAGACGGCTGCGCAGGCCCAAAGCGTCGTCGAGGCCGCAGGTTTCAAGACCGTTAACATGCTGGCTTCTCCCGTTAGGAACATGGCGCAGGTGCAGCTACAAGTTCGGGTGGCTGAGGTTAGCAAGAACCGGATGCGGGATCTGGGAACGTCCTACGCTTACCAGGGCGGCAGCTCTGGCGTCTATGCCAATAGTGGTGGTGGTCCAAGCGCGCTTGGCGGTATCACCAACGGAATACTTAATGGGACTCTATCGAGCGCGCTGAACGTCGCCGTCATGGGTGGCAATACCCTATCGATGATTCGCGCCCTTCAGACGCAAGGCGCCTTGCGTCAACTGGCTGAGCCAAATCTGATCGCAATGGACGGCCAGCAGGCCAGTTTTTTGGCGGGTGGCGAATTCCCAGTACCCATCGTTCAAGCAGGTTCGGGCACAAGTAGTGTCTCAGTAGTGTTCAAGGAGTACGGAATTCGACTGAGTTTCAAACCAACCATTATCGATGAGGACCACATTCGCCTTGAACTCGAACCAGAAGTGTCCACGATCGATTTTTCCAACGGCGTAAAGTTTGATGGCTTTCTGATCCCGGCGCTGCGTACCCGTCGCGCCAAAACAGCCGTGGAGCTGCGTGACGGTCAATCGTTCGCTTTGGCTGGTCTCCTTGATAACACCGAGACAAAGTCCCTATCGCAGGTACCATTCCTTGGCGACATCCCCATTCTCGGCACTCTATTCAAGTCTAAGCAGTTCCAGAAGAACGAAACCGAGTTGATGTTCATTGTTACCGCTCAATTGGTAAAGCCGGTGAACCGCGACGACCTGCCCAATATGCGTGGCATCGATGGTTTGAAGAAGGGATCGTTGCTTGGCATTGAACCTAAGGGTGAAGGTATTCAAGGAAACACTGGCTTCTCAGTGACCGGCCAAAACGCTGAACCAGCACCTTCAGCCACGCCCAAGGTTCCTGAATCGCCCAAGACAGAAGTCCCCAAATCCACCAGCGGCGACACTGACACAACCTCCACAACTTCCGCTAAAGCGACTCGCATCAATCCGACGCTCCCCGTGGCGAGGGTGGTCCAGCCGGATTTGAATCCCGAACCCTTCAAACCCTAGGTGCGGTGTTCCAAAAACCAGAGGCTGCTTCTGAAGGAGGTAAGAATGAACAGGTCGGAACCAAACATTAGGAAAGGCGAGCAAGGTTCAATCCTGGCCATGTCCGCGTTAGGAATGCTTTCCTTCCTGCTAGTCGTAGGCCTCGGAGTTGATATCAGCCATCTGTATCTCGCAAAGAATGAGCTGCAAAACGCGTCGGACGCCGCTGCGTTAGCGGGCGCTTCGGGGTTGAATTACGACTCAACGGGAATCACGGTTGCCACAAACCGGGCTGTTCAGGCTATGAACAACTACGAATTTAACAAGCAGGGTGTGGTGTTTCCGCGGGCGAACGTACGCTTCGCCAAAAACCTGGGGGACTTCGACGCCGGGACGGATATGAGTGAAGCGTCAGCATCGGCGACTGCCGTGGCGCCGGGAATTCGATTTGTAAAAGTTACAACGCCGCAGTCTCCGGTCAAGATTTCATTTGCGGCGATGGTGCTTGGTAGCAGTCTAAACCTAACGGCCCAGGCGATCGCTGGTATGTCCGTTCCCCTAAATGAATTCACTGGTTATCTTCCGGTCTCCGTGGTTGACGATGATGGCGTTTCCGTCATTACTCCAGGCAATCTCTACACGTTTCGGGGTGGACCACAGAGTTCTGTATCACCTGGAAACTATCAGATTCTGGCAATAGATGGTTCGGGAGCTAGTGATGATCGAATTGGCCTGGCGAGCGGGGTCCGAAACATTGTTGGACCTGGGGGATACGTCGACACCAAGCCTGGCGTATCGGCGGGGGCAGTGAGGCAAGGGCTCAATACACGTTTCGACGACTACGGTAGTCAACTCGATCCAGCTACATATCCTCCCGATACCAACATCAAAGAGGGCATCACGTATGCCCAATATCTCGCTGGGTACCCGAGTCAGGCGCCGTCGCACGCGGGCGTCGCCGGACGTCGAGTGGTGTTGATTCCGATCGTAAAAAAGAGTGAGTTCAACAATGGTCGCGATTCCGTCCAAATCGATCATTTCGGAGCGTTCTTTCTACGAAATAAAGTTCCGGGCGGGAATGGGGGCGACTTACAGGCCGAATATATCGGCACCGGCGTAGTTGTTGGAAACGGTGGTTACGACCCAAATGGGGTTCCGAATGGTGGTCCCCCAATAACCAAACCCGTTCTGTATCGCTGAGGGCGACGTCAATGTGGCCAGTGCTTCTTAAGAAAATATCCAACTTCCGTCGGAACGAGCGGGGCGTGCAGCTCGTCGAGCTTGCCATCGCTTTGCCGGTTATGATCTTGCTCTTCGGCGCAGTGGCCGAGTTTGGTCGGTACTTCTACGAGTACACGACGCTGTCGAAAGGTTCGCGTACTGCAGTTCGTTACCTGGCTACGGCACGAACGAACGGCCTCGACGATGACACAGCAAAGAATCTGGTCGTGTACGGAAACCTCGCAGGCACCGGGAGTCCAATAGTCAGCGGCCTCACCAAGGGAAATGTGGAGATCACACGCCGCGATGCAGCCGGCGTCCTGGTGAACGAGGGTATTCCAAGTACCGTCACTATCAGTATCAAAAACTTTAAGCATTCACCCATCTTCGACCTCGGCAAGCTGATGAAGAATTCAATATCGCTCAATATTGATATCAAACCCAGCGTCACGATGCGTTACTTGCTCACGCAGACTTCCAGCTGAAGAGGTAACCTAAAAAATGATTTGGCGCAAAAAAACAAAGGCGGCTGAGAGCGGAGCAACGTTGGTGGAATTCGCCATCGGCGCGACCGTTTTATTGACTGCCATGTTTGCCGTCATTGAATTTGGCCGTGCTCTTTGGGTCCACAACGCACTGGCGGATGCAGCGCGCCGTTCTGCCCGTTATGCGGTTAATCAGCCAGCTAGCACTCCGGCAGGCGTGACCACGACCGGCCTGAATGTTGGCCCAAGTGTTACAGCAATTAGAAACGTGGCCATCTACGGAGATCCGGCAGGCGGAACAAATCCTCTGGTAACGAATCTCACCCCAGCCAATTTGAATATCCAGTATTCGGGATTCGGTGTCGGCGAGGGCACCGTCGCAATATCGGTCACTAATTATCAGTTTCAATTTGTCGTGCCGATTGTGGGCACAACGATGCAGATGCCGAATTACCAAACAACGTTGATGGGCGAGAGCGCTGGGGTAGTCCCGTGAGACGCGCGGTGCAACCAATCACCACCTCCCCTTGATGAATAAATTTGAAATCCCTCAGGGTAACCAATGAAGCAACCACTAACCATCGTAGTCTTGAGCACTGGCCTCGATAACTTCAAGGCGATCCGGCTCGCGTTGTCCGCCGACGAGCGCGTTCAGTTGCTCGCAGGCGGAGATGACGCCGAGCAAGTTCATGGAGAGATCATTCGGCTCAAACCATCGGCTGCCATCATTACACTGGGGGCCAACTCCGATCAGGCAATCAAGCTGATTCAGCGCCTGGCTGGAGAGTCGCCGAAAACCGCGCTGATTTCGGCGGCCAACGACGCCGCACCGGATTTGCTTCTGCAAAGTCTCCGGGCGGGGGCTCGAGAATTTCTCAAGCTTCCAATAAGCCCCGAAGAACTCAAAACAGTTTTGGATCGCGTGACTGAATTCTGTTCCGCTCAATTGGAAACGCCGAAAAAGAAAGGGCGGATGATTGCGGTCTTTTCAAGCAAAGGAGGCTGCGGCACATCGTTCATAGCGACAAATCTAGCCGCAGCTGCAAATGCACGAACTGTTCTGGTAGATCTTAATCTTCAAGCCGGCGACCTGCCCCTCTTTCTCGGGATTGATCCGAGATACTCCTTCGCCGATATGGCCGAGAATCGTAGTCGACTTGACGAGGCCCTGATCAAAAGCTTCGTTACGCCCTACTCCTCGAACCTTTCCCTCCTGGCCGCGCCGCGGGAGGCCGATGCCGCAGACGAAATCGAACCGGAACACGTTTTCGAAGTGCTCCAGCGACTGCGCGAATCATACGAGTACGTAGTGCTTGATCCGCAGCACACTTTCGACTCGATAACGCTGGCCGCGCTCGATCAGGCTGATGAGATAGTCCTGGTGCTGACTCTTGATATTCCGGCAATTCGAAGCACCCAGCGAGCGCTGGAAATCTTCGATCGACTTGGTTACCCCCGCAAGAAGATTCGCATCGTGGTAAATCGCTGGAGTAAGCAAATCGATCTCGATCTGCGACAGGTGGAAAAATTTCTCGGCGAGCCAGTCATCGGATTCATTCCGAGTGATTACCAAACCGCGGTTACCTCAATCAATCTCGGTCAGCCCTTAGTTCTGTCAGAGCCAGGTTCAAAAATTGCACAGGAGATTAGACGCATGGCTAGGATTATAGCGACTGGCGCGGTGCGTGTGACTGAGGAGCCGCAAGTACGACGAAATATTTGGAGCTCGCTCTTCAAACGCGAACAGCAAAATCAGCTTGAGCTTCAAGTCTAGTCTTTAAGTTTTTCACTTTGTTTAAGCCCTCATTACCCAAGTCAATAAGAGAGACATTATGGCACTCAGAGAGAGGTTAATTAGAGAAACGGTTGGCGTTCCCGGGGCTGGCAACGGTCAGGAGGGAAGCGTTCAGTCGTTTCAGGAAGTGAAGTCACGACTGCACCGTGCCCTTATCAATCGCATGGATCTGAGCAAGCTGGGAACGCTGACGCCTGATCAAGTGCATGCTGAGGTTTCGCGGTTGGCGGAAAGCGTGTTGGCCCAGGAAGCGATGCCCTTGTCCACATCGGAACGTGAGCGGCTCGTTAAAGACATCCAACATGAACTGTTCGGTTTGGGGCCACTGGAACCTCTGCTTTCCGACCCAACAATCTCAGACATCCTGGTCAACTCTCACAACCGGATTTATGTAGAACGCCGGGGCAAAATAGAAGTCACCAACGTAGCCTTTAAAGACGACGAGCACCTGATGCGGGTTATCGAACGAATCGTCTCTTCGGTAGGCCGTCGCATTGACGAATCGTCACCGATGGTTGATGCCCGCTTAAAAGACGGGTCACGCGTCAATGCAATCATTCCGCCGCTGGCTATTGACGGTCCAGTGCTGTCAATCCGCCGGTTCGGTGCCGAGCCTTTGCGAATGGACTCCCTCATTGAAAACAAAGCGCTCACAAAAGACATCGCGGATATGTTGGAAATGTGTGTCAACGGGCGGCTGAATATTCTTATTTCTGGAGGTACAGGCGCGGGCAAGACGACCTTGCTTAATGCTCTTTCAGCTTACATCTCCGAAGAGCAGCGCATTGTCACCATTGAAGACTCAGCCGAGTTACAGCTTCAACAACCACACGTAGTTCGGCTTGAAACGCGACCACCGAATATCGAAGGACGCGGTGAAGTAACTCAACGAGATCTTGTTCGCAACGCCTTGCGCATGCGTCCGGATCGCATAGTCATCGGCGAGGTTCGCGGCGGCGAAGCAATCGACATGCTGCAGGCTATGAATACCGGACACGACGGCAGCCTCACTACGATTCACGCGAACACGCCAAGAGACGCGCTATCACGCCTGGAAACCATGATTCAGATGACGGGCATGCGGCTCTCTGAACGCGCCATGCGCCAACAAGTCGCTTCAGCTATCGACCTGGTTCTCCAGGTTGCCAGGCTTTCGGATGGTTCTCGGCGGGTAACGTCGATATCTGAAATTACAGGGATGGAAGGTGACACCATAACGATGCAGGAGATCTTCATGTATGAGCGCACTGGCGTTAGCCAGGGGCAAGTGATCGGACGCTTCCGGCCAACCGGAATACGGCCACGCTTCGCTGAGAAGCTCAAGTCCTGCGGTATGCAATTGCCACGCATTTTCTTTGAGGAGCTTTAGACAGGCATGCTGATCTCACTCATTGTATTTCTGTTTGCTCTTTTTCTCGTGCTTGGCTCTTACCTTGCAGCCACGCACGGATCCGACCAAAAACGTAAACGCTTGCAGAAGAGACTCTCTGAAGCCCTGATCCATTCTGCGCATACTGACGACCTCGAGGTAATTCTGTCTCGAAACGAGTTGATGAGCGAGATTCCCTGGTTGAATCGATCGCTTATCCGGATGCAGGCAGCCTTGCAGTTGAAACGAATGCTTGATCAGGCTGACCTTCATATCACCCCGTCGCGTTTGCTCATGTTCTCAGGAATGGCCGGAATTCTTGCTGCCCTCACAGTCTCAGTTGTTAGTCCTTCGATGCTGCTGATGGTCGGTGGTGGTTTGGTCGCAGCGTTATTGCCTTTTGTGCACGTTTGGTGGAAACGCAAGAAGCGCTTTGATCAATTCCTTGAGCTTCTACCTGATGCCCTTGATCTGATGAGCCGCGGTTTGTCGGCTGGTCATGCGTTCTCCGAAGCGCTCCATATGGTATCTGCTGAGATGCCTGAGCCCGTCGCGGGAGAATTTCGCAAGACTTACGAGGAACAAAACCTTGGTTTATCACTCAAACTAGCTTTGGAGAATCTGACGGATCGGATACCACTCCTCGACCTCAGGATGTGCGTCACCGCAGTTCTGATCCAACGTGAAACCGGTGGCAACCTGGCCGAGATTCTGGAAAAGGTCGCCTACACGATTCGTGAGCGGTTTCGGATCATGGGCGATCTAAAAACTTTGACGACCAGCTCGCGTTTGTCCGCTTGGTTACTCTGCGGGTTGCCAATCTTCGTGGCCCTTGCGGTGACCATAATGAATCCGGACTACATGAGCATTTTGTGGAAGGACCAACGGGGTCATTACATGATCGGCGCTGCAATCGTCATGCAGATTACGGGCATGCTAATCGTGAGGAAGATACTCGACATAAAGATCTAATGATGGTCTTTGGACTTTGGTCTTAGGTCTTTGGATCGTCGTCGTCCTAAGAGTCACGACGAGGGCGAACACAAAACCAGAAACCAACGACCAAAGTCCCAGGACCCAAGACCCAAGACCCAAGACCCAAGACCCAAGACCACTACTAAGACAATGCTACTACTTATAGGAATATCCACCTTTGTTTGCATCACGCTCGCGATGATGGGGGTTTACTGGCTTTTAAGTCGGCCGCAGAGTGCAGCGACCGAGCGACTAAAGAGACTCGGTGAAAGTAATGGTAGTTCCACTGTGATCCCCGTCTCGATTGTCGAAGAACATTCTGGCGAGAAATTTGCCGAACGGATCGCTTCGCCTCTGAATCGCCTGCTGCCGCCCTCGGCCGCCGAAGTTCAAAAGCTGCAGAAGCAATTGATGCACGCAGGCTTTCGATCACGAAACGCGCCAATTATCTATCGTGCCATTCAACTAGCCAGTCTGGCGGGTTTCCCAGCAGCAATTGCCATCACCTGCGCGCTACTGGCCCGGCCTCTAAACGGTGCAGTGCTATGGATCCTGTTAGCTTTTGTCGTCGGTTTCTTCCTGCCGCGCTATGTCCTTAGTCGAATGATCAAATCGCGGCAGCTGCGGGTTCGCTGGGGGCTGGCCGATGCTCTGGATCTGATGGTGATTTCGGTCGAAGCCGGATTAGGTCTCAATGCTGCAATGATGAAGGTCAGCAGCGAACTGAAGCAGGTTCACCCGGACATCAGTGAGGAATTTGAGCTGGCGAATCTGGAGATACGCGTAGGGCGGGAGCGTGATGAAGCGCTACGAAATCTGGCCGAGCGCACGGGCGCCGATGACCTTCGCAGTTTAGTGGCGATGCTGATTCAGACGGACAAGTTTGGTACCTCCGTAGCTCGGGCGATCAGAGTGTTTTCCGATTCGTTGCGCACCAAACGCCGGCAACGAGCCGAACAGGCCGCACAAAAAGCTGCTGTGAAGTTGCTCTTCCCACTTGCTTGTTTTCTCTTCCCCACGTTGTTTATCGCGATTCTTGGTCCCGCGCTCATCCAACTTTCGGACACTCTTGGCAACTTGTAAAGGAGCTGAAAATGCGCAAACGAAGACTGCTGGCTATTCTCATCGCGTTGGTTATAACCGTAGCTGGAACGGCGATGTGGAGCGCTTCAACAATCGAACGTGAAGGTGACGCGGATGCAAATGTTATCGAAGATTCCGGCTCGTCTGCGGGCAGCCCAACGGAGAAAAAGAAGGATGGCAATAAAGTGGCGCGGATCTTTGCAGCTCCGTTTAAAGCCTTCGGTAAGCTGTTCAGGAAAGACGACAAAAAGGTTCAGCGCATGACCGAGAAGGACGCTGAGAGCTTTGAAAGTGTAGGCGTTACGCGCGTGGACGACAGCCGAAGTCCGGTAGCAAAGAAAACGGGAGTAACCGCCTCAGCCAGGGAACACCTCGCGAGCGGGCGATCGTATCTGTTAAGCGGTCAGATCAATGAAGCCATCTCCGAGCTTTCAACCGCAGCTTCCATGGATCCCAGGCTGACAGAGGCTCACAACCTGCTCGGAGTTGCATATGACAAAAAAGGTCTGGCGGATCGGGCAAAGGATTCCTACGAGCGCGCCGTAAAAGAAGAACCAGAGGATGCTCAGACGCTGAACAACCTCGGCTTTTCTCTCTATCAGAGCGGAAACTATCGCGCCGCCGTGGACCGTTTGAAGCGCGCGGCAAAACTTGCTCCCACCGACGAACGCATCCTTAACAATTTGGGGCTGGCCTTATGTCGTCTCGGTAAGTTCCAGGATGCTTTCAAAAGTTTCGCTCGCGCGACTGGACCACTGAACGGAAATCTCAACACCGCCAGGATGCTCGAAAGATTTGGCCGAGACGATGATGCGATTAGGTATTACGAAGATGCTCGTCGTATCGATCCAAACTCGACGTTCGCGGTGAAGCGGCTCGCAGATCTCTATAAGCGTACTGGGCGGTCCGAGCAGGCCCAAACAGCCGGAAATCCGCTTGATGGTATTTCAGCCGCAATTGCAGCGGGAAGGTAGGACAGGCATTCCTGTCTGTCCCCGAGATGGGCATGCCCACGCAAAAGCGAAACGACGGCCAGGCCGGAATGCCTGTCCAATTAAAGCCATGGATAAGGCCTATGACACAAACAACCATACTCTCTCGTGCTGAAGTGGAATCGATGGGTCCGCCGGTTCCGGAGGAGATTGCTGATCTTGGGGTGGGCGAAGGCTTTCTGTGCGACCTGGCACTCAAACACGTCGCCATGTTGCCTGAGCCTACCACCGCGGCGATCGCGGAGCGGCTGAGTCTCACCAGGGCATTGACCGAAGAGATTCTGCAAAAACTCTATCGCGAGAAACTCATTGAAGTCCGGCTTCAAACCACGATGGGCGCTACCCGATATGCGATGTTGGACCATGGCTGGGATCGCCTGGTGCGCCTCCTCGCCGTTTGCGGGTATAGCGGAGCAGCGCCCGTTTCGCTAAACGACTACGCGCACATGATGAGGTTGCAGTCGATACCTTCACATCCGGCATCGATGGAGACGGTGAGGTCGGCGTTCCATGATCTGATTCTGCCCGAGTCGCTTTTGCAAACGCTCGGTTGCGTCATCAATTCCAGAAGATCTCTGTTTCTAACTGGAGTACCCGGCACCGGCAAGACCGCAGTCGCCGAGCGAATAAACGGTGCTTTGCCGGGAGCGATTTGGATACCCTACGCGGTAGAAATTGACGGACAGATAATTCGTGTTTTTGATTCGCATTGCCACCAGGTCGCTTCCACAGAGGTAACTCCGCTCGAATATGACCGGCGCTGGGTTCTCATTCATCGGCCGCTCGTAGTGGTAGGCGGCGAGTTAACACTCGAAAACGCTGACCTAACTTGGAGTCACGCAGCCAAGTTTTACGAAGCGCCGTTTCAGATGAAGTCAAACGGCGGCACGCTTGTGATCGATGACTTTGGACGTCAGCGCGTCGCGCCGCAGGATCTGCTCAACCGCTGGATCGTGCCGCTCGAACGCCGAGTGGACTACCTCTCGTTGCACACGGGAAAAAAGATCGAAGTTCCGTTTGAGCAGCTAGTTGTTTTTTCCACGAACCTGGATGAGAACGACCTGGCGGACCAGGCATTCCTGCGTCGCATGGGTTACCGCGCTCGAGTCGAACCACCGACCCCTCATGCCTATTCTGAGATATTCAAGCGCCAGGCCTATACCTGCGGGATCAGATATGAACAATCGGTGCTGGATCATATCCTCGCTAACTACCGCATTGAACAACGGCAGATGAAAGGCTGTGAACCTCGAGACTTGCTTGACCGGGCGACCGATGTTTGTCTGTTTGAGGGCCGGCCACTCGAACTGACCTGTGCAGTTGTTGACATCGCCTGGCGAAACTACTTTGGTACCTCGCACACTTTTGAACCTGCTCCCACAAAGAAGATGATGATGGAAAGCACTCTCGCCAATCCACTCGAGCTGTAGATGTGAATGGACGGCAAATGGAAGAGCGGGCATGCCTGCGCAGGTAAAGTGGCTCGATCGAAAGCAACAAATGAACATTCATCGTAAAGCAATTCAAAGTACTCTGCTTACCGCCTTGTCGTTGCTTGGTGGTGCTGTGGTCTTTGGACAAACGAACCCACCGCAAACGAAAGCCACTGCTGTGACACCTGCTGAGACTTCATCTCAGGTACGCTTGAGGTTAGTCGATGGCAGCAGCCTCAGCGTTGACGATGCATGGGAGAGCGAGCAGGGAATTTGGTATCGGCGAGGTGGGATGAGTCACCTATTGTCGCGTGATCGCGTCAAGGTAATTGAGCGAGGCTCCAATTCCCAACCGAACGCGAACCATCAGATTGCAAAGATTGTAGTCGCCGATGAACCGGATGGCGTTTTAGAGAATTCCAATGCTTCGGCTGCCGGGCCGGTATGGATTTACCTCGTGGGTGGGGCGCGGGTCGAAGCTGACAATGCGGTCGAGTCAGCAGCGGGTGTTTGGTACAGACGGGGCACACTTTCAATTTTTGTCGAGCGCGCTCGGATTGACCATCTTGAACGTGAGGCTTTGGAATCGGTGGCCGAATCCGACTCTACTTCAAAGAAAGCATTAGGCTGGACCACGGGAAACTCGAAGATTGATAGCTTGATCAAGCAGAACGGCGCAAAGCATGGCGTCGATCCTTACTTGATCTTTTGCGTAATGGAGCAAGAGTCACACTTCAATACCCGCGCCCTGTCCCCAAAGGGAGCACAGGGCTTGATGCAACTAATGCCCGGTACCAGCAGGCGATTTGGAGTTAGAAGGCCCTCAGATCCGGCTCAGAACATTGCTGGGGGAACCCGTTATTTGAAGCAACTGATGGGTCAGTTTGCCGGTCGGATCGATTTGGTTCTGGCTGGTTACAATGCTGGCGAAGGTGCCGTGATGAAGTTTGGTGGGAAGGTGCCGCCTTACCGGGAGACCCGCGACTACGTGAAACGAATTAGTTATCGCTACCGTCGAACCAAACCCACGTCGTCGCGAAAAACAGCTTAGGACCGGTGGCGGGATTGTGAGATGGCCCCGGATGAGCGCTCGAGCCTGGAGAAGTACGAATGCGAAAGATCCTATTTAGATTAACTCTGGTGTTTGCGGTCTGTTGTGCTGCAACACTGGCTTCCCACGGTCAGCGATTGCCGGAAACTCCACTCAATAACGCAGCTGTAATCAAACTTGTCCGGGCAGGCTTCAAAGAGAAAACCGTCATAGCGATTATTGGTAACCGGCCAAGTGTATTCAATCTTGAGCCAGATAAGTTAATTGAACTCAAACGAAACGGAGTCAGCGAAAACGTAATTCTAGCGATGTTGGCGCAAGATGGTTCATTTGTTTTCTCGGATGACGACTGGAACAACGATTCAGACTTTGGCAGGCGCAGCAAAACCAGCGAAGGGACTTCTCCTGAACAAAATGCTGGTACAGGCATTTTTGGAGGCAGCCAGGGGTCCAATAGTCAGACCCGCAGTGGGGGACTGAATGGATCAAATCAGGTGGAGACTAACACGACCGGGAGCGCAACCGTTCGAATCCTCCGACAGCCAACTGAGGGTGATGGCGGCCAGCAAAAACTGGAGCGAACGCCCACGCTGAACAATGAATCGGTGATCAAGTTAGTCGAGGCCGGTTTTTCAGAGGGAACGATTATCAGACGGATCGAAGATTCACCGGCTGACTTCGACCTTACCAAGACCAAAGTTGATGAGCTGCGGAGGCGGCGAGTAACGGAAGCGATAATCACCGCGATGAATCTGGCAATGAGCGATGACCCTGAGCTGAAGCAAACCGGGCCGGCTAAGATCCGAGGTAACTAGCGAGATGCCCCGCCGCTTCTTGGACAGGTATTGGTTACGTCTGTTCGTGGTGGCTGTGCTCATCATGTTCGCCAGGTCGTTTTCAACTTCAGTACTGGCGCAAACCCGGACGCCTACCTCCACCCCCACACCACTGCCAAAGCCAGACGAGCAGGAGATCGATCCTGACGATGTTATCTCCGTCAATACAACCGAAGTGTTATTGCCGGTTACGGTCCGCGACCGCGCCGGATCACTGGTGACGAACCTGACACGCACAGATTTCCGGATCTTCGAAGATGGGGTACAACAACCGCTAAGCGACCTCAGTTTGCGACAAGTCCCGGTCGACGTGGCCTTGATCGTCGATGCTTCTTCTTCAGTGGCGGACAATCTTGAGGATTTTCGTGTCGCCGCGGGCGGCTTTGCCACACACCTGGCAGCGGACGATCGGGTCAGTCTCATTCAATTTGATGATCGGGTCGTTCTCCTTCAGGACTGGACCAGGAGTCTGGTGCAACTGCGTCGATCTCTAAGGCGAATAGTCCCGGGCATGTTTACCCGGTTTCACGATGCGATGCTCCTCGCGTCGCGTGATCAGTCATCGCGCGGAAATGCCCGGCATGCGATCATCGTGCTGACAGATGGCATTGATAGCGGGCGTGGCAGCACATTTGAAGCGGCTATGCGTGCGGCGCTTCAGTCTCAAACCACCGTCTATGTGATTAGCAACACGCAGATCGAAAGGTCCAGGAAACACGAAGAACTTGTGAGGTTACTTTCCGCCTCTGAATCCGCTGTGCGGTTCAACCGTCTTAGAATCGAGGATCTCCGCCTCGGGATAGCTGCCTTGGATCAGAGTGAAATCCAATTGGATCAGCTAACGTCGGCGACGGGAGGCAGACTCTACCGACCAGCCACCTTTCGTGATCTGGAAAAGACATATGCCGAAGTAGCTGAAGAGCTTCGACATCAATATGCTCTTTACTTCTCCCCTTTGAACCCGAAACGCGACGGCGAATTCCGGAAGGTTCGGGTCGAAACCACAAACACCTCTCACCGCGTCTCGGCCAGGATTGGCTATTACGCTCCAAGAGGCAGTAAGCATCTGAAGTGACTCGAAATCGAAAGTTCAAACCGCATTCTCACTGTCTGATTGTCTACGTTTCTCGGATTTTAGGCCGGAGACCTTTCAAGAAACTATCTTGCGGGTCACCTTGCTCCTGTCCCTTTTGTGTTAGGGACAAAATGCCACGCACTTCTCAGTAATTCTACCTTTGCGTCTTCTTGACACGCCGTTCCTAATCCTATAGTCTACGGCCCGCGTCCGGTTAGCCAAGATAAGTCTAATTATTTAGGTAGTTAATGCTCATTACGGCGTGGCGGCATGGTCATTGCCAATGACTTACCAAAATGTTAACGAGGCTACGTGTGTATTCTGCCTTGTCGACTGCAATTCTATAAAAAACATAAAGAGCTTTTAGAGGAGAGACTATGCGATTAATCAAGCGTGCCGAAAAGGGCCTCACAATGGCAGCCGGCGGTCTACACGATGTTATTCAGTCAGTTAACAAGTATAAGCCCAATCCCTCGTTCACCCCGAAGTGGTCCGACAAGCCCCTGCTGAAATCCTGGCAGAAGAGCAAGCCAACACTTGGTTGGCCGCGAACTACGGATTCGCTTTGTCCCAATTGCGTGATCGAGGCCAGAGAATCGATTCTGAGCGGCAAGCAGGACGTGAGTATTCTCATCAATGAGAAGGTTGGCGAGATCAAGGCGCAGATTATCGAGCGCGATGGTGAAGTCTGGATGGTAAAGGATTGTCCAATACACGGGCACTTCGAAGACATGATGGCCATCGACGTAAAGTTTCTGACCCACATCGAAAAGATGTTCCCTGGTCGGGATATCGATGCTCACAGTGACGAGAAGCTACACAACCACGGCACGAGCACAATTAAGTATGGCCGCGGTGCGGTTCTCACCGTTGACCTTACAAACCGCTGCAACATGATGTGCGATCCCTGCTTCATGGACGCTAATCAGGTGGGCTTCGTTCATGAATTGAGCATGGAGGAGATTAGGGAGATTCTTGATAACGCCATCTCGATCAAGCCCCGCCGCCAGATGTCTGTTCAGTTCTCAGGCGGTGAGCCTTCAATTTCACCCCACTTCATCGAGTCGATCAAGTATTCGCGCAAGGTTGGATATAACAGCGTTCAGGCAGCGACTAACGGCATCGAATTCGCCAAGAGCAAAGACTTCTGCCGCGAAGCTGCTGAAGCGGGTTTGCGTTATGTTTATCTCCAATTTGACGGTGTCGGCAACGACGCTAACAGCCATCGCCAGGTCGGCAATCTGTTTGACGTGAAGATGAGAGCAATCAATAACCTGCACGAGGCAGGAGTTGAGATTGTGCTGGTCACCACGTTGGTGAATGGCATCAACAATGATCAGGTTGGGTCAATTATCCGTTTCGCATTAGACAATCCCAAGAAGATTGCTTTCTTGTCGTTCCAGCCGGTTTCGTTTACGGGCCGAGATGAGGAAATCACGCCGCAGCGTCGCCTGCAACAGCGTTATACCCTTTCGCATCTGGCCCACGACGTTAAGGATCAGGTTGGCATCACCGAGCCGACACGCGATTGGTTTCCACTCTCCCTGATGGGCGCTTTTGCGGATTTCGCCGATCTGGTTCACGGACCGCAGGCTGAATGGGGCCAGGTGTCGTGCGGCTGCCATCCGAATTGCGGTGTTGGCACCGCAGTAATGGTAGACAAGGAAACGCGGGAAATGCGACCAGTGCCGGAGTTTTTGAACATTCCGGGTTTGGTCAAAGACATGCAGAAGATTACTGACGCAGCCCGCGGCAAGTGGATGTCGAACATGATGATGGGATTGGCGCTGCTCAAGCACTACAATCCTTACAAGTCGCCGTCTCAGTTTACGCTTTACGAACTTTTCAAGAAATTTGATAAGTCGTTTGGTTTAACTGGTAAGGACTATGGCAAGGTCGGTGGAGATCGTTCGCAGAGTGACATTGAGAAACGTCGCTCGGACCGTTGGAACTTCCTGTTCATTGCCGGAATGTGGTTCCAGGATCTCTTCAACTACGATTTTCGTCGCACCGAGATGTGCATCATCCCTTATGGAACCCAAGAGGGTGAAATTTCTTTCTGTGCTTACAACACGGGTATAGGCTGGAGAAATATCATCGAGAACATGCATCAGAATGCCACTGTGGCAAAGTGGTATGAAGAGAACGGCCGCCACGAGATCTTTGCTCGTGGTAAGGAAGTGGAATTAACCGAGAAGGCCCACGACATGGTGCTGAATCCGATTGATCTCACGCGGCCAAACAAGCCTGAGATGGAAGGCCCGAAGACGGCGCACGAAGAGGCTGTGATGATGCGCAAGCTTTATCAGGAGATTGTTCTCAAGAAACAGCTCGATACTAAGGAAGCCGACAAACCGGTCCAAATTCAGAGTCTGAGCCGCAAGAAAAAAGAGGTTGCGGAACCGGCTTTAGTCTAGACACGATGTTCCAGTTCAACAGAGAACCCCGCGAGCGACTTATGTTCGCGGGGTTCATTGTGTAAAGCGTCCCCCAACTAGGCTGGACGTGCCAACTTGACCATATAGCTCTGTGGCGTGTTAAATAGCGGGGTTATCAATAAGGACGGGAAACTTTAAGAAAGACGGAAAGCGAATGGCTATAGTTACTATTAATCAGGGCGAATCAATTGAAAGTGCACTGCGTCGTTTCAAGCGCAAAGTGATGACCGAAGAGATCATCAAGGATGCTAAAAAGCACGCATTCTTTATCCCTCCAGGCCAAAAGGCAAAACTCAAGTCAGCTCTGGCGCGCAAGCGGAATAAGAAAAAGGGCCGCATGCGTCCGACTGCTCCGCGAGACTAATATAGGGTCCAGAGAGCGAGTCTCTGTCCCGCCGCGAAGTGTGCCACCTTTCCAGTCTGCCAGAGCCAGCGATCAGAAGTGATTCTTTCGCGATGTCGAGGAATTGGCAAAGACGCGCGGCGTCGATCGTCCATGATGGCGCGGGTTTCAAATGACAAGAATTCTGGTCACAAATGACGACGGCATTCACTCAAATGGCTTAATCCAGCTGGAAGAGGCTCTAAAGGAAGTGGGCGATGTCTATGTCGTCGCTCCGGCCTCGGAGATGAGCGGCGCTTCCCATAGCCTGACATTGGCGCGACCTTTGCGCATCCGGCAAATTGATGAACGGCATTGGACAGTTGATGGCACTCCCACTGATTGCGTCACCCTCGCCCTCAACAGGATTCTTCCAGCAGAGGAAATGCCACACATCTGTGCCTCGGGCATAAACCACGGGGGAAATCTCGGTGACGATGCCACTTACTCCGGCACAGTTGCTGGTGCGCTAGAGGCGACGATACTCGGCGTACCCGGCATCGCGTTTAGTCTGGTCGCCCGTGAACGCTTTGATTTCAAGGAGGCGGCGCAGTTTGCGGTGGTAGCCGTGAGGAAGGTCCTGGCTGAAGGGCTTCCTGAAGGCACGCTACTCAACATCAACATTCCCGCCAAAGAGATCAAAGGCGTGCGAGTTACCCGGCAGGGAATCAAAAACGCTCGGCCGGTGATTAGCGAACACATCGATCCGCGTGGCAAGCCCTACTTCTGGATTGGTGAAGAATACTTCAATACCAATTCAGCCGATGGAACAGACTACAACGCTATTGACCAGGGCTGTATTTCAGTCACGCCGTTGAAGAGTGACATGACGGACCACAGTGCCCTGACCGCAATCGAAACGTGGAATTACCTGAAGAATTCCGAGTTGGTTCATAAACCCTAACTGGTTCCCTTACTCGGCTGCTCTCGAATTGTAGTAAAGCTTCGTGCACATAACCGGCCAACAGCCCTCCAATATTAGAAGTCAGGATTACTCCATTCCGCGTGAGCGCATGGTTGAAAGGCTCCGCGATTATTATCAAATTCGCGATTCCAGGGTGCTCGAGGCAATGCGATCGATTCCGCGTCATGCGTTTGTGCCCGAAGCTCTGCAGACTCGCGCCTACGGCGATCACGCACTTCCGATTAGCGGCAACCAAACAATTTCGCAGCCATACATCGTTGCGAAGATGACAGAGTTGCTTGAAGCAAACTCGGAAACTCGGGTGCTGGAGATCGGCGCAGGATCGGGATATCAAACCGCAATTCTTTCCAAAGTTGGCGGTCAGGTCTACTCGATCGAACGAATTGCCGGGCTCGCCCGCGAAGCCCAGAGTCGGATCCGACAGCTCGGCATCTTTAATGCCACGGTGAAATGTTTCGACGGTACGCTGGGTTGGGCCGCCAACGCTCCATACGATGCAATTCTGGTCGCCGCCGGCGGACCTGTTGTTCCCGCGCCACTGGTGACTCAGCTCAAGGTTGGCGGACGTCTGGTGGTCCCGGTCGGCGAAACGCGCGAAGCGCAACGTCTAATTAGAATAATCAAAACTGCGACCGGGCAAAAGCAGGAAGACCACGGACCTTGCGCGTTTGTTCCACTGATAGGCCAGCATGGCTGGTCGGTTCAAAACTAAGCATAGATTATGGATTTTATCTACGACCTATTTCATCAGTTGCGAGAACTGCTCAATCCAAAAGTGATCATCGAGACGATGCTCGCTAAGGGCGGCATCTTCGTGTACGTCGGGCTAGTCTTTATCGTTTTTGCCGAAACAGGTTTGGCGGTGGGCTTCTTTTTGCCGGGAGATTCCTTATTGGTCGTAGCAGGTCTATTCGCGGCGCTCGGGAAACTGAATCTTGCCGTCCTTCTCGGCTCCTTGTTTGTTGCAGCTGTGGTTGGCGACGCGGTTGGATACTACACGGGTGCCCGACTGGGGCCTCGACTGTTCAGCCGACAAAAATCGCTGTTATTCAAACCCAGTCACCTCCATAAGGCGCACGCCTTTTATGAAAAGTACGGAGGCAAAACGATAATCATCGCTCGTTTTGTTCCAATCATTCGCACTTTCGCGCCGATCGTGGCCGGAGCGGCTGGAATGCCGTATCGCAGATTTGTCTTGTTCAATATTGTCGGCGGGTTGGCTTGGGTCTTTAGTATGATCCTCAGCGGGTACTTTCTTGGAAACCTGTTGAGGACCCGTTTCGGAATCAATTTGGACGAGCACATCGAGTGGGTGGTAATTATCGTGGTCGCGCTTTCTTTGATGCCACCGTTGATTGAGTACCTCAAATCCAGGCGGGAAAAGTCACGAGCTGCGCGAGCCGCCGACGCTGCTTAGTTGGACACGCTTGCCAATAAACGAGGAAATTCGTGAAATCGGTGGTTCGTCCGCATTCGCCACTCACTTCTTGTGCAGCTGAATCACATTCGTTGAGCGACTGGCGTCACTCTGAGAGCTCTTAACGCAGCGCAGCAATCCGGGAGCGACGTTCCAGCGCTCCCCGCTGTCGGTGATAACGGTAACCGTCTTTTTGTTGTAGTGCGTGAGCATACCAACCAGGAGAGGCCGACCTTCCGGCTGAAACGAAACACGATCACCAATCCTGAATTCAAGCATTTGGGCATGAGCTCGCATGTGATTCAAGAATTTCAACCGCTCGACAACCCGGTTGTTTAGATCAATCAGTTCAGCTTCGGTAAGCCCGTCAATGTCGACTTTCATGATTACTCAAGATCACACACAAATGTTGCTGCCGTAAATCTCCAATTCCCGCTGCCTACCGCTTTAGTTCAGGAGTGATGATTTCGATTAGCTGCCGAGCGTTGACCACCAGCGTGTTTCGATACTTAGCCGGAAAATGCCGCCTATTCCCCGTGACCAGGTAATTAGCATTGGCAGCTTCCGCGCATTCCAGGAATCGGTTGTCGGCTGGGTCGGGCGAAACCGAAAGAGTGAGCATGGGCTTCACGCTCTTTGCTCGCTTCTTAATTAGCCGAAGAGACTGAGTAACTTTCTTTGAGTCGATTCGAAAGCGAGGTCGGCGCAAAACTTCCTCGTACTCTGCCAAAATGTCGGGTGAGACGTAAAGCTGCAACTTTGATGCGAGAGCTAGATCTAAGACAAAGGCCTCCAGACCGCCGGCCTTGAGGTGTGCGGACACAACCACATTGGTGTCCAACACGACCTTGGTGAGCCGCATTAGAGCCGCTTTTCCCGCCGATACGCCGCGATCTCATGATCAATTTCGCGCATCGTTATCTTATCAGTGCCCGACTCCTTGCTTGCCGCCCTTATCGCGGCCAACACCCCGGGCTCTGGAGCAATGTTCGCCAGAAAGTCTTCGATGCCCATAATGACGACCTGCGGCTCGCCGCGCTGGTCCACCACAAATCGTTCGCGTCCTTTCTTGGCGCGTTTCATGATTTGAGTGAGTTGCGTTCGGGCCGTCAGGGCCGACACTACTCGTGGTGTAGGACGTTTCTCCATATCACACAGCTCTCCTTCAAATGAACTAATTGATTTCAGTCGTAGTGATGGGCCGCGGCGTCGTCGAGGTCAGGATCCAGTTCGGCATTCGTCCGCTTGTGGACTCCCTGGCGCGGCGCAAACGTAGTCTCAATCGAATAAGTCTCCATCAGGCACTCACCAATTACGCACAACCGTTGGGGTTGCTAGAGACCGAAAAAAGCGAAACTGACCAGCCAGTCAATATCTGACAGATTTCCGTGATTATGGCTGAGCCGCAGCGTTATTTGATTGCACCAAACGGAAAAGAGTACGCAGTGCCATCAATTATGATGTAGAGGATGCCGACACTGAATTTCTTACGCTCAAAGTGAACTAGGCCCGAGACATAGGTCTTCGGAAAAACAGTATTGGCCTTCAGCGAATTGAGAATGACGCTCTGGCCCTTCGCGTTCGCTGCTTCAACAGCTCGATCGTTTGCAACGGCTGCGTTGCGCTGAGCAGCAAGATTCGGTGAAGTCGTTGTGGCGGTGCCACTGTACACGCCGGTGGCTGAACCGCTCGACCCATAAACATAAGCGGTTCCAGACCCGACGGATTGCGTTGTGGTGGTTGCCATGCCTGCCGCAAACGTCCGAAAGAAGTTGCCCCACTTGGCCCTGCTAAGATACTTCTTTGCGATCTTCTCGGGCGGTAGTGGATACACATAGCCGAACTTTCCGTTCTTGTCTTTGAACGTCAGATAAAAGTCTCTCGGAAAAACGTTCACTCGCTTGTCAGTTTCGTTTAGTACCGTGATCTCGCAAAACAAGTAATCCTTGCCGTCGTAGCCTGAGACGGCGATCGTCACGCCGGCATTCCTGATAATTCCGATAGGCACCCCATCAGAGATAAATGAATCCGCATACGGCTCTTTAGTGTCCCACTGGAAAAGCTTCTCAGGCAGAGGCGGCAATTGTTTTTGCTGTGCGTAGGTGGTCCATGAAAGCAATATGAAAAGCACAGCGACCAGAACCACAAATCGCGCACCGGGAAGTCTGACAAAAATCTGCATAGTCTTTTTCATCCTTCAAGTAAAACACCAGATCGTTGTTCATCTGCTACTGATCGCCCGCTCGTGTCGGTTTCGTGTTGAACCTTTGGTAGCTCTACTGCGGCCTCGCATATGGATAGTGCCAACGCCTCACCGAAAGAGCGTTTCCACTCCTCGCCTTCACCCCACTCGTTTGAGCGAATCACGCCTGCAGCGGAGTCTAATCGGCTTGGCATAATCCGACACACCGCTAATCGTCCTTCTGCGCTGAGGTAGACTTTCAACCCAGCCCGCCCCAGGTGCTCGACTACTTCCGCCGCCGCCGAGATGTCGGATGAATAGTTTTTGATCGGATCATGTAGCATTATTCCGTAATCACACTCTACTCCTTCAGCCAGACAAAGAGGCTGTACTCCATCGCGATCGGGCAGTAACCATGTGACCTCCATGCCCATTACCCGCCTCGCAACTTCAGCGTCTAATTCTCTACTCATATCGTATTCGCCTCCTCAGCCGGATCCATTTGCCTAAGCCTACGCGCTTGCCATCGATAAGTAAATATCTGGTAAATAAATATCTGGAGCACAAACTGCTGATCTAATATTACAGCCGAAGATCATCACTAGGAGGTCCAACGGCTTTCCATTCTTTGACCTGGTGTCGTGCTATTTCATTGTACGGAGATAGAGGCGGACCCTTGAGCGCCACACGTATATAGGAGAATGCCTACAAAGGCGCGCGCACCTGTGGGAAAATTGTGATGACACCAACGCAGACGCTTTGAAAAGCTTTGCGTTTGTATGCGGCGCGTGCGGAGGGTATTCTCAGTCTCATGATATTCGCGGATGTGACTTCACACGGTTGGACCATACTCGGAGCTGCAATCGTTGCATTAATTTTCCCTGGAACAATTCTCGCGCAGCAACCATACTCGCTCACCGGCGACTTCCGCTTCCACAAGAGTTTCCGTTCAAAGATCCTGAAAAACGATCGCGATGTTGTGGTCTATCTGCCACCTGGCTATGTGTCGCCCCAGAAGAGGCGTTACTCAGTCCTTTATCTCCATGACGGGCAGAACCTATTCGATGGGTCGACCTCCTTCATTCCGGGAAAGGAGTGGCGAGTTGACGAGGTTGCTGAGGGGTTGATTGACTCCGGCCAAATTGAGCCCATCATTATTGTGGGCGTTTACAACGCCGGGAGTGCCCGCAATGATGAATACACTCCCACCAGAGATGAGAACTACAAAACGGGCGGCAAGGCGGATCTTTACGGCCGCATGCTTGTCGAGGAGCTGAAGCCTTTTATCGATGCAACCTACCGAACCCGGAAGGACGCCAGCCACACGGGACTGGGTGGTTCGTCATTGGGCGGCATCGTTTCTCTCTATCTCGCGCTTAAGTACCCGCACGTATTTGGAAAGGTTGCGGCAGTTTCCCCCTCGGTCTGGTTCGCCAATAAGCAGATCATCCGTTACGCAGAAGCGATCAAGGCGAAGCCAAAGACGCGTATCTGGTTGGATATGGGAACCAAAGAGGGGCGAACTACAGAATCGGCGCTGCAGGCTGTCCTGGACGTGCGACTTCTAAAAGAAACGCTGCAGAAAAAGGGTTGGAAACTTGGAGTAGACCTGAATTATCTCGAGGTAGAGGGGGCGGAACACAATGAAACCGCTTGGGCTGCCCGAGTGGAGCAAATACTTAAATTCCTTTTCCCCGCGAAAGCTGTAAGATAATTGAAATCCTTGGACAGAGGTTCAAGTCCTAATCTTCCTACGTTGGTGGTCAGAGAGGAACGCTCTAATGGAAAACTCGAAAAAGATCTTGCTGAACGCTTTCGCAATTCTGATTCTTGGGTGCTCGATAGCTTCTCAGGTCCAGGCTCAAAACCAGGCTGTCATTCTGAGTGGCCCCGAACTCACTCGCGTTATACCGCCGGGTTTCTATTTCCAGGGACTCTCCGCGCCCACGCAGATGCGTAACTCAGCCGCAGCGCGTTTCGACACGAGCCGTCACGTGCTCGCAGGACTAGTTGATACTTCGGGATATGCGGCCGATGTCCGAGCAAAGTACGAAGGATTCCTGATTACCGATTCGGCGATTTCTATTAATGGATCGGACCTTGGAATTGGCGCCTACGGATTTGGTTTTAGCAACGATGGGAAACTAAACATCCTTGACCTGGCAGGAAATCAAATCTTGTCAGTGTCAACTACGAAGGACGCTTCGTTGAAGCGGCCGCGTCCATTAGCCATGATTAAATCGGACAAAGAAGTCAGGCTCTACAGTGGAAAAGACTACGCAGTAATAGCAATCAAGTGAGCAAGGCGTACCGTCAACGGAAGCAATTGGCAATCCTGACGGGGAGGATCAACTCCCGAATCCTTTCGCTGCAGCTAATGCTGGTCATATGCCATGCTGCAGTGGTCTGCCAACAGCCAACTCCCACACCGTCTCCAGCGCCCCAGCGCACCGGCCGTTCCTACAGTTCCGAAACATCGGTTAAGAAACCGCCGCCAGCTGCGCCCCAGGGAAAATCTCCTGTGACCTTCAGCGATTTTACAAGTTTGTCCAGGATCAATTTCAAACGCGCGCCCGCCTTCACGTCATCGAAATACCTGCTTGAAGCTGTGGGCGGTGGCGTGGCAATGTTTGACTATGACAACGATGGCCGCATGGATCTGTTTTTCACTAATGCGGCCGCTTTGAAAGATCCAATGCCCAAAACAGAAATGCTGGATAAAGGCGATGCCAAATACTGGGACCGGCTTTATCACCAAAAGGCGGATGGCACGTTTGAAGATGTTACCGAGACGTCGGGACTCAAAGGCTCGGGATTCAGTATGGGAGTAGCGGTGGCTGATTATGATAACGACAGCCACATGGATCTCTACGTCACCGGATACGGCGGCAATACCCTTTATCGGAACAACGGTGACGGCAGTTTCACCGATATTACCCGGAGAGCCGGCGTTGGCGGCGGTGGTTGGTCAACGAGTGCTGGCTGGATTGATTATGATCGGGATGGGCGGCTTGATCTTTTTGTGGCGCGCTATCTTGACTGGAACTTCGATGTCGGTTCTATCTACTGCGGCGAGATGAGAGCGGGCTACCGGGCATTCTGCCACCCAGACAATTTTAAGGGCGCCACCAACATTCTCTATCGCCAACGGGCCGATGGAACTTTTGAAGACGTCAGTGTCTCTTCGGGAATTATCTCACCGGAGGGCAAGGGCTTGGGCGTAGCCTTCGGTGATTTTGATAACGACGGACTCATGGACATCTTCGTGGCCAATGACAGCGTTCGGCAGTCGTTCTATCACAATAAAGGCGGCGGAAAGTTTGAGGACATTGCGGTAGCGTCGGGCGCCGGTTACGACGAAAATGGAAAGACCTATGCCGGCATGGGCGTTGATGTTGGCGACTACGATAACGACGGCTACATGGATATCATCGTTACCACGCTCTCCAACGAAACTTATCCTCTCTACCACAACGATCGCCAACTGACTTTCACCTACGCGACTAACTCCACCGGCGTCGGCCAGATAACTTTGGCCTACTCTGGCTGGGGCGCCAGGTTTATTGATGCCGACAATGACGGGCTCCGCGATATTTTCGTTTCCCAAAGCCATGTGCTCGACACCATTGAAAAAACTAATCCATACTTGAAATACAAACAGACTCCGCTGCTGATGCTGAATACCGGAAAAAAATTTGTAAACGTGTCCGCCACCGCCGGCTCGGGTTTTGGTCAACCTCTGGTTGGGCGGGGCGCGGCGTTTGGCGATCTGAACAATGATGGACAGGTCGATGCTGTTATTGGAGCGCTCGAAGGTGCGCCAGTGTTGTTGCGAAACAACGGAACCAGGAACCGCTGGCTGGGTTTGTCGCTGGTCGGTTCGAAATCCAACCGCAATGGATTCGGCGCGCGGATAACCGCGACCGACAACGCCGGCAAGAAGCAAATCTTTGACGCGAATACGTCGGGAAGTTACCTGTCGTCGAATGACCCGCGGATTGTGGTTGGCTTGGGAACGGCCTCGAGTGTGCGAAAAGTTGAGGTGTCGTGGCCGAGCGGAATCGTTCAGGTGATTCTCGAACCTCAGCTCGATCGTTACCTGGTCATTTATGAAAAGGATGCGCACTGAAGCTGGCTGCGCCCGTTTTCCGCGCCACTCAAGAAGTTAAGAGTTCAAGCTTTGAATGTCCGACACACTTTAGGAGACTCTGATTAAGTGTACTTCGACGCGTAGCGTCGGCATGAGTTTAGCCCGGCGTTTCAACGCCGGGATCAGGTTGTTACCTTTTTTTCGTCGCGTAACGACGATTGAATTCGGCCCATCTTCAGACGTCGCTACGCGACAAGGATTCTTCAAACGGAACTAATACATGGTCTCGATAAAGTTTCAATATACCTCCCGCTTCTGGTTGCTTGTATTGCTGGTCCTTTTGGTTTCAACAAAGGGCTTTACCATCGTGTCAGCGCAGCAGCCGGTCAAGAAACCCGAGCCCCAGCAACAGGGAATGGGTGTTTCAACCGGAACCGCGGTAACTTATTCGACCCGCCGCACCGTAGGCGTAACGGACGCAAAAGCCCCAATCGTATTTGAAGACGTAACCAGCAAGACCGCATTGACAAACTTCAAGCACCGTTCCGGTGGTCCCGAAAAAAATTACATCTTCGAAACACCTTCGGGTGGCGTTGCGATCTTTGACTACGATGGAGACGGTCTCCCCGATGTCTATCTGCTAAACGGTTCCACGATCGCGGCAATCGAGGGCAAGGAGAAGCCACCGCGCTCAGCGCTTTACCGCAACCTAGGCAATTGGAAATTTGAAGATGTTACAGACAAGGCAGGGGTGGCAAATGAGCGTTGGGGCTTTGGAGTTTCCGTAGGCGATTACGACAATGACGGCCGGCCCGACATGTACGTCAGCAATTTCGGAGTGTCACGGCTTTACCACAACAACCGCAACGGAACGTTTACTGATGTTGCCGAGAAGCTGGGAGTTGCGCGAAAAGGCTGGAGCACCGGCGCCACGTTTGGTGATTATGATGCCGATGGTCGCCTGGACCTCTTTGTTCCCGGTTACGCTGAAATCGATCTCAAGAAGTTACCGCCGAGTCCGGCGGAGGCAGGCAAGCCGGGAGCCGTCGGGCAAAATTTCTGCCAGTTTCGCGGTGTGGCGGTGATGTGTGGCCCACGCGGACTACCTGGTGAAGGCGACACCCTTTATCATCAAAAGCCCGACGGCACCTTTGAGGATGTGAGCATAAAGGCCGGCGTACATGATCCCGAGAAGTACTATGGCTTTACTGCTGCGTTTGTCCATGCCGACGAAGATAAGCTCCTCGACCTGATCGTCGTTAATGATTCCACTCCAAAACAGCTTTACATAAATAAGGGGAATGGGACCTTCGAAGAAGTTGGTTACCCTTCAGGAGTAGCGCTCAACGAAAATGGACGCGAGCAGGCGGGAATGGGGCTGGCAATCGGCGACTATGACAACGATGGACGCCTCGACTTTCATGTCACCAACTTTTCCGACGACTCAAACGTCCTCTATCACAACGATGGGGATGGGAATTTTACTGACGTCACTTTCCAGGTTGGACTGGGAGAAGTTTCAATCCCGTTTTTAGGGTGGGGAACGAGCTTCATAGATTTTGACAACGATGCCTGGCAGGATCTGTTTGTCGCAAACGGCCACGTCTACCCGACAGTTGATTTGCATCAATGGGGAACCAGCTTCGCGCAGCAGGCGTTGCTTTTTCGCAACCTCAAGAATGGAAAGTTTGAGCGGGTGGGCGCACCTCCAGGCAGTGCCCTTGCCAACGCGTGGACGGGTCGCGGTCTTGCGGTTGGCGATCTGGATGCAGACGGACGACCCGACGTCGTGATTAATAATCTCGACGCCCGACCCGCGGTTTTGCGGAATGTCGCAACTCCGACCGGCCATTGGTTGGACTTGCGATTGGTCGGGGACGTCGCGAAGGGTAGCCCAAGAGATGCTGTCGGAAGCGTAGTCTACTTGACTACCGGAAGGATTCGGCAAAGACTCGACCTGGTTAGTGGCGCGGTCTATTGTTCACAAAACGACATGACGCTTCACTTCGGCCTTGGTGCAGCTGTGAAAGTTGATAAACTCCAGGTGCAGTGGCCCAATGGTACGGTGGAAGATTTTGACATTCCCGCGTTGGACAAGACCTTTACATTAATCCAGGGGAAAAGCGGCAAGTGAGTCTCAACTCGCAGAGGTCTAGAGTGACAATTGAGTTTGTGTCTTCCAGGGAACAGGGAAAGCAGCACTCTTAACTTTCGGGTTAACTAACCTCGACGATAGCTTGTAAACCGCCGCTGAGGCGGTGACTCTGATAGGCTCTGGCCCCCAACAGGAGCTAAGAAAATGCGACGACTCGATCTGAATAAGACCCAGGCAGCCCGCCTCAATACAATTCGCGATATCAACCGGCAGATTGTCTTGAATTATGTTCGCGAGCGCGAGCCTATTTCGCGTGCGGAGATTGCTCGGAGAACCAATCTTCAACGATCGACGATTTCCGCGATTGTCGAGTCTTTGAAGACCGAGGGTTTGGTGGAAGAAGTTGGGGAAGGGCAGTCAACAGGTGGCCGCAGGCCAACGATGCTTAGACTGCGCACGAAGGGGGCGATCGCTATTGGAGTCGCGATTACTCCTACTCGGACCGTGGTAGCGACCAGCGACCTGGCCGGGCGAGTTGTTGAGCAAAGAGAATTCCTCACCGATCCTGACCCGGACAAAACCCTCGAACAGGTAATTAAGCTGATTCGAGATTTTGCTCGACAGAACAGTGGAGCGATTGAAGCAGTTGGCATAAGCCTTCCCGGACTGGTCGATCCTTCGACGGGGAATGCCGTGTATGTCCCGTTCTTTAAGTGGAGGGATATTCCGGTCGCGCAAATGATTTCCACTGCCGTCGGCTTGCCTGTCGTCATTGATAACGATGCAAACGCCGTTGCGCTGGCGGAGCTTTGGTTTGGCCGACCAGAGGTAAACGACGCGAGAGATTTTATTCTGGTGCTGGTGGCTGAGGGGGTTGGAACTGGGATTATTTTTAACGGGCAGATTTACCGCGGCCAGCGCGGGGCTGCCGGCGAGTTTGGGCACATGGTGGTCGGCAAGGACGCACCGGTTCCATGTTCTTGTGGCAATCACGATTGCTGGGAAGCCTTCTCATCGGAGAGTGCGGCCGTCGCTCGATACCTACAACTGTCCGGCATAAACGCGCCTCCGTTCGGTTTCAAGGACCTAGTGGATCGGGCACTCGTTGGTGACTCTTTTGCAAAGGCGGCGCTCATCGAAACTGCGCACTATCTAGGCATTGGTATTTCAAACCTGGTGGTCGGCTTCAGTCCGGAGGCTGTCGTGGTCGGGGGAGAGATCGTTCGTGCCTGGCCGTTTATTGAGAGTGCGCTGACAGAAACGATCGAACACAGTGTCAGGCGTGGACTTCCCTCAGCCATAATTTTGCCATCCACTCTCGGAGAGCATCCGGAACTAAGAGGGGCGCTCAGTCTGGTTCTTGCCGGCAAGTTTGCTGCGGCGTTCGCCGCGTAAAAGAGCTACCCGCGACCTCGGCCCTCGGTTAAATATCCTTCCATTTTTCTGAAAAACGATTGACATGCCTTCTAGATTGAGGTAAAAACTTCGTTTGTTTAGACAACAAACTGGTGCAACCTGTTAATTGTTCACTCGCGCTTCGCTGATCCGGAAGCGCATTCATTC
>JANNJZ010000206.1:0-15024 GCA_031396065.1 Pyrinomonadaceae bacterium | reverse complement strand
ACCGCGCGCCGCTCGCGCTTTCGCAGGACACAGCTTCTCCGGCCGACGGGAAGGCACCACCACCACAGAAGGTTCAGGCACCTCGGTTCGGCCGAGCCGTGCGCTCACCTGAGGTGCACTCGGATGGACGGGTCACGTTCCGCTTTCGCGCGCCGGGAGCGAAGAGCGCTGTGCTCGTGCGCGAGGGTGCAGCACCGGCGCCAATGAACCTCGACGAGAGCGGCGTCTGGCGCTTCACGACCGCCGCGCTCGCGCCCGACTTCTACACCTATTCCTTCTACGTAGACGGCGTTGCGCTCGCCGATCCGGCCAATCCGCTTGCGAAGCCCGTTGCCGTGGGAGGTCACGGGAGCATGGTGCACGTACCCGGGCCGGATTCCCTGAGTTGGGAGGTGAGAGACGTGCCGCACGGCATTGTCCACCGACATGAGTACCACTCTGCTGCCGTCGGCGAGTCGCGCACGTACTGGGTCTACACACCGCCCGGCTTTGACCCCAAGGCGCCAAAGCGGTATCCGGTGCTCTATCTCCTGCACGGAGTGATGGAGGACGACACCGCCTGGATGACGGCGGGGCGCGCGAACGTGATCCTCGACAATTTGATCGAGCGGGGGCGGGCCAAGCCGATGATCGTCGTGTTTCCCCTGGGGTATGGATTCGCGAACGTCCCCGACCGTGTGGGCGACCTCCTCGTCGGCGCCGTCAGTCAGCAGCAGGTCATGGATGTCTTCGCGAGGTCGCTCGTCGACGAGGTGATCCCTCAGGTGGAACATACCTACCGCGTCGAGAAGGATCGCGAGTCACGCGCGATCGCGGGTCTCTCGATGGGCGGATCGCAGGCAGTGTACATCGGCTTGAACCACCTCGATCGCTTTGCGTGGATCGGTTCGTTCAGCGCCGCCACCATCATGTTCAGTCCGGGCTACGAACAGTACTTTCCCACGCTTGGTGCGAAAGCGAATCCCCGGCTTCGCCTGCTCTGGGTCTCGGTCGGCACCGAGGACTTTCTGCTCGGCCCGAACCGCCACTTCACGGCGTGGCTCAAGTCGAAGGATGTGCGGTTCACCAGGCTCGAGACGCCGGGCGAGCACGCGTGGATGGTCTGGCGCCGCAATCTCACGGAGTTCGCGCCGCTGCTCTTTGATAGCGCACCCAAAGAGCCCAAGAAGTCGGTCGGAAACGCTCGAGGTCCCTCATCGTTCCGGTTGTGACGTTTCACGCCTCTCGAGCGAATCATGTATTGGAAGTCGGAACGCGTGGACGCGGACACTGGAGGATTGAGTCAACTGATGACGAAGCCAGCCGGGAACGAACGTTTTATGCTGCTCCTGGAAGCGCACAAGCGGATTCTCTACAAGGTCGCCAGCATGTACTGCGCCGACACCGAGGATCGGCGGGATCTCGTCCAGGAGATGGTAATCCAGCTCTGGCGGTCGTTTCCCCGGTACGACGATCAATTCAAATTCTCGACGTGGATGTACCGGATCGCCCTCAACGTCGCGATCTCGTTCCTTCGAAGTGAAGGCCGTCGCCGTCGGGACACGGTGGCGCTCGAGCAGATCGACGTCATCGATTATGCGGCCGCCGACCGGATCATGGGAGAGGCGGGAGACGACATTCGCCTTTTGCAGCACCTCGTTTCGCAACTCGACGAGATGAGCCGGGCGCTCGTTGTTCTGTATCTCGAGGGCTACAGCCATGCAGAGATCGCCGAGATCCTCGGAATCTCGGTCACGAACGTCGGGACGCGAATCAGCCGGATCAAGAGCCGGCTCCAGGAAGAGCTCAACGCCGTATGAAACGCTGCACACGATAGGAGATTCGAATGAACCTCGACGATCTGAAGACCAAGCTGGCCGAGCAGGACGCAAAGCTCGACCGAATCCTTCGACTGAATGCGACGGCGGTTCGCGAGCTCCAGCTCTCGAAGGCGAAATCGAGCCTGCGATGGCTCGTCCCGAGAATCGTTTTCGAGCTCGTCCTGAGAATTGTGGCGGTCGTGTGGCTCGGCGATTTCATCGCCGGGCATCTGTGGGAACCGAGGTTCCTCCTGCCCGCCATTCTCGTCGACATCTGCGCCATCGCTCTCATGGGCTCCAGTATCAAACAGCTCGTCGTGATCGCGAGTCTGAACTACAGCCTCCCGGTGGTGGCCGTCCAGAAGCAGCTCGGCAAGTTGAGGATCCTGCGCATCCGCACCACGAAGTGGACGCTGATCCTCTCGTTCGTCATGTGGTTCCCGATCCTCGTCGTGCTGCTCGAAGGACTACTCGGAGTTGACCTGTGGCTGATCATAGGAGCGGTCCGCGACCGAGAGGCACGGTTCTTCGCGTGGGTGGTGGCCAATGTGTTGTTTGGCCTGGTCGTTGCGCTAGTCCTGATCTGGGTCGCGAACCGGTATGCGGATCGTGCGGACCGATCGCCGGCGATCAAGCGCCTCATGGACGACTTCGCAGGTCGCAGCCTGACAAAAGCTCTGAGCCATCTGGACTCGATTGAGCGATTCGAAACAGAGCCGCAAGGGACCAGTGAGTCATGATTTTGTTATGAAGCTATTCGTTATTCGGGTCATTGGGTTTCTGGAAAATATACATGCAATTCCTCCCCGCCTCTTTGGCCTTTTAAGTGCAGCTTGACGCCTCTGTAATGTTGTTGTTTGGTGGCGCGCGTGCCTCGCGCCAGCATCACCGGCACAGAATCAATCAGCCGATCATCAATCGGTTGAATTTGTCATGCGGCACTCGTTAAGAGTTGTTCGATGAGCAACTCAAAAGCCGGAGCCAGTTCATTCAAGTGGTGATTGAAGGCTTGATAGGCAGGGAGGGCCGGAAACCATTCGCGCTAATGCTGCTGGATGTAATCAGAGATGCGGCGTCCTGTAGCGTGACTTTGTAGATGTCCGAAAATATACATCGTCAAAAGTTCCTCGTCCGAAAACAACGGCTGGTGATTATTGCTCAAGCGTTGCTGCTTAAGGACGAGTTGATTATTGTAGAGACGGTAGATTAGCAAATAGAGTTCGATAAGTTTAGTTTCCACAAAACAATTTTACCCCTCATTGCTAATCCGCTCCTTTCTACCCTTGATGCGCATAGTTTACACAATGCCCATTAACGGACGCAGCACGCCGTAATCAATACGAACTGTTCGCTTAAATTATCTCTACTCAAACATCCACCCACTCACCAAGGTTCACACCACCCTCATGTCTATAATTATCGCCCTGCCCACCACGCAGATACCCGACCTACTCTATCCACACCAGGAAATCGTCACCATTATCGAACTGACTCTTGAACGCGCCTCCGAACTCCTCGACCTTATGGCCGAAATCACTAAACGCGCCGCCACCTCATCAACTACTTTCAAAATCTCCAGCTTCGAAACCAACGCCCTCTATGTTCCCGCCTACGCCCTCCGCCACCTTCCTTCACCAAATAATTTTATCGTCCTCCCAAATGACTACTCAGACCGCCGTCACCCCTATAAACTCATCCACGCTAACGTCATGCCTCATTTCATCAATTGGTCTGCTACATTTAGCCGGCTTTCCCACATCCCGACTGCCACAAACCCCTTATAACACAACTACCCAAGCAACTAAATCTCGACCACAAACACCCAACGTGCTAGGACTTCTAAGAGCAATACCTGGCTCCCCTGGTAAACAAAATTTGCGCGCAAGATTCAAGATGAAGCCGCAAAACTCCGAACAATTCAACGGGTCTCTCCCTTCCAAATTTTTTTCCTATCCAAGGTTCCGTGCGACGCTAACTAAGCGCGATGCTTAGCGATACTTGCGGGTTTTCCTGCTTCCTTCTTTTGCGGAAAAGCAGCTTATTTCCAAAGACAAAGCTGCTAGAATCCGCTCGCCCCGCCTCTGGCGCCCCCCCAGAGACGCACACTCCCCGAAGGTCAGCTCGGCTCATTGATAGAAGAATGAACGTCCACCAGCACCACTGAACGCAACCATAAATGGACGGCAGCGTTAATCAAGTACTGATCTCGTTAATCCCAGATCAGTTTTTGATCACAAATTTACAGCTTACTAAAGTTCGCTGTAAGGAAGAATCAGTCTCCAGATACGCCGGATGCAAAAAGAGCTTCCCAAACCATGGACCATTAGATTCGCTAGCTGATTGAAACGGTAGGCCAACGAAGCCAGACTAAAGCACAGCAGAACTGGTAACAAATGGAAGACCCCAACTACACCATTCTTGCCGTTAACGATCTTCCGGACCAATTACAGGCCCTAACCGGGATACTGAAGAAAGCCGGCCACAACGTCCTCGAAGCTACAAATCCAAATGCAGCCATTCGTCTAGCCACAAAACAACATCCGGATCTAATCATCTCCAACGTGTCCCAACCATTGATTGAAGGATTGGACCTTCACCGCCGCGTACGTTCAATTCCCGAGATTGCTGATACACCTATTCTCATTATCAATACTCTTCACCTGTCAACTACTCCGCTCATCAACAATACCCCTCCTACTCGCGATGATTTTCTTGAAGCTCCTTACGAGCCCACCGCGCTCATAACAAAAATTGCGAAACTAGTAGAACGCAAACGCACCCAGGATGAACTCCAGCACTCGCAGGAACGTTATATAGAACTCTTTGAAAACGCGGCCGATATCGTTTATACACACGATCTCCAAGGACACTACACATCACTCAACAAAAAAGGACAACAAATAACGGGCTACAGCCCCAACGAAATTACAAGCATCGACTTCAACACTTTAGCGAGCCCGGACGACGTAAATCTCGCCAGGGAAATGCTGCGCCGAAAACTTGAAGACAATGAAACCTGCACCGTCTATGAAATCTCCATCCTCGCGAAAGACGGCTCAATAATTCCCGTCGAAGTCAGCACCCAATTAATTTTTGAAAACAACAAGCCTGTCGGTGTCCAAGGAATCGCCCGAGACATCAGGGCTCGCAAAGAAGCAGAACAACAACTGCTTGAAGCCGACCGCCGAGCCATCACCGAATACAAAATACTACTCGGCCGTATCGCTAAACTCGGCGAGGTACTCTCCTCAGCCCGAGAACTAAAACAGATATTTACCGCTCTGCTCGAGTTCACCACAGTCTCATTACCCTGCAACAGCCTCGGCATCGCTCTCTATAACCACGAGCAGGTAGAACTAACACCGCATTTTCTCTGGGTTGAAAAAGAGATCATTGACGTATCAACCTTCAAACCAATCCCCGTAGCCGCTCACTCTGATATCCGCAACGCCATCATTTCTGCAAAAACGATGATCTCGACCACCAGCAACTCCCGACATCCGACACCGCTCGTCTTCGGCTACGCTAACACCGACATCAAGCCCGCCTCGACAATGATCGTACCAATGAGCATCATGGGCCGCACGATCGGTATACTGGAGATACAATCCACTACCCGCGCAGCCTATCAAAACGAACACACAACCGCGGTCCAAATGGCTGCGAACCTCGCCGCCAATACCATCGAGAACGTCAGACTACTAGCAGGAGAGCGTCAACACGAAAATCAGCTTCGGCAATCCCAAAAGATGGAAGCTATTGGACACCTCGCCAGTGGCGTGGCACACGACTTCAATAATATTATTACTGCTATTTACGGCTACTGCGACGTCGCTCTACGCGAACTCACTGAGGAACAACCTCTTCATAAACAACTCCAAGACATCAGAGCTTGCGGCAAACGAGCCGCAATCCTAACCAAACAGTTACTCGCTTTCAGCCGTAAACAGATAACGCAGCCCATCAACCTGGATCTAAGCGACCTTATCCGGAATCTTGAGAGTTTCATTAGTAGACTGATAACCGAAGACATTTCGATAACCTCCCGTCTTACCGAAGGCCTTCCTCAAATCAAAGCCGATAAAAGCCAGGTCGAGCAAATCCTTATTAACCTAATCATCAATGCTCGCGACGCAATGCCCCAAGGCGGCCGGATTACCATTACCACATCCCTCGTCTATCCCGACAATTCCAACGACCCAAAACACTCGAAGAAACAAACAGCCCCTCAGATTCAACTCACCCTCTCAGATACAGGGATAGGAATGAGCGCAGAAGTGCAGCAACAAATGTTCGAACCATTTTTCACAACCAAAGAAGAAGGCAAGGGAACAGGTTTGGGTTTGTCCACCGTCTATGGGAACGTTAAACAGTCTGGCGGATCTATCTGGGTAGAAAGCAAAGAAGACCACGGCACAACATTCACAATCCGCTTTCCGATCGCCAGAGAACATCTCGCTGTACTTCAGGAAGTACACCCCGAAGCCACTAACGATCAAAAAAGCACACAAACAATTCTCGTCGCAGAAGACGATCCCACCGTCCGAGAAGTATTACGCGGCGCACTAAGCTACGTCGGCTACGAAATCCTCGAAGCCACAAACGGTCTCGACGCCTGGGACACTTTTCAAGAACACCGAAACGATATCCATCTACTTCTTACTGATGTACTCATGCCAGAGATGAACGGCCTCCAACTCGCGCAACGAATCCACAAACTCCAGCCCAACATGCCCGTAGTTTATATTTCCGGACACTCCACCGATTCCATTACCGAGCGCGTTGCACTACTTGAAGACCTCAACTTCCTCGAAAAACCCTTTGACAAAAGCGACCTCATTCGAAAAGTCCAAGAAGCACTAACACTACGCCAGACCACTGCCACGTAAAGCATCAAAACCCCATTCCCCGACCATCTGGGTCCAACGTATGAACCTACACCAGCAATAACTACCGGCGTTTCGTTAACCCACAAACGAATGCCCAAGGCAAAAACTTAATAGCGGTTCCCACATCGCGAGTTCGATAGGGGGGGATCAATAAACCTATAAACCTACGCAACCAACCCCCATCCCAACTCCTTTCCCAAACGCGCTGCCGGCACCGGAGGGAAACCTTCAACAACAATTGGTTCAAACATCCGCTCGGACCTTACCCGCAAAAAAGTCTAAGACATGATCAAAAAAGGTGCTCGCGCAGGCTCCAAACCCGCGGGCACCCCCCCCCTCCCCAGTAAATTGCAGGACTCTCACCCGACCACCCGACCGATTGATTACAAACATCGTAAAAGCCGCACTTGCGACATTTCGATGCACTATTGTGGCTTCGTGCTACGCCCTCGACCGCTACCCTCTCAACCCGCTTCAACTCCGTAAGTAAACTCAACACACTGAGCCGCAAACTTCGAGTGAACTCTACCTTCACACTTCGATCCTTATATTTCAAAACGCCATACGGAACTCGGCCGTAATTCTCATCGACCAAAATTAGATAGACGCCAAGCTGAATGAGTTGACTCCAATATGGACCACCAACCGGAGCCAAAGAAGAGTTTTCCTCTACAGGTATAAGCCCTTCTCTTGTTCGAATCAAAAAATCCGGCTTGCCTACCAACCTCAACCCATGCGACACAAGCGAGACAGACGGTACTCGCTCATACCCTGTGTCACTAAAAACAACCTCCCCATCAGGTAACCCGG
Organism: Pyrinomonadaceae bacterium; assembly: GCA_031396065.1. Taxonomy (GTDB): domain Bacteria; phylum Acidobacteriota; class Blastocatellia; order Pyrinomonadales; family Pyrinomonadaceae; genus PSRF01. The sequence continues at coordinate 7,526 of JANNJZ010000206.1, read as the reverse complement.
ACGCTTTTCTCAACCAGAGTACCTAAGAACCAAAACAGAAATCCACAAACAAGAATCCCGACCACAAAACTTGCAAATACGAAAACCAACACTTACTCCTAGAATCTTCCACGAGACAAAACAAAAGCAAAGACAATAAGAACCCCCGGCTTTGCCTCATAAGTAGTATTATGCGTCGACTTATGAGGCAAACGGCATTTCTGCCCCAAAAGCCCATTCGTAGCAATTATGAGTTAGCGCTTGGTTTCTCAACTATGAAAAGTTTCACGGCGTACATGCATAACTTCGCTGAATACCGTGACAGCTGGGAGGGTTTGCTAGTTAGATTTTTGAATAGGAGGATCGTTAGTGCGGTTCATAATATTACTACTCGTTGTCCTTCTGCTCCCAACGGTAGTAATCTCTCAAGGACAAACGCACCGCCTGATTACCGAGGCGCCGGTTGCGAGCCCGACACCTCAGGCAACGGTGTTTCACACTCTGTTGGCCGAAACTCACAATTGGCGCCTGATGGGAGGATATTCTGTTAACCTCGGCAGGTCCTAATTCGTCCTATCGTCTTCCTCAGAGATTATCGACTTAAGGTAATCTATGGATCAGTGGCCTTTACAACCGCGTAAAGGCGTAAACGACGTCGCGGACTTTCGTTAATGATCAACCCGTCCGTTCACCTTTCCACCTACCTCTGGCAACCAGCCGCGTTGGAGGGATAGCACCTGCCTTCCATACCCATGACTCGAGAGCCTCGGCTGCTCATCGCTACTGTCGATAGCTTCGGACTCGGCCATTTCATGCGGGGGCTAAAGATAGCCCGCGCCTTCCACTCGACGTACCCCTCGTTGTCAAGCCTAATTGTTACTGGTTGCCCGGTGGCCAGTCGATATGACGTCCCGAGCGGCGTAAAGTTGCTTAACATGCCTTCAGTTACTAGAGATGACAAAGGCAACAGAGTCTCAGGCGACCCTCAACAGTCCCTCGCTGTCGTCAAGACACATCGTCGCGATCTTCTACTTCGAGCTGCGCAGGACTTTCAACCAACTCTTGTCATTGTGGATAACAGCCCCACCGGCATGGACGGTGAGGCGATTCCCACTCTGAAGTGGCTCAAGAGTTCGTCGGGCAACGCAAACGTCGCCCTCGGTCTACGTGATATCGCCGGTGACCCAGCGGCAATACGTGAAAACTGGCGAGGTCTTGGAGTGTATGAATTTCTGGAAGAGATCTACGACAGAATATTTGTCTTCGGAGTGCCAGAATTCGACAACCCAATTGAGAACTACCGCCTCAGCGCCGCCGTCGCAGAGAAACTTATCTTTACGGGATTCATTGCGGGTTCGAACTCATCGGGTTCGGCCCAGAACGGCGCCATCAGCCGTGCGAATCGTCCTACGATTGTGGTCACCGTCGGCGGCGGTGGAGACGGCAGTAATGTAGTCAATGCGTTTTTGACTATGATCGCCAACTCCGGAAACGCGCTTAACGCTACGAGCATTGTGATCGGCGGTCCTCTAATGCCTGAGTTGTTCAGAGCCGAGCTGGTTGCCGTCGCCGCATCGTTGGGCGTTCAGTTTGAAACATTTGTACCTAACATCATTCCTTACATCGCGCATGCCGATGTTGTTATTTCGATGGGTGGATACAATACGACGATGGAGATATTAGCCCATGGCAAGAAAGCGCTGATCATCCCCCGTGTTGGCGGGACGGGCGAGCAGCTGCTGCGGGCTCGTCGCCTGGCCGACCTCGGTCTCGTCGACTTCGTAACGACCACGGAGCTGACGCCTTTGCGACTGCTCGACAAAGTTGAGCGTTTGTTGGCTAGCGAGTTCTCTCCGCTTGAGGAGGCGCGAAAGACCAGTAGGTTGCCGATGAACGGCGCCGAAGTGCTGGCGCGTGCTTGTGAACCGTTGCTCTTTCGGCTTGACTAGTCTAGAAGCGGCGGATCCGGTCTGTCGTGGCTTGCGAGAGGCTTTGCTGATTATGGTGGCCGGCGCTTGGCGCAGAACTGCACGCTCTGGTGACTGGTGGCGAGAAAGAGTGCCCATGCTATGATTTGAAATATGGAAATTGAGAAAAAGCGAATTATCATTACTGGCTCACAAGGTCGGATCGGACGAATCCTAGTTGGGGCGCTGTCGAGAGACTACGACGTTTGTGGAATCGATTCTGTCGGCCAAGGTGGTGGGAGCGACAATCGGTTCACTTGTTTGGACCTCTCAAATTACGACCTTCTAGAGAAGACGCTCCTGAAACTCGGGCGGGTGGCGTGCGTCATCCATCTCGCAGCACAGCGCCATGTGTCCGATCATTGGGATTTAGTCCTGAAGAATACCATCGTAGCAACTCGCAATATTTATGAGGCGAGTCGCGCAGTAGGCATCAAGAAGGTCATATATGCCAGTTCCAACCAAGTCACGGCTGGCTACGAGACGAACCTGCCAGAGCGCTCATTCGGACACCAGAATCAATTGATTTCGGTCGAGCATCAAGTCCGGCCAAACAGTAACTACTCCACGTGCAAAGTCTTTGGCGAAGCCCTCGCGCGTCAGTACTGGGAGGCGCATAGCGTCAGTTCGATCTGTATTCGTATAGGGACAGTTCGAGACGATGATGACCCGCGGAGTGACCCGACGGGTCGGTGGATGCGCACCTGGCTTAGTCACCGAGATCTCGTGCAACTTGTTCGAAAGAGCATTGATGCTGATGTGACCTTCGGAATCTACTACGGCGTGTCTAACAATACCGGTCGTTTCTGGGATATCGCTAACGCACAGACTGACTTGGGTTACGTTCCTGTCGATGATTCCGCAAGAATTGATAGGGACGAAGTAGGAACGTGAACCGCTACTTCCCTCCTACTGTCGACGCTCAATTGAAAGTGCGGAAACCTCTAAGAGACATCCGAGCCGGTGGTGTAACATGCCGGCCTACGAGTTGCGCCAGACAGTCTTCAATCTAGGATATCTCGATAGCCAATAGCGGTATTCTTCGTCGAGCAGCACGCGCACTTTCTCGCACCACTCAGGAGGAGGTTCTGGCTTCGCTTGAAAGAGCAGGGGCCTGAGCGGAAAGGGTGGCCGAGAGCCTAAGCGCCGCAAGGTTCGAAACCCCATGGCTCGTCTAGACCGCTCGATCATTTGAACGCAATGGCGCGCCCATTCACCGCGCGGCATCCAGGTGCGGTGGTCGTGCCTGAGCGTCGGCCATCTGTCAGGTGGAATTCTCAAAAACGAAGTGAGGCGCTTTTCAACGGATCTGTCTCCCGAAATGAATTCCTCGAAGATTGCTACCTCAAGCCGGGATCCGAAACTCTCCACGAATGGTGGAACTAGTTGGGAGTAGAGACTCTGCTTGAAGTACCTGAACGCCCACAACGGATCGCGAAAATGGCTATCAAATGGTGCGCCGAACCGCCTTCGGAGATAGGATGGCCCCATGTATGCTCCATCGACGTGACCCGCGGATATTGCTTTCCGCAATAGCCGGTCTTCGTCGTGGATCAGCTGTTGGACTGATGTTAGGCCCAGTGGCATCGAGTTTACCAACTCAGGTGCACTTCGGAGCTCGGCCTGAGGCACTTGCTTCTGCATCTGGAGAAGGGACGACCATAGCCGATCAACGGGATCCCTAAGGAGGATGATCACTTTCGCGTGCGGAAAGGCTTGCGACAAGACAGGCGCAGTGTCGGTGCAAGCCAGATACGCGGTCGAGGCATCAACGAGACATTGTCCCACTTGCCACCTCTTGAAACAGCTGAAATACCAGTCTGCATGACCGCTGCGGTCCTTGTCTTCGAGGCCAAAGAAACACGGCTCCTTGGGCTCCGAGCCGCAAAACAGGTCAAGGCCGTTCAACATCCAGAACAACGAGGATGTACCGCTCTTCTGCGCACCAGGAATGAATAGTAATTCCTTATCGGCGCCGAACTGCGCAACTGCTCTGTCAGTAGACGTCATGAGGCGTTCAAAGCTTAGAGCCAGTGAGTCGGCGTCGAATCGCTAACGGTCTACCAGGATTGCACCGACGAACGTAGGGCATGTCTACAGGCCGGCTGGGATCTCCGATCAGCACTTCGAAGTACTCGAGCATACGCAGACTAAACTCGAACCGTACCTGTTCAAGAGCAAGCGCAATGTCAGGCTCAGACACAGTGGCCGGCGAAGCATCGCAGAAGAGTTTGAGCATTCGTTCCGCTCGCTGTATCTCCTCGCCAGTTGGACGGAGAGTGGCTCCCATCCTATCTGCATTTGCCAAACGCACCAGCGCAAAGGCGAGATCGAACGGCCCAGACCGCTGAATGCTGACATTATCCCAATCGAACAACCAAAGTCGTTTCTTTTGGACAAGCAGGTTGTTCTCGGTCAGGTCTCCGTGCACTAGTCGTTGAGGCTGCTTGTCTCGCAGTTGTTCTAGGCGTTGACGAAACTGTGGATCGCCAATGTGGGAGGCAAAGCATGCGATGACTTCTTCTGAGACGGACTCCACGTCGCTTTCGCATGGCATGCCCGTCAGAAGCACCTGGATTTCTTTGGCGGTCGATACCAGTGAACTTTCCATCTGTTCATAACGCGGCCGGACGCCGAAGCGCGTCAGGCGGCCCATGAGGCTCTGTGCTATATCTTCGTGCTCGGTGAAGAGTCGTCGGGTCGCATCTGTGAGCCGCACGAGCAACTCAATCAGCAAGTCAAGCTTGTCATCTTGTTGGTCAAACGTCGTACCACGGACTAGGGGATAGAGCTCAAACGGGGCCCCACTCGCTGATGGCACCGCCCAACAGTAATGCTCCTCTGGCCATGTGACTACCGGTCGGATCGGACACTCTGTAGAAAAAGCCGCCTTGTGTCGAAGCCACCATAGTAGGCGGTGCTTGGAGGTGAGCCGGTTAGCAGCTGCGGGAATCTTTCTCAGTATCTGACGAAGAAAGTAATCCGTGCGACCGCGCAAGAGCCAGCGGTTCGAGTTGCGCACTGGCTGATCAAGTTCGGCAGTCGTGATGAGTCGACTTATCTCTGTCGGTCTGTCGATACGCCACGACTGGCTGGCGAGGTCGATGAGCTCAAGATCGCTCGGCAGGACGGCAGTGAAAAACGCTTCCGTGGGCGGGGTCAACGCTGTGGTCGGTGAGGCAGGTACATCAAGTCGATTCGCTTTTTTTGCCTTGTCAATTCGTCCTTGGTATTCGTTCGCGGGCTCGGGAGATTGTGATTGCGACGACAGGAGATCGTTTGTTTCAAATTGGTGTTCGGCTTCATAAACAAGCAAGGGTTTGACTAAGTGGAAAAACCGATAGCCAGCTTTGGGGACTGTTTCAATAAACTTCGGGTTCTTTACACTATCACCCAACACTTTCCTGATTTCAACCACCAATACGTTGATACCCTCCGGGCTGACAAACTGATCAGGCCATACGTTTTCCAAAATCTGATCTTCTGTGACAAGACTTCCCGCGCGCTCAATCAATAGCTGCAAAAGGTTAAAAGACTTGGGACGCAGCTTTAGCGCAGTGCCGGCTTGCAGGAGTTGCCGTTCTGTAGGTACTAGAATGAAATCGCCGAATACATATTGCTTTTGAGACGCTTGAGCCATCGTTAATTTAGACCATTGGAAATTCGTAGGGAAATCTTAGCCAATCCTTCAGAGTTTGGATCGTCAAATACGATAGTCTCGAATCGTGCCAGCAAAGCTGTCACTATTCAAAACTGAAGGAGCAAATATGATGAGACCCCTAGTATTAACCATGGCTATTTCGTTGACTACGCTGACTGTTCTTGGTCAGACGGTGACCGAAGACCGAAAGAAGAACATTGACAGGGAGTCCAGGGAGATCTCGGATCAAATTGTCAGACCTGAAAAGATGCGCAGCCTTAGAAAGTTCGTAGAAACCCACTTTGCAAATAAAGTGGACAAAGACACCATACTTGAAACCACCGCAGACGGAAAACCTGCAATCACATTCAGCTACAACGACGGAGATCGTACGACAGATTCGATCTTAATTGACAACGGAAATTCATTGGAGCTACACAGCGACACTTATCCTACGGCATGGAAGCTAGCAGACACCGGCCAAGATTCCGAAATTTCGGAGGGGTCACTTTCAATCGAGATTCCCACGAGTGAAGATGATGGGTTCTCAAATTTAGCGGCTGTTGCGGTACCAACATGCGCTGGTATTGCTAGCCCCGGCAACCCGTATCCATGCTGCACGGTTAAAAGTGACACGAAACTCGGCAACTGTACTTTCTATGCGTGGCATGCGGCGAAAACGTTCTGGGGATACTCGATGCCGACCTGGGGCGTGAACGGAGCAAGCAACGCTACGCACTGGTATGACAAATCTGTTAAATCTGGACTTCCGACCTCCAAGACACCAGTACTCTATTCGATCGCGGTAAGCAGCACGAATTCTGCATCTGGTCATGTGGCATGGCCCATGGAGATTGCAAACGAGATGCTTCTCGTTTACGAACAAGGGTGTGGCTTGACCAAGTTGGGTGTTATCCAGACATGGCGAGCAGCAGCAGTATTCAACAAAGGGTACATTCTTAGTCCAACTTCCGCTCCGAAGCCAACGATTTCGCTGGCAACAGTCGGTCCACTCTTGAAGTCTAAAGCGACCCAAGCAATCCAATTCTGGGTCACAAATGTTAACTCCGGAAAACGTGCAGTAGTTACCTTTCCCGATGGCGGCCGCGCTACACTAAAAGACGGCCAGCTTAGTAGCGTACGTAACGGGTCTCTAACCGCCTACATGACACTCAGCACTCGTGGAACATACAAAATTCAGGTGTTCAATGAGAACGGGAAGTTTTCTGGTTTGGCATCGTTCTACGTCAATTAGATCTTGAACTATGACAATCCCTCTGGCCCCGAATCTCGGGGCCACTTTCTTGAGAATGTGTTGTTAATCAGAAACCCGGAACATTGCACCACACTTCGCATCAGATTGAAAAATACATACGCAAAACCCAATTAATCTAACTGGGGGAAAAGGTTTGTCAGAAAGTATCAAACTCTCGCAAGAGGAGAATGAACATGCCAAGAAATACTACGACGAAAAACCACATAATATTCACCCTCATATTTGGTTTGCTTTGGTGCGTCTCAGCCACGGCGCAAGGTACTAATGCGGCACTATCCGGTGTAATAACAGATCCACAGGACGGCGTGCTGGCAGGAGCTACTATTACTATCAAGAATCTCGACACGGGACTAGTCAGACAAAGCTCTAGTAATGGTGATGGATACTATCGGGCAATAGGATTGATTCCTGGCCACTATGAAATTCGCGTGAGGCATCAGGGCTTTGAAACTCACGTTCGCACTGGGATTACGCTGACGGTGGCTCAGGAGGCCGCAATGAATTTTAGGCTGATGCTTGAATCTATAGCAGAGGAAGTCGTGGTCAGCCGCGATCTTAGTGGGGTCGAAACCACAAGTTCCACGATTAGCTCTTTGGTGGATGAGAGGACCGTTCGTGATCTACCCCTCAATGGACGTGACATGGCACAGTTGTTTCTGCTCCA
>JANNJZ010000186.1:0-4969 GCA_031396065.1 Pyrinomonadaceae bacterium | reverse complement strand
CCCAGCAAAGCCGGTGCCCAGGGGTAACGCCGTTGGAGGATATTTCGGATATCGAAGAAACCGCCTGTGAAGTGGGCTGCCTGTGCGCCGACAAGAGAGCAGGCAGAGATGCCGACGCTCCTCTGACTTCCTTTCCCCCTTCCCCAGTTCCCCAGTTCCCCTTTTCTTTTTAAGGCTGACCGAATCGCGCCCGGTACTCGGGCGATGAGATGAAGGCCAGCACCATCTCTGCATTCACGAAGTTGCCACCAAACAGATTCAGCTTGGCCAGCCAGAATGCATAACCGGCCGCATCCGGGTCGCGCTTCATGTATCCAAAATATTCGAGCTGCACAAACGCCCGGTTGGATTCTGAGTTGTAAAATGTCTGCCCGTAGCTAGTGGTGAACTGCTGGCTCCCTTCCGAGATCACAAGGATTCCGTCCACCACCTTTTGCAGCACGCTCCCTCGCGTTTCCGTCGCCGCATTCAGGGCGTTGACCAGTGCCGTCCGATCTGCTGCGCTCGCATTCACCCCGGTCGTCAAAAACAACTTGTCCACATACTGCTGATTGTTCAAGGCGTCATAGATCGCTTTGAACTCGGCACACCGGGACTTTATTCCCGTGCAGTTTACAAACTGCTGCGCAAACTCTGCCTTGTTCTGGTTGATCTTCGCGGCCGAAAGTTGTCCGCCAACTACGATCCCGGCACCGACCAACTGAGCATCCGGAGTGAACTCCGACAGCTTTGGCTGCCTTCCCAGTGCTCCCACAAACATCCGGTAAACGTAGTAGCCGGTGTACTGAAACTCCGGCGACTGGAAGAAGGCTCCGGTGGTTGTTTCACGCTGCCTGGTTGTGCACTGCGCTTCGGTTTGTCCGGCAGGTCGTCGCGCCGGGTTCATGCATTTGGTGATGTTGTCGGTCCAGAAGTCTTCTCCTGCCTGATCAGCCTCGCGATTCAGAAAATCTCGATACTGCTGCTTCACAAACTCGCGTGCGTTATCAATCGGGTTCGCTGGAAATGGAGGCGCCGTCACCGTAAACGCCTGGGTCTTCACCGTGGTGCCGGTGTTCTTAAGAGTAAAGTTATAACTGCCGGCAGGAAGCGTTCCGAGATCATATATCTGCGCCGTGGTTGTTACCGCTTGCACGGACCCACCAGAAAACTTTTCCATCGCCGCATCGACAGTAAGAGTGCTGCCGCTCTTAACTGCCAGTCCCCAGTTAGCCACGCGGTAGCCGGCATTCGGGAACAGGAGTTTTAGGTGGGCGTAGGTCTTGCCCCCGGTGGTCCAGGTCTTGACCTCGGTCTGTGCAGATGACAGCACCACTGCCTGCCACGTCGGAGTCGGTGTTGGCGAAGGACTCGGTGTTGGGCTGGGAGATGGAGTCGGAGTCGGGGTTGGTGTTGGGTTTGGAGTCGTGCCCAGACTGAAGAAAGTAACGATATTCTCGTAAGGCCGACCGACGACCAGCTGATTGTTTACCGTTGCATCATAGACGTAGGACAAGGAATCCCCGCGGCTGGCAAGCATGCCACGCACGCTGTTGCCACTGGTGATTGGCCCGATGGTGCTGCCATCACCTTTGGCAAAGGTTATGGCGCCCGCGTCCGGCAATAATCCGTAATCCCAAAAATCGCTTCTCACGATAAAGTTACCGTCTGCCTGGGGAAAAATCCCGACGGTTGAACCACTGGAGTTGATTCTCCCAACCAGATCCGGATGAGTGCCAACCAGACTATTTGTTGGAGAGATACTGCCCGTCATCCCGCTGACCCCATTGCCAAATGTCACCGCACCGCGATAGCCGTAGCCGCGCGGGCTGCCCACGACATACTTTCCATTACCCAGCGAGACCAGATTTTCCCCAACTTCCTCAAGCTGGAACTCACCAACCAGACTGTTCAGGGAAGAAACCGTGCCAGTCACCCCGCCTGTGCCACTGCCAAATGTGACCGCCCCTCGTTGCTCATTCCAAAACGGACTGCCGATAACATAGTTGCTGTTGGACAGGAGGAGTAAATTAGATCCGACCTGATCGCCGCGTGTGCCGATCAGACTGTTCACACTCGTAATTTCACCGGTTACCCCAGTAGTTCCGTTGCCAAACGTTACGGCTCCGCTACCCGCGTTCCAGAGGCGGGCGGCCAGAACATAATTGCCGTTAGGCAGTAGTCCGACCCTCGCGGCGTTGAAGTCGCCCGAGGCGCTGCCGACGAGGCTGTTAGCCTGAGACACAACCCCGGTCGTCCCGTTCGCGGTTTTGACAAATGTCAGTGCCCCGCGGCGGCCGTTCCAATTACTAAAGACCACGTAATTGCCATTCGATAGTCCGCCAACAGCAGTGCCAACGTTGTCACCCGCGGTCTCGCCAACCAGGCTGTTCGACGCCGAGACGGGGCCTTTGACTCCGCTAGTGCCATTGCCAAAAGTCGCCGCGCCCTTAGCGCCATTCCAATCCGGACTACCTACTACATAATTGCCGTTGCTTATCGGAGTCACACCTGAGCCGACGAACTCATCCGGGTTGCTACCGATCAGTGAATTGGAACTCGATACGGTTCCAATGAGCCCGCCCGAGCTGCTACCAAAGGTCACGGCACCCCGCTGGCCGTTCCAATACGGGCTTGCGACCAAATAATTTCCATTCGTTAACCTGGCTAACCTAAAGCCCACCCGGTCATTTGCAGTGCTGCCAACCAGACTATTTGCCGCTGAGACGGGACCGCTGATTCCGCTCCCGCCATTGCCGAAAGTAGCGGCCCCCATGCTGCCATTCCAGGTTGGACTTCCTACGACATAGTTACCGTTGGGCAGAGTCATTATTTGATCGCCGACGTAATCACCCGCCGTGGTGCCCACCAGGGAATTTGAGCTGGTGATCTGTCCCGTTCGGCCGGTCGTGCCGTTGCAAAACGTCACCGCACCGATTCCGCCGTGCCAGTTTCTACTGACGACCAGGTAGTTGCCGTTGGCCAGTGGAACAATACCGCCGAGACCAAAGGCACCTTCACCGACCAGGCTATTAGCCGCGGACACCTCACCAGTTAATCCCGTGGCGGCATTAATGAAAGTCGATGCCCCCTTATTGTTCCAGTTCAGGTTCGTGGTCACTACATTTCCGTTTGCCAGGACTTCAACGCCATTACCACCGATGTCGTCAAATGGCGAAGTTCCCACCAGGGAGTTTGCGCCCGAGACTATGCCTGACACCCCATTGCTGGCAGTCCCCATTGTGATCGCACCTCGACTGTCATTCCAATATGGGCTCGATACGATGTAGTTACCATTTGGCAGGACTTCAATAAGACCTCCCACCTGATCATTGGCATGGCTGCCGGTTAGCTTGCTGATTAGTTGTCGTGTGGCGCCGTTGTATAAGTAAACCGCACCGACATTTTGCACCGGTATTGGGGTAGTCAAGTCGTAGAAAGGATCCGTAACCACGATGTTGCCGTTGGGCAGCGCCTTTACCCGCCACCCAAAAATTTTGCTGCCAATTGGACCTGCAACATCGAACTGGGCCGGGTTCGGTGGCGAGACGTCCGAAATCGTGATGATCGTGGAGCTCGGCGTGCCGAGGGACGTCCCGCCCGTCGGACCCGACAAAGTGAGACTGATCGTTTCCAGATCGTCGGTAACCAGGTCCGAACAGAGCAGGACATTGATCGCCTGGCTGGCCACGCCCTCCGCAAAGGTCAACGTCCCGCTTTGGGAGACGAAGTCTGCGCCTGAACCGCACGACGCTCCTCCGGTCGCCGTCCCGTTAGCTGCGGAGTAGTTGACAGTAGCGGCGCCGGTAAAACCGTTGGCGCGCATGACTGTGACCGTCGCGGTTGTACCTTCGTTGTTTTGATAGGTAGCCGATTCGAACTGGAGAGAACCGGGAGCGGTTGCGGTGGTGAGATTCAGAGACCAGCCGCCCATGATGATCGCACCGCTATCGAAAAAGACGCCGTCATCAACCACGAACAGGCTCCAGACACCGTTGGTCGTCCCATTCAAGGCCGCCAAAGTGGCAGCGTAAGGAGGAGCTGGAGCAGGCGCTGGCCAAGTGTCGCCGGCACCATTGTTCGATGGACGATATGTACCTGAAACAATGGTTCCGGAGTTGGCAAGTGCAGTCGGGGCGGCATCATCGAAGGTAAGGGAGGTAATGCCGCTGCTGGAGATCCGGGAACCTGCGTCGCTCATTAAGATCATTTTCGCGCCGGACGGGCTAACCAGCAGGATATCCAGGTTTCCAGGCGACAGATGTCGGATGTCGTTTAGGGTAACCGTGACCTTCGTCGTAAAACCCGATATTCCTGAGACCGTAATGTTGGATGGGTATGGCGAAGCCGGTGAGTTGTGTGGAACAGTGATTGGTCCGGAGTTGTTGACGGTCGTAGTCACCGCCACTGCCGCGGTGAGGTCATAGGATTGACCGGTTAGTTCGTTGTTGGATGGCGATGACTTTGACCCGGCCGCGCCGACACGAAAGTAGTGCGGCAATCCAAAACACAATAGGCACGACAAGAGGAGCGCAAGTCCGAAAGAGAGATGCGTTGAGAAATATCTGGTTGCTAACAGAACTCGCGGCTGCGGCGATGACTGACGGTTCAACATTGGCTCCAACTCCTCGTGCCCGGGTAGTGTTTTGATTTGCTCTTTTTTCTCTGTGCGCCCTCTGTGTTCTCTGTGTCTCTGTGGTGGAAAACGGCCGAAAACAGTCACCCCAGAGACGCAGAGAACACAGAGGACGCAAAGGATTCAGGTATCAGAAGGCAGGAGAGTTGGCTCCGACCTGGGGATCCTCGTTTCCAGAGCTTTTCTGCCTTTGTTTACTCACGCGAGAAAGTAAGAGGTCAACGGACATTTCTTTTGACCGGGCAGGTGAGGTTGGAGTATGAGCAAGACTTTCTGTTGGAACCGCGGGCGCCCTCGCCCGCATGTTACGCAGAAGGCAATTTGGTAGAAAATATGTTCGTGGTTTCGAGCGTT
>JANNJZ010000166.1:0-3526 GCA_031396065.1 Pyrinomonadaceae bacterium | reverse complement strand
GTCGAGCAATAACGCTACGGTGGGAGACGGAGTCACTGGAGGAACGGGACTGTTCAATATAGCTGTCGTCTCGGGAGCGCCGGCGAATGTACTGAGAATCAGACTCAAGTTTGGGGTGGTGAGAAGCGGACGCTTTATCGTGCTGCTGACGCCCATGGCCAAACTGGGACCAACGCCGTTGCCGGGAGTGACTACCGAAGAGCAGCCCCAGCAATAGGCAGATTCCTGCGAACTACGGCGTTGACAAGAAGAGCGCCCTGCCATGGGATTCACCGAAGTCAACATAGTGGCAGTTGGGACTGTGGACCGGGACGTTCGTCTCCAATTCGGTTGAGCAGGTGGACCTCAAACGCAGTAGTGTCTGTCCCACCTGCAATGACCTTATGACGGTCAAGTCTTGCTAACCAGCTTGATCGGGATTTCCTTCGGGAAGGAGCTTCGGGAAGACCAGCGAAAAAACAATCGATGCGGAGATCACTAAGGCAATAAAAGCCAGCGAGATGGCGATGGGGAATTTGCCTCCGAACAGATCGTTCAGCCAGACCATTTTGAGGCCGACGAAAACCAACACCACACCCAGGCCGTATTTGAGTAGATGGAATTTGTCCACTGCTCCCGCCAGCATGAAGTACAGCGCGCGCAAGCCCAGTATCGCGAAGATGTTCGATGTGAAAACAACGAGCGGCTCACTGGTCAACGCGAAAATTGCCGGGACCGAATCGACAGCAAAGATGATGTCGGTCGCCTCCAGAAAAACAAGCCCGACGAGCAAAGGTGTGGCATAAAGACGACCGTGCTGTCTGGCAAAGAAGTGCTTCCCGTGCAGATCGTGCGTAATGGGGAGGAAGCGGCGCAACAGTCGAATCATTAGATTCTTCTCCGGTTCCACCTCCTGCGTGCCGGCAAAGAAAATCTTGATTCCGGTAAAGATCAAAAACCCGCCAAAGCAAAGAACAACCCAATGGTACTGCATCAGCGCAGCGCTCAACGCTATGAAGATCGCCCGGAAGATAAGCGCACCCAGAATGCCGTAGAAGAGTACGCGATGTTGATACTTTGCCGGGATGGCAAAATACGAAAACACCATCACAAAGACGAAGATATTGTCGACCGAGAGCGACTTCTCTACCAGGTATCCGGTCAAGTATTCGAGTGAGACTCGCCAGGCTGCTGCACTCGGATCAAATCCTGGGATAGCCATCAGTCGTGGATCTTGCGGAAACTTCCAGAGCGCGTATTGATGAAGAGCGAGATTGAAGAGCAACGCCAGAGAGATCCAGACCACAGTCCAGGTAGCAGCCTCTCGGAAGCTGACAGTGTGTGCTTTACGATGGAAAACGCCGAGGTCGAAAGCCAGGAGTAAGAGGACCAGGCCGACAAACGAGATATAGAACCACCAGTATTCGGAGAGCGGAAAGAGTTCGATCATTGCTCGGGCTCCTTTTGCGGGCAACCAAGTGCATTCCTGGTGCAGACCCGCAAAAGAAAAGACCTCTTGCGCGCCGCACGGGCCGCAAAAGGTCTTGGTCCTTGAGCAATTTGAGCTCTTCCCGGAGCGCCGGGTGCCAACGTTTGGCACCGTGCTGACGACATCCCCGGATCCTATTCAGGTGGACGACCTACTCCCCTTTTGAGGTGGCTATCTTATAGTGTTCCAATGAAGAAAACCAATTCAGATAATCCGGGTCCCAGCCCGCAAAGCGGACGACAGCGTAAAGCCTGGGGTGTAGCGAAGCGGAACCCCAGAGCGGGGTCCGCTCGAAAATGAGTTGGGAGTCGCACCGGCAAAGGCTATTATTCCATCGCAGAAACATGGAACATTTCGACGTTATGATCGTGGGCGCCGGCCTCTCCGGGATTGGCGCGGCCTGCCACCTACGGCAGAGTCACCCGCGGAAGAGTTTCGCCATCCTTGAGGGGCGGGCCGCGATGGGCGGCACATGGGACTTGTTCCGCTACCCCGGCATCCGGTCAGACTCGGATATGTACACGCTTGGCTATAGGTTCCGCCCCTGGCGCGAAGCCAAGGCCATCGCGGACGGGCCCGCCATCCTCAACTACATCCGTGAGACGGCGGACGAGTTTGGCGTCGACAAAGAGATTCGCTATGGCCACCGGGTGGTTCGCGCCTCCTGGTCGTCCGCAGACGCGCTCTGGACGGTGGAGGCCGAGCTTCAGTCCGAGCTTCAGTCCGAGAAATCGGTCGTCCCATTCACCTGCAACTTCCTCTACCTGTGCACGGGCTACTACGACTACGCGGGTGGATACACTCCGGAGTGGAAAGGCGTCGAGCGATTTGGCGGGCAGATTGTGCACCCGCAGAAGTGGCCCGCAGACCTCGACTACGCCGGCAAGCGAGTGGTGGTAATAGGCAGCGGTGCCACTGCCGTCACCCTCGTCCCTGCGATGGCCGAGCGGGCGGCGCACGTCACTATGGTCCAGCGCTCCCCAAGCTACGTCGTCGCGCGACCCGCCGAGGACAAGGTAGCGAACTGGCTCCGCCGACGCCTGCCCGCCGGCACGGCCTACGCGATCACGCGTTGGAAGAACGTGTTGCTGGGGATGTTCTTCTATAAGCTGGCCCGGTCGCGGCCCGATGTCTTTAAGCGGATGCTCGCGAAGGGGGTGCGGCAGCAGCTCGGCGAGGAATATGACATCAAGCACTTTACGCCACAATATAATCCCTGGGATCAGCGGCTGTGCCTGGTCCCGGACTCAGATCTCTTCAAGGCGATACGCGAGGGCCGGGCAACGGTTGTCACCGACCATATTGAGACCTTCACGGAAACGGGCCTACAACTCAAGTCGGGAGCGCACCACGACGCTGACATCATCGTGACGGCCACGGGGCTGGTGCTGAAGCTCATGAGCGGGCTGCAACTCGTAGTGGACGGTGCCCCCGTGGATATGTCGAAGACGATGGCCTACAAGGGGATGATGTTTAGCGATATCCCGAACCTCGCCTCCGCCTTCGGCTACACAAACGCGTCCTGGACATTGAAGTGTGACCTCACGGCCGAGTATGTCTGCCGCCTTCTGAAGCACATGGACAGCTACGGCTATGCGCAGTGCACCCCGCGCGTGAACGACCCCGAGCTTACAGAGGAGCCCGTACTCGACTTCACCTCCGGCTACGTACAGAGAGCGCTCCACACCCTGCCGCGTCAGGGATCGAAGACGCCGTGGCGCCTGCACCAAAACTACGTGAAGGATCTCTCTATGCTTCGGTTCGGGAGCGTGGACGACGGGACGATGGAGTTCAAGGTAGCGTCGGGTGAACGCCGCGCCGATGCGGGGGTGGACCATCATGGCTAAGCGCATGCGCCTGGAAGGCCGGACGGCGGTGATCACGGGTGCGGCGGGCGGCATCGGACGGGCGATCGCTGTGTCGCTGGCACGCCGGGGTTGTCACCTCGCGTTGGCTGACGTAGACGAGGCGGGGATGGCCGGTACCGAGGAACTCGTGCGACCCCTCGGAGTCCGCGTAACTCGGCACCGCATCGACGTCGCCGACCGCGCCGACGTT
>JANNJZ010000139.1:0-1997 GCA_031396065.1 Pyrinomonadaceae bacterium | reverse complement strand
CAGCCTGGGAGTTAGTCTGTTTGTGGCCATCACCCTGAGCGCGTGCGGAACCCTGCCTGCCAGCACGGTGGACAAGAAACGCGATCCGGCTGCGGTCGACTCAAGTATCGTCCAGTCCCTGCAGCGACAAATCAGAGAGCGAGAGAAGCGCATTGCGGATCTCGAGGCCCAGTTGGACGCCTTGAAGGTGATTGATCAGGACATGGAGAAACGGAGAAAGTCCAGCCGGTCACCCGCGACGTTGACCCCTGCAGCGACGGATCAGCTTCGGTAACTCGCCTATCGCTGATGAGCGTTGTCTCATCCATGCGGTCCTTCGCTCGGGTGAAGCCCGCCCTCTGCGGGAGGGCGGAGGAGTCACACAAGCCAGTCGGTCTCGCCGGGGAGACCCTGAGGTAGCGGCGTGATCGAGTGAGGAAGGAGAGAGAATGGCCGGGTTTACCATGCGGAAGCATCGACGACTCAAGAAATTGGTGCCGGTGCGGTACCTTCGTGACGGAATGATCGGTGAAGGCATCATCAAAGATCTGTCGCTGAGCGGGAGCTATATGACTGGGAATGCGCCGGTCTCCGTCGAGATGGCGCTCGCCCTGCAAATTTTTGTGCCGGGAGACCCGGAGCCGTTGCTGATCGATCGCGCCATCGTAAAATGGGTCAAGGGATCTGAGTTCGGGGTGGACTTTGACACGCTCCAGCCCACGGTGGCCGAACGAATCACTACGGTCATCTCCACCTTGGTCAAGACACAACAGGGCTCATTGGTACAAGTCCGTCCCTCACCCATGAGCGGCGTATTAGCTGAAATTGGGGATATTACGGCGGTACGCTTTACCTGCGGGAAATGCGGGATAGCAACCAGGGTTCCGTTGGCGAACAGGATGAACACGTCATTGTCTTGTTCAAATTGCCATGAGGAATGGTTTCCAAGAGATTCATCCGACAGGGACGGGGTGCTCAAGCTTGTAGAAGGTCTGTCTACCTTATCAAAGCGCGGTAAGGACACGTCCTCATTGATCCAGTTTGAATTGATCGCCCCAAAGTAATCAGTCAAGCAACCGAAAAACTATCCCCCTTTCTCACTTCTCTGCTCCGTGAATTACTGGCTGCATGACGCACTCAAGGAAGCTGCCAAAAGAATTCACCTCTCGCATTCTCTCCTCTGCTCCCTCGTGCCTCGACGCACGATTCTTAACATTTCGTTGGTAGATGGCGGGTTTCATCCTATACTGAGCCCATATCGTGAGCGAGCTCGGCGCTCGCGCAATCCTTCAATGGGAAAGGCAAGGCCTTGTACTAGCCGTGGACGACGATGCCAACGAGCCTCAACCTCCTCCTCCTCGAAGACTCGCTGACTGATGCGGAGCTGATTTTCGACGTGCTCAAGGAAGCCGGGTTCGAGCTGGCCTCCCGCCGCGTCGATTCCCAAGCTGACTACCTTCGCGAGCTCGACCAGCCGCCGGATTTCATTCTGTCGGATTTCTCCATGCCGCAATTCACGGCGCGCGATGCGCTGCGACTTATGAAAGAGCGGGGGCTCGATATTCCATTTATTGTCGTGTCGGGCTGCATCGGTGAGGAAATGGCAGTGGAATGTATGCGGGCCGGGGCCACTGACTATCTGCTGAAAGACCGCTTGGGCCGCCTGGGTCATTCCGTGACACAGGCGCTCGATCGAAAACGGTTGATCGAAGAAAAGCATCAGGCCGAGCAGCGACTGTTTCTGGAAACGTTTCACGACTCGCTTACCGGCCTTCCGAATCGCGCGCTGTTTCTGGACCGGTTGGACCGGGTCTATCAGCAGAGCCGGCGTCAATCCAGTCATCTCTTTGCCCTGCTCTCTCTCAATCTGGACGGGTTCCGCGTGGTTCGCGACGGCATGGGCCCCTCAGCGGCGGATCGCCTGCTCATTGAAGTGAGTCAACGGATGCTGTGTCGTGTACGCGTTGTAGTGTTAGTGGGTCGGTTGTCATGGTTAACGCCATTGTCGTCTCGGTGGG
>JANNJZ010000028.1:0-17799 GCA_031396065.1 Pyrinomonadaceae bacterium | reverse complement strand
ACTGAATCTCCAGCTCCGGCAACGGCGACTCCTTGCCCGTCGCGTAGGCTTCGTACAGCGTCGTCAGCTCCCGGATCAGCACTCCCATCGACCACCCGTCACTGATGATGTGGTGCATCGTGCACAGCAGCACATGCTCCTCCTCGCTCAGTCGCACCACCATGGCTCGCACCAACGGACCGGCGGAAAGATTGAAAGCACCTTGTGCTTCCTGCGTCGCCACTCTCCGTGCTTCCGCCTCCCGTTCTGCTTCTGCTACCGTGCTGAGATCCAACACAGCCAAAGTGAGTGGTCGCGCCGCATTGATAACCTGAACTGCTGCACCGTCCGCCGTGCCGAAGGTCGTGCGCAAAATCTCATGGCGTCTGGTTACCTCGCTGAACGCACGATCAAGAGCAGGCACGTTGAGTGGGCCTCGTAATCGCAAGGCGTTAACTATGTTGTAAGCGGCACTATCGGGCTCCAGTTGATCTGAGATCCATAAGCACTGCTGCGCATACGAGAGCGGTAGGGCGCCGTCTCGAGGCACCCGCTTGATGCTTATCTCATGAGGGTTTTGCCCGTTGGCAGAGAGGGCCTTTTTCTTCCGAAGCCGACGCACGAGGAGCGCCAGGTGATCCGGGCTCAATCCAGCGACACTATTAAAGTCCTCACTCTCGCTCGAGGGCAGGTCCGCGGAATCCTGACCTTTCGACTCCCCGGCAAGTTGTTTGGGTCTGAGCGTGCGGTTCGCAGCTAGTTGTCCCAGCCACTCGTCGAACGGACCCACGCTGAGGCCGGAAACAAATTTCACTGCGGCATCGTGTGCCGAGGCTGATTGGCTGTCGTATATTTTGCGGTGCGAAAGGACGCTGGATAACGCATCATGCCATGGGCCAACGTCCTGATTGGGAACAATCGGAGTTGGAAGCAGGCTTTCATCGAGGTGGTCTTCAAAATGCTCGATTGGGCGCACCGGCAGCAGATAGTCCGTGCCCAGTTTCGCCTCGACGAGCCCTCCGAAATTACTTGCCAGAACCGGAATCCCACGGAGCATGGCATCCACGACAGCCATCCCGAATCCCTCAACCCATAATGAAGGCATTAGCAGGATCCGAGCCTGACGAAGTACATCCTCGATGTTCTTACTATTCTTTAATAAGGTCACATTCGACAGCGCCCCGAGAGCGGCGCGATCGGCAGCCGTTGTGCCATAACCGGGGAGCGCCGCGAATTCAACTTCGGGCATCATCCCCGCCAGCCCTAAGAAGACCGAGAGCCCCTTAACCTTGCTGCCATTCATCATCAAGACATAGCCGCTGTCGAAACGGCCGTAGTTGGAAAATGGAGCGGTGCCAAAGTGAGGCGGATGATTGACGAACACGTCAAAGCCGGCCCACTTCTTGACATAGGCGGCGGTGAACTCGCTGATGGAGTAAATGCCGGCGGCTCGCCCGACGAGTTCGGTGCGCGCCTTTCCGGGGTAAAGGCTGGCTGGCCCGAATGGAAACATCTGAGGGGTGTGCGCAATATAAACTACCTTTGAGGGGGATGTGCTCAGCGCCGCGTCTAGTAAATTTTGTGAAGGGTCCTCGGACGACACCAGGGTCCAATCCGGCTCAAACGCACGAATCTGTTCCATAAGATAAGCTCGTAGCGAAGATGCCTTCACCACGCAGTGGACCTCGACGCCGTTAAGTCGAAAGATGTCGACTGCCCCATCCGACTTAACACTGATTCCTTCAGCGACTAACTCTGCAAAAAATTGTTCGTGGCTTATCGGGCTGGGTACAGCGAGCGCGGGCACGACGACGCGAACCGTATGCCCCCGCTCCGCAAGGCTCTCGACCAGACATCTGTTGGATCTGTTAGAGCCCCCGGACACACGTGTGTACGGCAGATTCATCGTCAATAAAAGCTTCATTGGATTCCTTTGATGGTCACGCTCGAGGAGCGTAGTGAACTAAGCGATCATGAAAAGCGAAGCAGTTGTTAGTGGTCAGTTGCCTTTGCATTTCTTTGCGGATTCTTTGCGTTCTTCGCGTAAGACACCATCAACCGCAAAGAACGCAAAGACGTAAGAACCCGCAGAGAAACGCAAAGGAATGCTTTTGCCCTGGGGGGCGAAGCAATTTCGTCAGGGAGGCTGTAACACATTTAGGCTTCAACCAGATCTTCCGCTTCGAGCAAGGCCCTGACTTCGGCCGCCGAAAGTTTCTTTAAGTCCTCCAGCATTTCATTTGCCTCTGTTTGATCCTCATGCTCAACCTGTTTGGCAGCGATGGCCATGGTCATCTCGACGACGGTCGGAGTGTTAAATAGGACTCGCAGCGGAACCTCCACTCCAAACGTTCTATGGATTCGTGCAGCGAGCCGCGTGAGCAAAAGAGAATGCCCGCCCAACTCGAAAAACCTATCGTGGATGCCGATCTGCTCAACCCCGAGCAACTCGCGCCAAATGCCGGCCAGGTCTGCCTCGAGAGGAGTGCGTGGCGCGACAAAGGCGTTTTCCCGTTGTGGTCGGGCCCGGTCTGGAAGCGGAAGCGCCTTCCGATCAACTTTGCCGCTGGGAGTCAGTGGCAGCGCGTCAAGCATCATGAACGCTGAGGGCATCATAAAGTCTGGTAGTTGTTCCTGCAGGAGCCGGCGCACATCCGTGAGCAATGCGTTTGCACTGTTCCAGACTGGAGACAACTCGGAGGTCAACCGGCTATCGCTGGCGCAGGGCTGCGGGTCTTGACCGGGCCGCGTGGCATAGAGGTTATAAAGCTCAGTGCCTTCGCACCACGCTTCCTGCTCGACATACACTTCGAATTCATGATGCTTGAGCAGGCTGGTAATCTGGTCCAGCCGGTGATCAAGATCGTGAACTTCCATGACAATCTGCTGGATTTTTCGCCAATCATCTTCATGAATACCGGCCAGCACGTCCGACTCACTCTTCTCTGCGTCAACCTTGAGCAGATCAATTCGCTCAATGCCGTTTTCACGAATCACTTCGGAGATCGTTTTCAGTTGGCAGGCAATCTCCTCTGCCGTCAATCGCTCTGCGACTCGCTCTCCGATAATGGCCTCCAGCTCATCGCTGGAATAGCCTTCCATGTCGGAATCCTCTCGCAGCATGTTTAGCACGCCAGACTTCAAGACTTCCCGGTCTCTCAGCGGGTCTCCGAAGCGCCCGGAGGACCCGGGGAATTGTGGATAGTAGGTAAAAACCGCGGTCGCTGCTTCACTCGCCAGGCCGCATTCGTAAAGCTTCGCATTCAGTCCATAAAGTTCACAATTGAGCTTTAACACTTCGAAAATCGCCGGCACCGGTTCAAACGCATAAACGGCGACGTCCTTGAACCTCTTGCCAACCGCGAGGGTAAACATGCCTATGTTGGCGCCCACATCGAAAACACAAGCTCCGTCTTTCAACGCGATCCCATTTCTGAGGTAAACGTGCTCTTCAAAAATCTCTTTGTAGAGGAACCTGGCTTCTTCTTTATTAGCCAGACAGATGACTTCCAGACCGTTTGGCAGCTCAAGCCGCGTACGGTCAGCGAGCAGGCCCTCTCTTTCAAAGCGCAGTAGTTGTCGAACTGGAAAGGCGTAATCCTGATCGGGGACAACATAAGCCAGGAGGCGGAGATCGCCAGGGGCATGCTCCTGGATAGTGACGACCGATTCCTGAATGCCTGGATGCGCTACCAGCACCGACTCTACTTCGCCCAGCTCAATGCGATGCCCTCTGATCTTCACCTGATGATCCACTCGGCCAAAATACTCAACCTCCCCTGCCTCGCCGTAGCGCACCACGTCTCCGGTACGGTACAAACGACTCGCACTCCTGCCACTAAAGTTGTCCGGGACAAACTTCTCGGCCGTCAACTCTGGTCGCCCATGGTAGCCTCGAGCGAGCCCCGCTCCCCCCAGGTATAACTCTCCGCTGGCTCCCACCGGAACCATCTCCAGGTGTTCGTCCAGTATGTAGAGCTGCGTGTTGGCGATCGGTCTGCCGATGGGCACACTGGTCCTGGTGCCATGCGGCTCACAGCGCCACGAGGTGACATCGACGGCGGCTTCGGTCGGTCCATAGAGGTTATACAACTCGGCCTTGGCGAGCCGCTGAAAGAAACGCTCTTGCAACTTCAACCCAAGTGCTTCGCCACTGCAAATCACTCTCCGAACGGTCTCACACCGCTCGACACCGCGCTCCTCTAAGAATGCTTGCAACATCGACGGGACAAAATGCAGCGTCGTGATCTGCGCTTCCTTAATCAACCTCGTCAGGTAGCCGCTATCCTTGTGCCCCCCAGGTTTGGCTACGACCATGCGCGCCCCCGCGATCAAGGGCCAGAACACCTCCCACACTGAAACATCGAAGCTCAACGGTGTTTTCTGCAAGACCCTGTCCGACTCGGTCAATCCGTATTCCTGCTGCATCCAGAGCAACCGATTGACGATTGCCGCATGCGTCGTCATCGCGCCCTTTGGCTGTCCAGTAGACCCGGACGTGTAAATCATGTAGGCGAGGCTCCCGGGTGTCGCCTTGTGGGATGGCGAGCTAGTAGAGCAAGACTGAGCGATCGCCTCCCAATCCGCATCCAGACAGACGACGGTTGCATGGTGCGCCGGTAACGAAAAGACCAATCTTTGCTGTGTTAACAGCACCGTGGTTCCGGCGTCTTCGAGCATGTAGCGAACTCGCTCCGCCGGGTATGAAGGATCGAGCGGCACATAGGCCCCGCCCGCTTTCAGTATCGCAAGCAACCCGATGACCATCTCCAGGCTACGCTCTACGCAAATACCAACCAACACTTCCGGCCCCACTCCGAGCCGTTGTAAGTAGTGTGACAGCTGGTTGGCGCGCTCATTCAATTGACGATAGGTTAACTGCTGATCTTCATAGGCGACGGCAATTGCCTCCGGCTGATGCTCTACTTGCTGCTCAAACAACTGGTGAAGGCACTGCTGCTGTTGCGGGTACTCAACCTGAGTTTGGTTCCACTCGACAAGCAACTGTTGACTTTCCCCGGCGGTCAGCAGCGACAAATCTGAGAGGCGCTGCTCTGGAGCTGTAACAATATTCTCCAATATGGTTTGAAAATGGCCCAGCATCCGAGTGATGGTGGCCCCATCAAACCGGCGGCAGTCGTGCCAGAGGTCCATTGCGAGGTCCGGGCCCGGCCAGACCACCGCAGCCAGGGGGAAATGGGACCATTCATAAACCGAACCGGAGCGAATCTGGAACTCTTTTTCCGGCCCCGCCGAACCACTCTCCGGCGGCATGCTTTCAAAGACGAGCGTGCTCTCAAAAAGCGGGCTGCCGCGCGGCACCTCACTACACGCGTGAACGTCTACCAGTGAGGTGTAAACGTACTGGCGCGCTTCCGCCTGCTGGGACTGGAGAGACTTCAGCCAGTCAATCACCGTCTCGCCCGGCGAGATCCGGACCCGTACTGGCAAGGTGTTGATGAACAGTCCGATCATCGATTGAGCGCCTAGCAAATCTGCCGGGCGCCCGGACACCGTGCTGCCAAAAACTACCGTTTCCTCGCCGCTATAACGGCTCAAAAGCAAAGCCCAGACTCCCTGGATGAGAGTATTCAACGTTAATTGATGCCGACGTACGAGGGATTGCAGGCTGGTCGTCGTCACCTGCGAGAAACGGATCGTCTGCTTATCGTAGGTTTCCTCTTTACCGTTCAAACCATCAACCGGCGAATCAACCCGAAATGGGGTTGACGATTTGATGCCCTTCATTGTTTTCCGCCAGAACTCCTTGGCTCCGGAGTGGTCCTGTCGTTGTAGCCAGGTGATGTAATCCCGAAAAGGGCGTGGTCGCTCAAGTTCCAAACGCTCATTCTTCTGATAAGCCTGGTAAAACCTGAAGACCTCCTTGAAGAGCAGCGCTACAGAGGACTTATCCAGGATGGCATGATGAAATCCCCAGATAAGCTGGTAGTCCTGCTCGCCCATCTGAATCAGGGTGAGACGAATCAGTGGAGTCTTCGAGAGATCGAAACCACGTTCTTGATCTGCCTCCAGGAAAGACTTCAAATTTTCCAGCTGCTCAACCGCGCTAAGACGGCGCCAGTCTTTCTGTTCCCACGGCAGCGCGATCTGCCGGTGGACAATCTGGAGTGGCTTGTCGCGTCGCTCCCAAACGAACGAGGTGCGCAGGATCGAGTGACGATCTATGACGTGCTGCCAGGCTTGCTTCAAGGCGGCAACATTAATGGTCCCCCGTAAGGAGTAGCTCTCCTGCTGGAAATATACTCTCGACTCCGGTGCATAAAGAGTATGGAAAACCATTCCCTCCTGCATCGGGGAAAGTGAATAAATATCCTCAATCTGATCTTTGCTCATTTCAATCCTTTAAGCGGAAGTAAGTTCCGCAATTAACACGTCGAGATCTTCCTGGCTCAAACCGGCTTCCGTGAAATCGGAGGGCGTATAACCGCCAGCGTCTCTGGTCCCGCAGTGGGTAATGATCACCCGCAGCGCCTCAATAAATTCTTCTGCCAGTCGCTCGACTGTTGCAGAGCGATGCACATTCACACTGTAGGCCCACTCCAGTTTTAGCCGGCCTTCAAATATGCTGCCGGTAACTTCCAGCAGATGGCTGCGGGTCGCCGATGGGCTAATGGTTGGTCCACTCGATTCTTTGGCTGGGCCAAATAGAGAGATGATGGATTGCGTATGGTCGAATTGGCCCAGGTACAGGAATCGTATTTCCGATGGAGGAATGGCTCGCAGTTTCTCGGTCGTCGAGTCATCTCCCCGCAGATAACGAAGCATCCCATAGCTCATTCCGTTTGTCGGAATCGCGCGCAGTTGCTCCTTGATCGACTTCAAGTAACGCCCACAATCATCCTCGCACTCGTCCAATTCCAAGTGCACGGGGAAGATGGTCGTAAACCACCCTACTGTGCGCGATAGATCAACATCTTCAAGGATCGGCTCGCGCCCATGTCCTTCTAAATCAATTACCAAAGACCGGTCTCCGGTCCACCGACTCAGAGCTTGTACTAAAGCAGTTAACAACACGTCGTTGATCTGCGTGCGATAAGCTGCTGGCACTTCTTGCAGCAGGGATTCAGTCTCTCCCACGCTGAGTAAGACCGAAACGGTCTGAACTGACTCGTGCGTATTGGCGCCCTCGGCGTAGTCCCTGGGTAGCCGGGCGCCTCCGGTTCGAGGCTCGGCCAGCCAATATGCCGACACGTCCGCTAAGGCTTCCGATTGTGAGTATTCTGTCAACCGTCCGGCCCACTGCTTGAACGATGTGGTCTTTGGTGGAAGCACAATCGTCTCATTACGACTCAACTGCTGATAGACACTTTGCAGGTCTTCCAGCAATATGCGCCACGACACTCCATCCACAGCTAAATGGTGAACGACTATGAGCAACCGGGTCGACTGTTGCGCTCCCAGGTCAAAGAGCATGGCCCGCATCGTCGGTCCTTCAGACAGGTTGAGGCTGGCCTGCACTTCCGCGGCAGTGGCCTCGATGGCGGAGGATTGATTTCCTTCTGCCAAGCTTGAAAAGTCTTTCTGAGAAAGTAGAGCTGTGTCCTCAAAGTCTGCGTTGACCTGTTCCCAGCCCGATTTCCAGTGAACGAAACGAAGACGCAAGGCGTCATGATGTGACACCAGATGGCGGAGGCTCTGCTCGAGTAAATCAGGGTCAAGGGCTTCCCTCGCTTCAAGCAAGACAGCCTGATTAAAGTGGTGAGGCTCCGTGGATTCCCTTTCGAAGAACCAATGCTGGATAGGCGTCAGCGGCAGCGGGCCCGTCACCAACCCTTGTTCAGCCAGGATGGGTTTTTTCGTGCCCGCCACCGCCGCCATGCCGGCAATCGTCTGATGCTCGAAAACCTGTTGTGGAGTGAGATGCAGACCCATCCGGTTGGCCTTGGCGACGATTTGAATGCTGATGAGGGAATCTCCCCCGAGTTCAAAGAAATTGTCTTCAACACCCACCTCAGCGATACCAAGCAACTCTTGCCATATTGCAGCGATGGTATGCTCGACTTCGTTTCTTGGAGCAACGTAAGAGGTCTTCAGGCTCGGTCGTTCGTGGACCTGGATGGGCAAATGGCTATCCAACTGTTCCAAATAATTTGACGCCGGTGGAGCATCGTTTAGCGCTAACCGCGCAGGGAAATCCTGCAGGGAGACAACCACCTGGGGCATTGAATAATGCAGCGTGCGGCCGAACACTTCTCGGCCTTCGGCTGACAGGATAAGTTCATCAATGGACGATTCTGGTTGAGGACTCGATGGCCCGGCATTATCGACGCCCATGCCAACCTCCTGCCAGCCATCCCAATTAATAGACATGGTCAACGCCCAGTGATCTGAGGTCCGGTGTTGATAAGAAAAGAGATCGAGAAAAGAGTTAGCGGCAGAATAATCTACTCCCCCTGGTAAGCCGAGGAAGGATCTAACTGATGAATTCAGGATCAGGAAATCCAGTTTCGTGTCCTTGAATATCTTATTGAGCACCAGCGTGCCCTGGATTTTGGGGGCCATCACGCCCGCGGACATTTCCGGCGTTTTGAGTTGAATCAAGCCTCCCGGGGGAAGCCCGGCGGAGTGGATCACACCATGAATGTCACCGAATTGCCTGGCCACCCTGCTTACCACGTCGCGCATCTGCTCCTCATCGGTGACATCGGCACCGACCACCATCACTTCACCGCCCATTTCCTCCAATCGCTTCACCTTCGTAATCTTTCGGCTCAGTTCATCATCCGCCTCGTGACTCCCGAGCCACTCCTCCCACAGCTCTCGCTCTGGTAGACCCTTTCGCCCCAGCAGCACCAACTTCGCCTGCACCGTCTCGACGAGATACTCCGCCAGTTCCAGTCCCAGGCCTCCCATTCCGCCGGTAATCAGATAGACACCACCTTCGCGCAACCGCCCTGCAGCCAAATCGTGCTCCTTTAAACGCACGGCCTTAAAGGATTGCGACCAGCGATGACCACCACGATAAGCGATGACCAACTCTGCCGACTGCGAAGCTAACTCGTCAGTCAGCTGGTCAACCAGCCGCTCTTCCTGCCAGGTTCCGGCCTCGGGTATCAACACATCTATGCTGCTGCACGAGACGTGCGCGTATTCTTGCGGAATCACTTTGCACGGTCCCAGTACGGTCGCTTTCTCCGGACAGAGCAACTCCTCACCGGTTACCTCCTGGACATTGCTGGTGACCACTCTAAGTTCGACGCTGTTGACAATCCTCGACTCGCCGAACGTCTGCTCGATCATCTGTTTTCCCAGCGCTTGCGCCAGGTACAACAGGCTGTAGAAGCCCAGGTTTTGCTCCTGCTCGAATGACCGCGTGAGGACCGGCTCTGTTGCTGGGCCGTCATGTCGGGTGACGCTCCAGCAGTGCGCAATTCTGTGGGGCGTCTTGTCATGTGCCTGAAGATCTATCAGCAAAGCGTCATAGTCATCCCGCAGTCGGGGACAAATCGTGTAAAGGCTTTCGGTTAATTTTGCGAACTGCTCGCCGACCATTACGCTGACGACCTCGTGTCCCTGTTGCTCCAACCTTTTGACAATGCGGGAGGCCAATCCGTATTCGTCTACGAAGACCAGCCACTTAATATTCTTGTCGGCCGCGTCCTTCTGGTTATGAGGGTGCGAAGTCGCCGAGCGATTCCAGGAAGGAACGTAGAACCAATCGGCAATATCCGGATTCTTGTGTAACTCTATCGGCGCTGTCGGGGCCTGTTGCGCGCCTGACCGGCGCTCAATCCAATATCGTTGTCGCTCGAATGGATAGGTCGGCAAGGAGACTCTCCGGCGTTGCTCGCCGTTATGCAGCTTTACCCAATCGATCGCCACTCCGGCGACCCATAGCCGGCCCAGCGCTCGCATCAGTAATTTTTCGTCAGAGCTTCTTTCATCTGCGCGTCCCATCATCCCAACCACCTGACCGGCTCCCTTTTCCCTCTGCTGCCGGACCAGCCGTCTGAGCGTGTGTCCTGGTCCAGTCTCCAACAGCACTCGGTCCCCGGCTCTCATCAACTCCCGCAGCCCATCAGCAAACCTTACCGGCGCTCTCAACTGACGCGCCCAGTAGTTTGCATCCGTGGCCTGCTGGGCCGTAATCCAGCTGCCGGTTACGCACGAAATGAACGGAATGCGTGGGGCCTGCATCTCCGCCTGTCTGACCTGCCCGGTAAACTCCTCCAGGATCGGCTCCATCAACACTGAATGAAACGCGCGCGACACCGGCAGTCGCTTGCCCCCGATCTTTTTCTTGTTCAACTCTGCTTCCAACGCATCCACATCTGTGATCGACCCCGAGACGACGCATTGCCTCGCGCTATTCACCGCCGCTATCGCCAGGCCGTTACCGGCCAGCAAGCCCTTCACTTCACTTTCCCCAAGCGGCACCACGAGCATCGCCCCGCCAATAGTCTGCTGCATTAGCTGACCGCGCACGGCGATCAATCGCACTGCTTCTTCCAGGGAAAAGACTCCGCTCAAGCATGCCGCCACATACTCTCCGACGCTGTGACCGATCATCGCTTCGGGTTCCCCGCCCCACTCCATCCACATCTGTGCCAGTGCATACTCGATCACGAAGAGCGCCGGCTGCGCCAGGGCTGTCTGGTCCAACTTCTGCTGCGCCTCTTCTCTATCCTGGGCCCGCGGATATAACACTTCCCGCAGGTCTATTCCGAGATGCGGCTGCAACGCTTTGGCGCACTCATCAACCACCTCCCGAAACTTCGGCTCCACTTCATACAGTCCCAACCCCATGTTGACGTGCTGGGTGCCCTGTCCGGGAAACATCAACGCCACTGACCGCGCCCCGCCCTCCCAGGTGCCGTTAGCTACCCGCTTAGCGGCCTGTCCGGTTAATGCCATCGACGCGTCTTCAACGTCCTCGCACACCACCATTCTCCGATGGTTGAAACTGCGTCGTCCCACCTGCAACGTATAAGCCGCATCCGCCAGGTTGACTTCCCGATGCTGCTTAAGGTGCGACATCAAATTGGTCGTCGTTTGCTCAAGCGCGGCCTCTGTCTTTCCCGAAAACAACAACAGCAATTGTGAACGACGCGATTCGCGGGCAACTTCTACCGGCGGAGCCTCTTCGACGACTAGATGCGCGTTTGTGCCGCCGATGCCGAAGGAACTGACTGCCGCCCGGCGCGGGTTGAGTCCATTCTTCCATTCGCTCAGCCTGGTGTTGACGTAAAAGGGGCTATTGGGAAAATCTATCTGTGGATTGGGGGTAGTGAAGTTGAGGCTCGGCGGGAGTTGTTTGTGTTGGAGCGCCAGCACGGTCTTTATGAGACCAGCTACGCCGGCAGCCGTATCGAGATGTCCGACGTTAGTCTTTAACGATCCGATAGCGCAGAAGTTTTTCTCTTGCGTGGACGCGCGAAAGGCCTGGCTCAGAGCTTCAAACTCTATGGGATCTCCCAGCAAAGTACCCGTTCCGTGCGTCTCAATGTAGCCGATGGTTTGCGGCTCAATATCGGCTACAGCCTGGGCCATCGTAATCACTTCGACCTGGCCCCTGATCCCGGGAGCCGTATAGCCGACCTTCAGCGCGCCGTCGTTATTAATAGCGGAGCCTTTTATGACAGCGTGAATTTGGTCGCCATCCTCCACTGCTTCGGCCAATCGCTTTAGCACCACGATGCCGATCCCACTGCCTCCCACAGTCCCCTGCGCTTCCGCATCAAAGGCACGGCAGTGCCCGTCAGGTGAGAAGATTCCCCCCTCCTGGTACAGGTAGCCTGCCTTCTGCGGAACTATTGAAACGCCTCCAGCCAGCGCCATGTCACACTGGTAGGTCAGCAAGCTTTGGCAAGCTAAATGAACAGCCACCAGTGAGGTCGAGCAGGCGGTTTGTACCGCCATGCTCGGTCCCTTAAGGTTCATCTTGTAAGAGACCCGTGTCGGCAAATGGTCCTTGTCATTACCAATTGCCACCTGCACTCCACTAACCTCACCCATCATCTCTCGGTTGGTAAACAGGTTCATCAAGTAGGTGTTCATCCCTACTCCCGCATACACGCCAATCGCCCCGTCGAATCTTTCCGAGTCGTAGCCGGCGCTCTCCAGGACTTCCCAGGCACACTCAAGAAAGATCCGGTGCTGAGGGTCGGTGAGGGCGGCCTCCCTCGGGTTAAAGCCGAAGAACGAAGCATCAAACAAGTCAATATCTTCAAGCACCGCTCCGGCCTTTACATAATTTGGGGCGCTTAAGAGCGCTGATTCAACGCCCGCTTTCTCCAGTTCTGCTTCGGTAAAGAAGGAGATGGATTCGACACCGGCGCTCAAGTTGCGCCAAAACTGATCGATATTCATGGCCCCCGGGAAGCGTCCGGTCATCCCAATGATGGCTATGCCGTCCATTGAATTTTCTATCTTTGAATGATCCATTAATTGACCTTGTGCCTTCCCAATTGCCTTTGCCGTTTGATAGCCGCTTTTTGACTGGCCGCTCGCTCATGAACTTTCAGAAGCGAAGACGGCCCACCCTGGCTCCGCTTCAGATATGTTGCTAAGGAATCGATGGTCGGGTATTGAAACAACTCAAGCATCGTCACCATTCGGTCGTCTACTTCGCGCAGCTTCAGATGCACTTGCACCATCAGTAACGAATGTCCGCCAAGGTCGAAGAAGTTGTCATGAACGCCTACCTTCTCCACTCCCAGAACTTCCTGCCACACCTTCACAATCGCACGCTCAAGCTCACTGCGCGGAGCGATATAGACTTGGGCCAGCTCCGGTCGCTTCTGGTCAGGAACGGGCAATGCCCGGCGATCCACTTTTCCGCTCGGAGTCAGCGGCAAGCGCTCCAACATCATGAAGATCGAGGGAACCATGTACGGCGGCAAGCTCTGCTCCAGCTTGCTGCGTAACTCTGCAACACTGACCTCGGCTTGCTCCTGGGCCACCACGTAAGCCACCAACCGGCTCTCACACCCGTCTGCCGCACTGGCCAGTACGACCGCTTCCCTCACCCCCGAATGGGCCACCAGCGCGGCTTCCACTTCTCCCAACTCGATCCGGTAGCCTCGCACCTTCACCTGCTCGTCCATTCGCCCCAGGTAATGCACTTCCCCATTACCCAGATAGCGCACCATATCTCCGCTCCGATACACTCTCGCTCCGGCCCGCCCACTCCACTGATCCGGCCTGAACTTCTCACTCGTCAGCGACCCATCGGCCACATAACCCAGCCCCACTGCTGTTCCACCGATCCACAACTCCCCTACCACTCCCACCGGCACCAACCGCTGCCACTTGTCAGCCACCCACAACTGAGTGTTCCAGATGGGACGGCCCAGCGGCACCTCGCTCGCTGCTTCCGTTTCCTCCTTCGTCACCCGGTGATAGCTCACCACGTCGGTACACTCAGTCGGTCCATAGCTGTTGACCACTTCGGCGCCCACCCCGTCGTCGCTGAGCCACTTCTGCAACCTGCCCAGGCTGATCCGCTCACCGCCCAGGATTACCTGCCGTAAACTCCCGAGCGATTTCTCCGCGAATCCCTCAGAAGCTTCGACCAGCGGATAGAAAGCGCTCGGCGTGCAGTTCACAAAGGTGATCTGCTGATCCTTAATCTGCTCTGCCCGCTGGTGAGCATCGTAGACGGCGCTGGAGAGTGAGAGCCTGGCCCCTACCAACAGAGGCGCGAAGATGTTCTTCTGCGTCAGGTCGAAGCTAATCGAACTGAGCAAAAGGAAATGATCAGAGGTCGCGATGGAAAACTCCTGGATGTACCAGTGCAATAAGTTATTGAAGCCGCTATGACAGACGGCGGCCGCTTTGGGTGTGCCCGTCGAGCCCGAGGTAAAAATCAAATAAGCCGGCTGCTCAGCACTGACCTGGCTATGTGGATTCAGTCGAGACTGGCTGTTGATGAGCTCCCATTGTGAGTCGAGGCTGAGCACAGGAGTGGAGATGCCGTACAGCCCTAAGGGAGGTGCTTTCTCAGTTATGACCAGGCTCGCGTGGCTTTCAGAGAGCATCAGAGTAAGCCGTTCCCGCGGATAAACGGGATCGAGTGGCAGATAAGCTGCCCCGGCTTTAAGGATGGCCAGCAAGACGACGATCATCTCGACTGATGGCGGCAGACACAGGGCGACGAAAGTTCCGGGAGCGACTCCAAGGCTTTGTAGATAATGCGCTAGTTGATTGGCTCGCTGGTTCAGTTCTGAGTAAGACAACTGCTGCGTTTCATAGATTACCGCGACGGCCTCAGGTGTGCGTTCCACCTGTGCTTCAAAGAGCTTATGCAGCAGGACAGGCATTCCTACCTGGCCCATCTGCCCTGCCGGTCCGCTTTGCGAATAATCCGTTTCGGTCTGGTTACCCTGCCGCAGCTGCAGTTCCTGTTGTTCGAAGTGGGTCAATAGTGGCAACTCTGAGAGACGACGCTCCGGGTCTTCAACAATTCCTTCCAGCAAGGTCTCCAGATGTCTGAGCATCCGAGCTGTGGTGCTGCCGTCAAACAGATCAGTGTTGTAGATCAACGCTCCAGTTAATTCCCGCTCGCCATCAATTACTGACAATGTCAAATCGAACTTCGAGGACGAAATGTCACCGCCCGTAGCTTTGAATTTCAACCCGGCCAAATTGACCGTCTTGCCTGGTGCGTTTTGCAGAGCAATCATTACCTGAAAGAGCGGTGAGCGGCTCATCTCTCGCGCAGGTTGGATCTCCTCTACCAACTTCTCGAAGGGAATATCCTGATGGTCATACGCGCCCAGCGCCACTTCTTTGACACGTCTCAGTAACTCTACAAAACTCGGATCACCCGAGAGGTCGGTCCGCAGCACGAGCGTATTGACGAAGAAGCCAATCAACTCATCGGTTTCGGAGCGACCGCGTCCGGCACTTGGGGTACCGACGACAATCTCATCTTGAGCGGTGTAGTGAGAGAGCAGGGTCTGAAAGGCGGCCAGCAGTATCATGAACAGCGTGACGCCTTCTTGTTTGCTCAACTGTTTGACTTTGGCCGATAGGGTTTCCGAGAACCTTAGAGAGTGACTGGCGCCCCGGGATGTCTGGACGGACGGACGCGGCCTGTCGCTGGGCAATTCCAGGACTTGAGGAGCGCCCGCCAAGTGCCGCTTCCAGTATGTTAACTGCCTTTTCAGAACGTCATCTTGCAACCAATTTCTCTGCCAGTGCGCATAATCCGCATACTGAATCCTCAAGTCTCGTAAAGGCGACTCTTCTCCTCGAGAGTAAGCGTTGTAGAGCGTGGTGAGTTCTGTGATCAAGAGTCCCATGCTCCAGCCATCGCTGATGATGTGATGCATCGTCCACAACAGGAGATGATCTTCCTCACCCAACTTCAGCAACCGCATTCGCAGCAGTGGTCCACTACTCAAGTCGAAAGGACGTTGTGCCTCATCGCCGGCCATCGTTCGCCCTCTGCTCTCACGCTCTTCTTCAGCCAGGGCGCTGAGATCGAGCAGGGGCAGACTCACCGGCCCAGGTGGGTTGACAATCTGGATCGGCGTTGCATCCACCACGGCAAAAGTTGTGCGCAGGGCTTCGTGTCGCTTGATGATCTCTCTGAAACTCTTCTCCAGCACATCTACCTTCAATTGGCCTGAGAGGCGGATAGTGCCGGGCAGATTGTAGGAAACGTTGCTCGGGTCTAGTTGATGAAGAAACCACAACCGTTCCTGGGCAAAGGACAAGCGGCAAGGCCCAGCTTCAGGCCTCCGAGAGATGAGATTTATCTTCGGGACGGCAATCCCTTTTTTCTCGAGCAGCAGAGCAATGAGATCCAGCTTCTCGGACGAGATGACACCCGACTGTATTGCCGGTCGAGTCGCAGGACCCTGCTTATCTATTTGGTTAGACATTAACGTAATTGACTGCGGGCTGGCTGAGAGTAGGGAGAAAAGAACCCGACGGAAATTTTGGACCGGAGAAATCCCTTGATGCCTTTACGGCAACAGCAGTGGGATTAACTTCATGCTGGTGCTATGAAAAAATGCTATGCCTAAATCATAAGGAAGGCTTCATAAATGCAGCATCTCGCGGGATACAACATGAACATTCGATAGTCAGGTTCAGAGCGCGAGAAGAGTGGCTGTTACCTCATCCTCCGAAAGCTGGTTTACTTCTTTGAATACACGAGCAATCTCTTCAACAGTCTCTCGCTCGCCCAGCATTTCGACGATGGCGTTCAGCGCGCCTTCGATAGTGGGCGCTTGAAACAGGGCGCGCAGGGGCAGCTCCACGCGAAAAACATCTTTTAGCCTCGCTATGATTTGGATGGTAAGTAAGGAATGTCCTCCAAGGTCAAAGAAGTTATCGTGAATTCCCACTCGCTCCACATTCAGTACTTGTGACCATATTTCTGCCAGGATTTCCTCTGCCGGAGTCCGAGGCGCGACAAACGCCTGCTCAAGGTCGGGCCGCAGTTGGTCCGGCGCGGGCAGTGATCGCCGGTCCACTTTCCCATTCGGCGTCAGCGGCAACTCGCCCATCATCATGAATACGGCTGGAATCATGTACTCGGGCAACTGCTTTTGCAGATGCTGTCGCAGTTCGCTGGTAGTCGGCGCCTCGCCCTTAAATGCGACATATGCCACTAGCCGGCTATCTCCGCCTTCCTCCGGACACGCGATCACTACCACAGCGCGCACCTTTGGATGTTTAGCCAGAGCGACCTCAATCTCCCCGAGTTCGATGCGGAAGCCACGAATCTTCACTTGCTGGTCAATACGTCCTGAGTAATCAATCACTCCATCGGCTCGATGACGTGCTGAGTCTCCCGTTTTGTAAAGCCTCGCCCCGAACTCTTTGCTGTAGGGGTGCGGAATGAAGCGCTCTGCCGTCAACGCCGGTCGGTGTAAATACCCGCGCCCCAATCCAGCGCCGCCGACATACATCTCTCCAAAAACACCTATCGGTACCGGGTCAAGGTGTTCATCAAGTATGTAAATCTCCAGATCCCGGATAGCCTGTCCAATCGGGCTCCCATGGCCCCTCTCGGCGTCGGCCTTAGATAGCCGGTGATAGGTCACGTGAACGGTCGTCTCAGTAATCCCGTACATGTTTATCAACTGCGGCTGGTCGTCTCCGTGCAACTCAAACCACGACAGCAGTCTGCTGACGTCCATCGCCTCGCCGCCGAAGATCACCAACCGCAGAGCCAGCTGACCGCGTCTCGCCAGCGCTACGCTCTCGGCACGCATCAACTGGCGAAATGCGGAGGGCGTTTGGTTGAGTACCGTTACCTGTTCCCGACGTAACAACTCGCCAAAAGCTTCGGGTGAGCGACTAACCAAAAAGGGAACCACCACGAGCCTGCCGCCGTACAGCAGTGCTCCCCATAATTCCCAAACGGAAAAGTCGAAAGCATAAGAATGGAACAACGTCCAGACATCGTGTTCGTCGAAGTGATACCAGTCATCGGTAGCTTTAAATAGACGCAGGACATTTCGATGGCTAACCAAAGCACCCTTCGGTTTTCCTGTCGAACCCGAGGTGTAGATCACGTAAGCCAGGTTGTCGGCGGTCACTGCGCTGCCGGGATTCTGAGTACTTTCTTGAGCTATGACGCCCCACTCGGTATCGAGAGTAATAATTCTAGCGCCGTGCTCCGGCAGCAGCTCCAGCAGTTCCGACTGGCTCAAGACTAAATCGATCCGCGCATCCTCCAGCATCAACGAGAGGCGCTCCTGGGGATAAGCGGGATCGAGTGGCAGATACGCGGCGCCGGCTTTGAGGATGGCCAGCAGGGCGATGACCATTTCCGCTGACGGCCGTAGACAAAGCGCCACGAATGTCTCGGGCGCCACTCCCAGGCTTTGCAGATGATGC
>JANNJZ010000557.1:0-6306 GCA_031396065.1 Pyrinomonadaceae bacterium | reverse complement strand
CAGCCCGCGGAGCGGCCGACAGCGGGTAAAGTACGTCAGCCCGCTGTCGCCCGCTCCGCGGGCTGGCAGTATATTTTGACTAATCACCTGGGGTTCCGCTTTGCTCCACCCCAGGCTTTACGCTGTCGCCCGCTATCGCGGGCTGGGTGCCCCCGCCCTTTAGCGTTGCGAATAACTCAAACTGAAATTATTCGCCAACAGCTTTGCTAGCGCGCGTCACCTCGTTCCTGCGTGGTGCGTAGCTGATCCGGCGCATTTCATGCACTCGACCATCGTCGAGAAATCCTTCGACAATCTCGTACCCAAGCAGTGCCAACACGCGGCCGCGCACGAACAGCGGCCTCGCATTGCCATACCAGTCGACACACGATGCGCGACACGCGTCATCGATGGCCCGCTCCGGTTTTGCCGCCAGTTCTCCAACTGGCTTGAAGTGAAGTGAGTCATTGCGCAGGAACAGAATCGCTGCCGATTGCTCAAACAGGTGGCGGTAACCAGCGCGGCCCGGCGTGCTAATCGGTAAACCAAGTGTTCCCGAATTTGGCCCGTCCGGTTTGTAGAAAAATCCATGGCTCCGTAGTTCGCCCTGCGAAGCTCCCGCGCGGGTGAAGCGATCTACCACCTCGGCCGACTGTCCCAAACGAATCGAGGTGAAGTGCAAATCCTTTCCGTCTGTACCAACCACGACCGCATCCGTTCCCAGCTGCTCGATGCGGTCCACGCCGTGAACGAGTGAAAGCTGGTTGGGCAGACCACCGGCCCAGCGGACGGCGTAAAGGTTCGCGCCGTCGGCCTTCTGAGGCCGTCCCCATCCGTTTCCCGTCCCATACAACAGATAATCACCCACGAATCGATTTTGGAAAGTGTAACCTTCGGGCTTCGGGAGTTCGCGATAGTTTGACGCCGGTGCCGTCTCGCTGCCATCCGAAAAACTCAGCAGCGGCACCCGCAGCAGGGCCACATCTCCGGCAGCCACTTCTGCTCCCCACATGCCGTCACCAACCGAACCGGATCGCACCAGGACGTTAAGGTGACTGTCCGGGCTCTCCAGGAAAGAGAACTGATCTACTGGACTGCCCGACACTCCGAGGGCACTTGGACCGGAACCATCGAGTGGCATCCGAAACAGCATCGACTCCGGACCCATTTGCTGACCGCGTTTCACCCAGCTGTTTACCCAAACATAAACTGATTCAGGCGACACGTAGAAGACGCGTCCCGGCGGGCCAAGTACGGCGGTGGCCTTGCAGTCGAAGCCGTCGTTAGCGAGATCACAGGTTGTCACTGTGTGCAGAGACAAACCGTAGTTAGTTTGTATCTCATGTTTGGGACGGTAGACGTTGGTGGCAGAAACGATCCGGCGGAATTCATCAGGCTTGGCACCTCGGTGCCACTTGCGCACGGCTGGGAAATTCTGGAATGGGTCTTCAGCCCCGGGATTTAGATAGAGCGGTGTGTAGTAGATCAGCTTGCTGCCGATTAACCGGCTCGCGTAGTTACGCGATGAATAGTAATCGTTTGAACGCAGGTGGTGAGTCGAGCGATACACGATCTGACCGCTGCGGTTGATATTGAATAGCCCGATCTCGGTGCCGCCCCGTTGGTAGCTATACCCAATCACCACAATTGTGTCGTCGGAGACCAGCATCTCGTCGTACCAGGTGGAACCCGGGTCGATGTCGGGACCAAACGCATCAACCGCGGAAACAGGTTTCAGCGTGCCATCCCCGACTTTGACGGTGAACAGACGGCCGCGGCGCAACACCACCAGATGATCACCATGAAGCTTAACGATTCCGCCTTCATCCACTCCGGCATGCTGTGTGTTCGTGACCGAATCATCTTTGGCTTCGCTGGGCGTCGGCAGACCAGCCATTGACTTGGCCGCAAGCCCGGGGGCCGCCTCTTGCATTGCTCGCCGGGCCACCACTCTCTGCTTTTCGGCGAGTTCCTTAAGGTAGTTTTTGAGTTCCTGGTCTGAGCGGAATGCCTGCATGGTTTTCTTAGCGGGCGGGAACCAGGCGTGCGCAGCGGCCGGCGGGATTCCATTGCCGGATACGTCAACACATCCAGGCAGCGTTGAAAGAGCAACCAGGATCGTGATCGCAAGTAAGAGAATGGTTTTCATGGTTTGTTGGCCTCACTTATTAAGCTGGACGTCTGATTCACCTCGTCACGCCAACATGAACGGGGTAACCCAGCAAAACTTGCGCGGTGGGCGTCAACTCCTTGGAGTGCGGCGATCTGGCGCGCAGGCATATCCGTTTGATCTCTTATTTCTCCGTCCCGATCGAGATCTTATTTCTACGTCCCGTTTGATTCGACGTCCCGAATAATTCTGACGTCCCGTTTAATTCGACAGTCCCGAATAATTCTGACATCCCGTTTAATTCGACGTCCCGAATAATTCGACGTCCCGTTTAGAGAGCACACTTGTGTGCCCCGCGAGGGAGTAGCTCGATCGTTGCTTCTGTGCTCGCACCGGGCACACAAGTGTGCTCTCTAAACGGGACATCGGAATTAAACGGGGTGTCGGACAATGGCTGGACCTGTAGACCCAGCTGTCTCAGGCTTGCGGGTAGGAAATCTCGTCAATCACCCATTTGCCGCTGTCTTTGCGCCACCTCACGTAGGTAAGGCTTTCGGCATCCGAACCGGGCGGAACGAATTTGAGACCGCCCACGCGAGGCCACATCTCGCCACCGTTGATGTGGTCGACGAAAGCGTCAAGGTCGTCGCAGCGCGCCATGTAGGTACAGTACCAGTCTCCCTTCTGCCTCAGGTTCTTTGACAGTTCAGAGTAGGGAACTGCCATGCGATATTCGTTCATAGGGTTGTTGGCAAAAAAGAACCGGGAGCGCGAAAAGAGAGAAAGAAACGTCGTCACGTCCTTCTTCATCAGGCTGTTTATTAGTTTGCGCATTGCGGCTTCAAGTGAGGCAGTGTCCGCAGGCGTTAGCGACGCAGCTGAATTCTTTTCGGTGGGGACGACGGCGATTAGCAGCGTGTAGGCCGTGGTGCCCGAACCACCTTCGGGTCTGAATACCGAGATCATATAGTTGCCCGATTCGGGCAAGGTTGCCGACCAGGTTTTTCCCTCACGGCTTAATCTTTGGGGGTTATCGTTGAGACAATGAGACGGCGTGGGAAGCGATAACATCCTTGCCTCTGGCAGTTCAGCCTCGAGGCAGCTCATCTTCAATTCCCGGGCGCCAGGACCGAAGACCTTGACTGCTGCCGAGCCTGCCGGAGTGGAAACCATGCGCACCAGCAGTTCCTGACCCGCCTGCGCCTCCAGTTCGTATTCAACCTCCACAGAGCCGCGCACCTTGTCTTTGAATGTCGCCGACGTACTACCGCGTTCAAAACGCACCCGCAGACCCTCGGCCTTTCCTCCATGCTGAGCCGAGACCGATGTACCTATCCCAAGTATGACGACTAATATGCCTAACAGTTGAATTCTCAAGCCAAGGTTTTCCATCATTAATTTTCCATCGTTAATTGGAGTGGCGCGAAAAGAGGCAGCCTCAAGGCCGGACTCTGAACACACGTTACAGGTGTTTAGAGTACAAGCTTCAGCTTGCGTCCCCGCGAAAGAGGCAGCCTCAAGGCTCGTCCCTGAACACACGTTACAGGCGTTTAGAGTACAAGCTTCAGCTTGCGTCCCGCGAAAGAGGCAGCTTCAAGGCTGGACTCTGAACTTCCTGACCGGAGCGTACCATCGAAGGTCCAGCTTTACTTTGATTTCACCCCACCAACAGTCGCAGATTGTAAACGGCCGCGAGCTTGTTGAGATCTGATCGGACCAGCGCCCATTGGCTTTTTACAGGGCCGCCGCGAGGCCATCGTCCTCGTCTGACGATCGCGTTGACTTCATCCGCTTCATTCATTACCCGCTGCACTTGCGAGCGCGTTTCACCCCAGGTGTTGGCGCGGTCGAAATCGTGGCGCAGCTTGTCGATGGCAT
The DNA here is from genome assembly GCA_031396065.1 of Pyrinomonadaceae bacterium. Classification (GTDB taxonomy): domain Bacteria; phylum Acidobacteriota; class Blastocatellia; order Pyrinomonadales; family Pyrinomonadaceae; genus PSRF01. The sequence continues at coordinate 2,339 of JANNJZ010000557.1, read as the reverse complement.
TTTCCAATTCCTTCACCTGCTGGTTGACGTTGTCCTCGCGATTAGTGCCATTGAGCGCGCTCCGGTCGAGCGAGCGATCCACTATTTTTCGGAACTCGTCGCTGCGTTCCTCTACGCGTTTGATGATCCGTTCTACGTCAGCTTTGGTGTAATCCAATGCGCCAGAGTTTCCGTGTGGGCTAACGTCTCGCACCATGCCGAGGCAAAGCAATAAGCTCAGGGTTGCGAGAGCCAGTGAAGCTTTTGGGGATCTAGTCATCTCTTCTCCTTTAATAAATTCTCGACTTGGAACCTGTATCGGTGAAACAGACGGCAATGCTCCTTCGCGTTGAATTGGTATTCCGGATGTATGCCTGGAGGCGGGCAAGATATTACATGCATCGGCTGGGGGTCAACACGAAAGGCCGATTGCAATAAAGTTATGGCGAGGCGATAAGGTCAGTACCACTCGCGGTAGAGCGTGTGTGAAAACGTATGGCTCTCAGCGCCAAGGGCGCGAAATGTAACAGCCTGGGCCATCGGCCCAGGTGAGCTCCGCCTTAGGATTCCTAGCGCTGAGAGCGCGAAATGAAAGTCGATTAAGGAAACGCTGAATACTTTCAGTAGAATCTTGTTATTTCGCGCCTTCAGCGCTTCCCGAATTGTTCTAACGCCAACCCAGGGCGTTGCCCTGGGCTATCACATTTCGCGCCCTTGGCGCTGAGAGCCATACGTTTCGACACAGTCGTCTACCGCAGGGTGGTACTGACCCCATCGCCTTCGACCGTCTCGGTTTAGCAACAAACCAATAGAGCACGACATGAAAACCAACTCACTATTGGAAGCGGATGCCTGCGCTCCCGTCGCTATTGAATCCTAATCCGCACCTTGTTGCTGGTCCGGCCATGCAGCGTGATGCTAACCAGCAGGTCTCCGTTTCCTGCGACGCTCTCCGGTAATCTGACGACAATCTGGGTTAGCCAGTCGAATCCGGGAACTTTCCCGACAAATTCAACGGTCAGTGGATAACCCATGAGCAGCGAATCTTCGGCTTGAGCGGTCAGGGCTGAGCTGTTTTCGCCCGGTAAGAGATCCGCATCGCTGGCCAGGAGAATAGTTCGCGTTCGATGATCGGGGCTGAAATTCAGAAAAGTGTTAAGTGGAAACGGGTCGCGGATCATCGTCACCGAGTCGAAGGCGATCGCTCGGTCAGTGCTCGCCTCAGTCATCAGCGTTGGTGGAGGAGGCGTCACAGTCAACGTAGCTTCGTTGCTGGTGGCGGCGCCGAAAGCGTTGGTGACCACACAACGGAACTTAGCCCCGCTATCTGTCAGCGTCGTACTGGAAAGCGTGTAGCCTGGTAAATTCGCGCCGGGAATATACACCATGTTTCGTTGCCACTGATAACTGAATGGTGCGGTGCCGCCCGCAGCAACCTGAAATGTTGCCGGCTGTCCTTGCGTAACAGTTTGATCCAACGGCGGGGTAGTAATGTTGGGAGGTGCGTTGACAGTCAGAGTCGCTTCATTGCTGGTGGCGGCGCCGAAGGCATTAGTGACCACGCAACGAAACTTCGCGCCGTTATCCGCGAGTGTCGTACTGGAAATGGTGTAGGTCAGTGAATTCGCCCCGGGGATGTTGGCGGTATTTCTTTGCCACTGATAACTGAGCGGGGTGCTGCCCCCCGCATTAACCTGAAATGTGGCCGGCTGCCCTGCAATCACGGTTTGATTCGATGGCGGAGTGGTGATGCTGGGCCGGGTGTTTACGGTCAGGATCGCCTGGTCGCTGTTGGCAGTTCCGAAGGCATTCGTTACCACACAGTGAAAGGAGTCGCCGTCGTATGCCAGGGTCACGTTTGAAACGGTGTAGGTTGGTGAATTTGCTCCGGAAATGGTAGCGCCAGACCGTAGCCACTGATAACTCAGCGGTGCGCTACCGCTGGCCACAACTTGAAAGGTGGCGGACTGTCCTTCGATTACGGATTGACTCGCTGGCGGAGTCGTGATGTTTGGTGGGTTGCCCACCGTGAGCGTGGCTGGATTGCTGGTGGCGGTGCCGAAGGCGTTTGTTACCACGCAACGAAACGTCGCGCCATTGTCTGCCAGCGTCACATTAGAGAGAGCGTAAGTTGGTGAATTTGCGCCCGGAATGGGATCGCCAGACCGGAGCCATTGATAACTGAGCGGCGTGCTACCGCTGGCCACGACCTGAAAGGTGGCGGACTGTCCTTCGATTACGGATTGACTCGCTGGCGGAGTCGTGATGTTTGGAGGGTTGCCCACCGTGAGCGTGGCTGGATTGCTGGTGGCGGTGCCGAAGGCGTTTGTTACCACGCAACGAAACGTCGCGCCATTGTC
>JANNJZ010000542.1:0-2564 GCA_031396065.1 Pyrinomonadaceae bacterium | reverse complement strand
TGAAGCTTCCACTTCGAAGATTAGCGAAGAACAGTTGTTCTATCTCCAGCAACGCGGCATTTCTCAGGAAGACGCCGTCTCGTTAATTATTAATGGTTTTTGCAAGGATGTGTTTTTGCAGTTGCCGATGGAGTTTGCCGTTGAGGCGCAAAAACTGCTGGGCATGAAGCTCGAAGGCAGCGTCGGCTAAACCGGTGGCAGGTGATCGGTGACAATTGACGAAGCCTGGCAACAAAGCTTTGGTCATCTGTCCGGCGTTCACTTGTCATTTTTTGTTGAGGAGCAATCTTAAGTGTTAGAAATCAAAAATCTACATGCGGGTATTGATGGCAATGAGATTCTGAAGGGGATCAACCTGACCATTAACAAGGGTGAGATTCACGCCATCATGGGCCCTAATGGCTCGGGTAAATCGACGCTTGCCAAAATCCTCGCCGGACATCCAGCCTATGAAGTGACTCAGGGAGAGGTCATCTACGAAGGAAAAAACCTGCTCGAACTGCCGCCTGATGAGCGCGCTCGCGAAGGCGTCTTCATGGCATTTCAGTATCCAATCGAAGTGCCCGGGGTTTCCAATGCGCAGTTTCTACGGCTGGCCTACAACGAGAAGCGAAAGCACCTGGGCGAAGAAGAACTGGATCCGCTCGAATTCAAGGATCTGTTGAAGGAGCGGGCCAAGGTGGTAGAGATGGATTCCAGCTTTATGACCCGCTCGGTTAACGAAGGCTTCTCGGGTGGAGAAAAGAAACGCAACGAGATCCTGCAAATGGCGGTGCTCGAACCCAAGCTGGCCGTGCTTGATGAAACCGATTCTGGTTTAGATATTGACGCGCTGCGGATCGTCGCCGGCGGGGTCAATCAACTGCACAACTCGGAAAACGCCATCATCCTGGTGACCCATTATCAGAGACTGCTCAATTACATTGTGCCAGACTTTGTCCATGTCCTGGCCCACGGGCTGATTGTCAAAGAGGGCGGCAAGGAGTTGGCACTCGAGCTCGAACAGAAGGGTTATGACTGGATCAAGACGGCCGAACCGGCGACTAGCCTTGCCGGCGCGCAATAATCTGGTTGAGTTTTCTCTGTGCATCCTCTGTGTTCTCTGTGGTGGAAAACCGGCGGAAAATACCGACCAAAAGATCGGCGATGAGAGCAAATTAGCAAAATGGTTACTGAAATAATTTCAAGAGAGAATTCCTATCACGAGACATTCCGAGTTCTTCAGGAGAGCCAGCCAGACTCGCCTGGGTCCTGGCTCAAACGCTTGCGTGAAAGTGCGATGGAGTCTTTTCAGGAGTTGGGCTTTCCTTCCGTCAAAGACGAAGAGTGGAAATACACCAACGTGGCGGCAATCGCCAGGATCGACTTTAAGCCCGCGACGCTGGCTGGCGATGCACGCTTGGGCGCGGATGAGGCGGACCTGGCAAAGTACGGATGTGCGGAGGCTAAAGACAGCCAGCTGGTTTTCGTTAACGGCATCCTCCGAAGCGAGCTCTCTTCACTCGGCGCTTTGCCGGCTGAAGTAGTGGCGCTGGATTTGTCCCAGGCGATTTCGGATGACCGATACGGCGCAATTGCATGGAAGCATCTGGCGCAACAGGCTGACTATGTGGCCAACGGCTTCGTGGCCCTTAACACGGCATTCATTACGAATGGTGCGTTCATTTACATTCCAAACGGGGTCGTCGTTGAGTCGCCCATACATTTGTTATTCATCGCGGATGGCGCTCACTCCGCAAATTCCCCGCGGGTGCTCCTGGTTGCCGAAGAGAACAGTAAAGCGACTGTAGTGGAAAGCTATGTCGGCCCTGAGGACGATTCATACTTTACGAACGCAGTGGTTGAGCTGGTGCTCAAGGATGGAGCGCGGCTGGAGCACTACAAAGTACAGCGCGAGAGTGGCTGCGCCTTTCACGTTGCGACCACGGCGGTGGATTTAGGACCGAGTTCGAGTTACGACTCCACCACAATCACATTTGGCGCCGAACTCTCCAGGCATGACTTCAATGTCACGATGGATAATGAAGGTGCGGAGTGCTGGGTGGACGGTCTCTATCTGGTTGCGACCGGCCAACACGCCGATACCCATTCGGTAATTGATCATAGAAAGCCCCACTGCACCAGCCATCAGCTTTATAAGGGAATTCTGGACGGCAAGTCGCGGGCGGTTTTCAATGGCAAAGTCTTTGTTCGTCACAATGCGCAAAAGACCGACGCCATGCAGACGAATAAGAATCTGCTGCTGTCGAATGAAGCTCGCGTCGACACCAAGCCGCAGCTCGAGATTCTCGCCGATGATGTGAAATGTGCTCACGGCGCCGCGGTCGGACAGCTTGATGAAGACGAGTTGTTTTACCTGGAGACGCGTGGAATTCACCACGACCTCGCGCGCAATCTGCTGACTTACGGATTTGCGGAAGAGGTGATTGGCAAGATAAAGATCGAATCGATCAGAACGCAATTAGATGAGGCAGTTCTTAACCGCTTGAACGCGCGGCTGGAGGCCTAACTGAAGAAGTTCAGAGTTCAAGCTTCAGCTTGCGATCTCCCGAAAATGACAACCT
>JANNJZ010000476.1:0-11681 GCA_031396065.1 Pyrinomonadaceae bacterium | reverse complement strand
GGCGACAAAAACAAGCGAGGCTCTGCCTCAGACCGACCAGACGTGTGTTGGTATTCTGGCCGCGGATTCTCCCGGGTAAACACGGTGCGTTTGTCTGCATCCATCCGCGACTCCATCTCGGTTTGCAAATCCCACCTCGGTCTCCGAGGCTCTCTGCAAGTTGGTTTCGTTCTGGACTCGCCCCGGTCCTCCAGGTCTCGCTCGCTCTTACACTCTGAGCTTGTTTCTAAGCGTGGTTCTGCGGCTTGGCCTCCTTCCGTGCGGTGAGGCTCCTCGCCTCACCGGCACCTCTATTTATTTTGAGGCTATGCCTCCGTGCGACGTCAGAGGCGCAGCCTCGAAGAATGAAACCGCTATCGGAAAGGCCGAGCCTTTCCGCACGGAAGGCGGCAGAGCCGCAAAGGCTGTCGTCGCCCCGCACCTCAGCTAACTCTCTGTTTTACTGCCGACCCAAAAACTTAAAGTTCTATTAATAAATCTGGGCCGAAGGTCCGAAAGACCGGCATTTAATAGCCACGTCCGCGAGGGCGTGGAAGGCAAGTTCCATAATGCCCGAGGCCCGATGGGCCGGCATTGGTTGAACTGCGGAAGCAAATTGTTCCGCACCTCGGCGCTCATCAACTTCGAGATTCTTATCCACGCCCTCGCGGACGTGGCTATTGAATGCCGGTCCTTTGGACCTAAAGCAGGCCGCCCCTGCCGAATGGCCCCGCTCGAACCGCCGCATTTGTTAATCGAACTATACGAACTTTAGAGTCAGGACAGTAGTTTGGGTGCAAAGGTTGGTGACTTGGTGAGGGTTTACTCCGTGCCGCTTCGCCGTTAGCGATTACTGCTTTTCAAAATCAACGACAACATCTTTGGTCTTCGTAGTTTGACACTGCCTGCTCGCTTCCCTATTATCCTTTTACTTGTCGGGGCGTGGCTCAGCCTGGTAGAGCGCTCGGTTCGGGACCGAGAGGTCGGAGGTTCAAATCCTCTCGCCCCGACCAATCAGATCAAGAACTTACGGCCGCCAACATTGGCGACCGTATTTCATTTGTGGCCAATTTGTGGACAACTTTTTCAGGACGCACTTCCCTTTGGAGTTGGACAGCCCTGCTGTAACGCATCGTCGTCTTCAAATCCTTATGGCCCATGAACGTCATTATTGTGAGCGCCTCGTACCGAGCCAGGGCCAGACGCGTACAGAAAGTGGCACGTAGATCGTGCCACCAAAGGTTTTGAATCTTCGCCAACCGACAGGCGGTGTGAAAAGATCGCTTGACGTCAGTGATTCCGGATTTGTCAACACATAGTCGTCAGGCCTTTTCCCTCGGCACAGATTGAGCAGAATGGCTCGGACCCTCGAGCCTTTCCAAATATCGAAGAATCAAGATAGTCGCTGGTCCGAAGACAGGAAGTTCGTTAAAGCTTACAAACGCTTTGCGAGCCACTGCTGCCAAAACTCATCTCAACAGGGCTCCCGTTCTCTGGTTAGCTCGCCTGAGGTTTCCGCACAATTTCAACAGAACAGTTAGCATGATGGACCACGCTATTTGAAACCGAGCCCAGGAGCAGTCGATTCCAGGCGCCCAGCCCGCGCGAACCAATGACCACGAGATCGGCGTTCCATCGTTCGGCCTCTTCGACGATCACTTGTTGCGGCGACCCTTGAATGACTTCACTACTGATCTTTAACGACTTGTCTTCAATTGCTTGCAACTTCGCCAGAGCGCCTTGAATGACGCGATCCGCATTTTCACGAACGGCTGTCCCCAGATTCTCGAAGTACTCTGGCAAGACAGCCCAAGGTTCCATTCCCAATGCTATGGGAATCTCAGCAGCGGTAATAGCTTTGACTTCACTGTGTGGTGGCCATGGTCGGCGCGCGACTTCCTCCACTGCGGCGTCGCTAAAGGCCGAGCCGTCAACTGCTAATAAAATTTTCATTTCACACTCCCTCGGTTACAGCGCTTTGACTGTTCGAAACAGTAATCGCGGTTCATCCACACAGGATCTTCCAGCGAAGATTCAACCTTCCATGCTGCATGAAGCATGCCACCTTTTCTCGCTAATTTCGTTGAGCTTCTTAGATCGTCTTGGGTGACAAACTGCGCGGTTTTGCGCAGCCGTGCGAGTTTTTAGAGCGGGGCCGCAGTTCGGGTCCAACCTTTGAGGTGAATTTGATTGCCTGCTGGTATGTTCCGGAGTGGGCGCCGATGGGCATAGGCATTGCTCTCGTGAAGTTGGAGTCGCAGGGCTCGTCAATTTGAAAGGCGGGAATACGGAAGGCAATTGGTTTCAAGATTGTCCTGCGCGAGCGGCGCGCGATACGGATCGGCGGTTGTGGCAAAGCCATCATGCACGTTCATACTTTTGGGTTTCTGCGCGGGAAAAACATCCGATCCCCAAGTCAACATATGTCCTCGATTGAGATTCTGGAAAAAGCGCCCGCCGAGATCGGTGGCCATCTTATCGCTTCAATACGCGGAGCCCAGCCGGGTCCCACCTTGATTGTTCTAGGTAGCATTCACGGAAATGAACCGGCCGGCACTCTCGCCGCGCATCGGGTTGTCGTTGCACTTGAGGAACGCAGATCGTGTCTGCGTGGTGAGGTGATTCTCCTCGCTGGAAATACCTTAGCGTTCCAGCGAAAGGTTCGCTACATCGACGCTGACCTGAACCGTCTATGGACGCCGGACAACATTCAGAAAATCAAGTCGGGCAAGTCTCTTCACCACGACATCTCCGAACGGGTTGAACAACGGCAGCTGCTCGCTGAATTACACAGCGCGTTTGCTCGCGCGCAGGATGAAATCTGCTTCGTCGATCTGCACACGACTTCGGCGGCTGGAAAACCATTTGCCACCGTGGGCGATACCCTCCGAAACCGATCCTTTGCTCTTAACTTTCCGGTGACAATCGTCCTCGGGCTGGAAGAACAGATCGATGGCACGTTGCTGGAATACGTCAACAATCTTGGCCTGGTAACAATGGGCCTTGAGGCCGGACAGCACGACGCTTTATCATCGGTAGACAACCACGAAGCAGCGATCTGGATCGCGACTGTGGCCGCGGGAAACCTGAGCGCAGCGGACGTGCCGGAGCTTGATAGGTATCGTTCACTCCTGGCGCTTGCCGCCGGCGGGAGGCGAGTGGTCGAAGTGCGACACCGGCACGCGATTTCGCCAGATGACAATTTCAAAATGGAGCCTGGGTTTACCAACTTTCAACCGGTGCGACGAGGACAAACGCTCGCTCATGATCGTCGGGGCGAGATCGCAGCCCCCGAAGCGGGATTGGTGCTTCTGCCGCTTTACCAGGCGCTGGGTGACGATGGCTTCTTTCTCGGTCGCGAGGTTAGGAAGTTGTGGCTCAGTTTGTCAGCTTTGCTTAGGCGGCTGAAAATCGGCGACTATGTTCACCTTCTCCCGGGTGTTCGCCGAGATCCCCTTAACGAACATTTCCTGATTGTAGACACGCGCATCGCTAGCGTTTTACCTCTTCAGGTCTTCCACCTGCTGGGGTTCCGCAGGCGGCGTTGGGTCGGCCGCCATCTCGTTGTCAGCCGCCGCGCGTACGATCTGGAAGGACCACCTCGGATATACTGATTTGAAGCCGCGATGTAGTAATCACGAAAGGAAATCTCAAGATGAATTCCGCTGTACCCGCACTCGAGTCTACTGACTCAGAACCACAGACGATCTCGATTAGCGGGCAACGACTGCTCGACGATCCGCTGTTGAATAAAAGCAGCGCCTTTCCCGAAGACGAGCGGCGCGAGCTGGGGCTAATGGGACTGCTCCCGCTGCACACTTCGACCATCGAAGAACAGCTGGAGCGTGTTTACGAAAACTACCAGCGTAAAGACAGCGACATCGAACGCTACATTTTTCTCGCGGCTTTGCAGGACCGCAACGAAACACTCTTCTACCGCCTGTTGCAGGAACATATTACTGAGATGATGCCGATCATCTACACGCCGACGGTCGGCGAGGGCTGCCGCCTCTATAGCCATGTGTTCCGCCGGCCGCGCGGTCTATACATTTCCTTTCCTTATCGCGACGAGATCCTGGCGCTGCTCAACAATGCGGCCGCGCAAGACGCGGAAGTAATCGTGGTGACCGATGGTGAACGCATCCTGGGTCTGGGCGACCTCGGCGTGGGCGGAATGAGAATCCCGGTAGGAAAACTTTCACTCTACACGGTCTGCGCCGGAATTCATCCAGCGAAAGCCTTGCCGATTCTGCTGGATGTTGGGACTGACAACCAGGAGTTGCTCAGCGATCCTCTGTACCTCGGCTGGCGGCACGAACGCGTGCGGGGCAAAGATTACGATGACTTTATCGAAACCTTTGTCTCGGCTGTCGAACAGGAGTTTCCCCGCGTCCTGCTGCAGTGGGAAGACTTTTCAAAGCACAATGCGCCCAGAATACTCGAGCGCTATCGCGATCGCCTTTGCACGTTCAATGACGACATACAGGGAACCGGCGCGGTCACCGTCGCCGGGTTGCTGGCCACGACAAAGCTAACGCATACGAAACTTAGCGAGCAGCGCATAGTCATTCTCGGCGCGGGGGCCTCGGCAATTGGAATCAGTGATCAGATCGTCGCGGCGATGGTGGTTGAAGGCACCGCAGAACTCGCGGCGCGCGCAAAACTGTGGCTGGTCGACAGCCAGGGTCTGGTCCAAACCGGGCGGGCCAGGGTTGAACCATTCAAAGAGAAGTACGCGCAGCCGCCCGAGAGGACTGTCAACTGGGAAGTGAATGATCCTGCGCACCTCACATTTCTCGACGTGGTCAAGCACGTGCAGCCGACAATTCTTATTGGCACGTCAGCACAGCCGGGAGCATTCACCCAGGAGATCGTGCGCGAGATGGCGAAACATGTGGAGCGGCCGGTGATCTTTCCGCTTTCAAATCCTACCTCGAAGAGCGAAGCAACTCCCTCAGATCTGCTCGATTGGACTGAAGGTCGGGCCATGATCGCCACCGGCAGCCCGTTTCCGGCCGTCGTTCGCGATGGCCGCGTGATTCGGATTGGGCAGTGCAACAACTCATTTATCTTCCCCGGTGTGGGGCTGGGCGTGATCGCTTCCGGAGCCAGCCGGGTAACCGACGCCATGTTCGTCGCCGCCGCGCGCGTCTTAAGTGAATTTGCGCCGGTGTTGCACGACCCCGAAGCGCCACTCTATCCGCCGCTCGAGCAGGTCCGCGACATCTCATTCAAAGTGGCGCTGGAAGTTGCCCGCGAAGCGCAGCGCGCCGGCCTGGCTGAAGTGGACCTCGACAAGCTGGAGCAAACCGTCGCCGGCAAGATGTGGAAACCTAATTACGTTCCTCTAAAGCGCGCCGACGCTCCGGCCCGGAGGGAACACTCCGAAGCCTAACTTTACCGGAGCAGTTTGAACCACTACTCCGGGCGCTAATGCTCCCTTTTTGGTCAACATTGGACATCAGCTGCCCCCAAGCCAACCTGCACGACGGTTGAAACGACAATTCTATGCGCCCATTAAGTGTTGCCCGCAGACGCCTCCACGAAGGCCTCAGCTACCGACTCCGAACGCTTGCCGGAGGCCGTCTGGCGTCTTACTGTCGACCAACCTCGATCGTTCTGCTCGTAACCGAACGGTGCAACGCCCGATGTATCCATTGCGATATATGGAAAAATCGTGGCCAGGAGGACAGACCATCGCTGGATCAGTGGCAAGTGTTAATTGCGGACTTAAGAGAATGGCTCGGCCCGGTGCAGGTAACTTTCAGTGGCGGCGAGGCCCTGCTAAATCGTGACACAATCCAGTTGTTGTCCTTTGGCAGTTCGCTTGGTCTGTTCACGGAACTATTGAGTCATGGTTTCTGGGAAGATCAAGCGAAGATTGAAAGTCTGGCACTGGCGCAGCCGTCAAGAGTAACAATCTCATTTGACGGCATGGGGGAAACACATGATCGGGTCCGCGGACGTGCGGGATTCGCAAAGAAGACAGAAAGAACCATTAAGACGTTGCAGCGCATGCGCACAGAACACCGTTTGGATATGGTCATCCGGCTCAAGACCGTAATCATGCGACAGAACCTTGACGACGTTTGCGAGGTGGCGCGCTTTGCCAAACAAGAAGATCTTGAAGTCTTCTACCAACCTATAGAACAGAACTACAACACATCGGAAGATGCTCTTTGGTTCACACACAGTGAAACATGGCCTTCAGATACCGAAAAGGTCGTTGGCGTCCTGGCAGAACTGCAAGAGCTGAAAAAGCAGGGCTCGCCGATCGCGAACAGTCCAGCCCAGCTCAACGCGATGGTCCCTTACTTTATTAATCCGGTAGAGTCGCGAATCGCTATTCAGTCACACAGCGCTCATGAGCCGCAGCAACTCTGCACGGCCTTAACGATGCTTCAGTTCCAGGCAAATGGGGACGTCGTTGTCTGCCATTCACAACCGGCGATTGGCAATATCAAAACCGCACCAATTCGAGAGATCTGGCAAAACAGACCGCGGTGGTGGGAAGGCGGTTGCTGCCTGGAACGGCGCCTTAACGAATCTCGCAGTTCTGGTTGAAGAACCAGCGCCTCCTGCGAGCGCGATGAAATTCCGCACCAATGGCTATGTCCTCATGACTCGAAAGAACCTGCTCAGCGGCGGACGCCCAGCAATGGCTTCGGTTCAACGGCGACCACTCTGACGCGAGCATCCAGAATCGCGGCTCCAGTCTCGTGCACCACAAAGGGATTCAAATCCAGTTCGGCGATCTGCGGAATGTCTTCAACCATTGAATTCACCCGCAGCAGTCCTTCCTCAAGCGCGGCTACATCACCAACCTTCGCGCCGCGAAAGCCGGTAAGTAACGGATAGGTCTTCAAACTGCGAATCATCTCTGCAGCATCTTCTTTTGAGAGTGGCGTGAGGCGCACCGAAACGTCTCGTAGCAACTCCACTTGAATGCCGCCGGCGCCGCAGGCCACGACCGGGCCAAATTGCGGATCGTGTACCACGCCAACCAGCATCTCGACTCCCTTCTGAGCCATGCGCTGAACCACAAAGCCAGTTGGTGATTGTCCCTGCGCTTTAAGTTGTTCTGACATCTCGCCGGCAGCCGTGCACACCTGTTCTGCGCCATGCAGATGAAGGCGAACCGCGCCTGCTTCAGTCTTGTGAATCAGGCCTGGAGCAATGGCTTTAAGCGCCACTTCTCCGCCCATCTCTTCCGCCGCCGCGCCCGCGTCTTTCGCAGTCGTGGCAATTCTCTGTTCCATCAGAGGCAGACCGTAGCAGGAAAGGAGCGCGGCGATTTCTTCAGGGTCAAGCCAGCCATCGCCGCGTGAAAGCGCTGTCGCGACGACGGCCGCAGCTTCATCTCTTCGAATATCTTCAAAACGAGGTGCGCCCGTCTCAGGTCGTTCACGCCATTCGCGGTAACGAGCCGCGCGCGCCAGAGCAATCGCCGCAGTTTCGGGGAAGGCGTAACACGGAAGGCTCACGTCTGCTGAACGCAACTCTTTCGGCGTTCCTCGCGCCGAGAGGAAAACAGTCACCACCGGTTTGCTTCTGTTCAATGGCCGAACGGCCTCGACGATTGCACGCGCCACATCCTCGGCGCGCGTGATCAAAGGTGGAGTGAAAATCACAATCAGGGCATCTACATTGTTGTCTGCGGCCATTATCCCAATAGCTTTGTGATAGTCGTCTGCCGACGCGGATGCGATCATATCGACGGGATTGCTCACACTAGCTCCCGGTGGCAGGAACGAGCGCAGTTCTTCCTGGCTGCTTTCACCTAATAAAGGAACTTCCAGCCCTCTGTCTTCACACGCGTCGGCGCACAGAATTGCCGCACCACCTGTATTCGTTACGATGCCTACACGGTGCCCTCGGGGCAGTGGCTGATTCACGAGCAGCGAGGCTACATCGAATAACTCTGCGAGCGTATCCGTGCGAATGACGCCGGCCTGACGAAAGAGCGCATCAACCGTCACATCCGACGCGGCGATGAGCGCGCCGGTGTGTGACGAGGTGGCCCGTGCGCCGGCAACAGAGCGACCGCTCTTCACGACCACAATTGGTTTCTTACGGCCAACCCGGCGCGCAATCTGTGAAAACTTTTTCGGGTTTCCGAATGACTCAAGGTAAAGCAGGATCACATCGGTGCCGTGGTCGGATTCCCAATAGCGCAACAGATCGTTTCCGGAGATGTCTGCCTTATTGCCGACCGATACAAAAGTGGAGATGCCAAGTCCAAGCGAGTTTGCATACTCGATGATGGCTACACCCAAGGCGCCGCTCTGAGAGGAAAATCCCACGCGTCCGGAAGGCGGTACGTCCGGCGCGAACGTCGCATCAAGCAGCACCGCGGGATCAGTGTTCGCAATGCCCATGCAGTTTGGCCCAATCAGCCGCATGCCCGCGGCCCGGCAAACTCGCAGCAACTCAGCCTGGCGCTCTTGTCCTTCGTTTCCCGTTTCCGAAAATCCGGCCGAAATGACGACCAGCGCCTTGACCCCTTTGCGTCCACAGCCGGCCGCAACTTCGATAACCGCCGCCGCCGGAACAATGATGATGGCCAGGTCAACCGGACCCGCAATCGCTTCGACTGACGCGTAAGCAGGCACACATTGAATAACCTCGGCGCTGGGATTAACCGGATAAACTGGTCCATTGAATCCATAACTCAACAAGTTATGAAATGTCTCGCCGCCGATCGTTCCACGTTGGCGGGAGGCGCCAATTACCGCCACGGCTCGTGGATTGAAGAAGAGTTTTAAGGCGTTGACGGCTGCGGTAGTCTCGCGCTGCTCAAAGCGGTTGATTGCCTCTTCACTAAAAGAAGTCGGGAAGGCCACGTGAAGTTGGCCCGCGCTCGCGTCCACCTCAATGGGAAAGCCTGAGGCTCTGAATACGTGAAGCATCGAGTGGTTTGCAGCCACCACCTCAGCTTCGAACACCTGAATTCCGTTGGCGGCGGCAACCTCGGCCAGTTGACCGAGCAAGATTGAGCCGAGCCCACGCGCTTGAAAGTCATTAGTAATCGTAAAAGCGACTTCCGCGCTATGTTCATCGATGACGGCAAAGAACGCATGACCGACGACGCGTTCTTCTGCGCCGCTGAATGCAAGCAGTCCGAATGTGTGATCGAGGTTGGCTTCTCGGTGCGCCTCAGCGGCAAGAGCGGAACCGCTCGCCGAAGAGTAAAATCGCAGCCAGCGCGAATCCTCGGATAGCGATTGGAGTAAAGCGAGCAGGCCCGGTTCATCCGTCGGACGCATGACGCGGATGCGAACGGTTGAACCGTCGCGAAGCACCACATCTCCGTCTCGATGTGCAGTAAGCCCGCGCCCATCGTCAGCAACCGTCCTCGGAGCCGTGATCACATCGTTTGGGTGTAAGGGCTCATCTCCCTGACCGCTGGTTGCTTCATTACTCAATGCGTCTGGCGTTATTTTCATAGTTCTTAAATCCAGTTACCCAATCCAGTTACCCCGGTGCACCTATCAGCTTAAGGGTCTCATCGCGGTCTAGTTTAAATCCGAAAGACGATCACTTCCAGAGAACAGCCATCCTCGGCGATAGCAGACTCGGCCACTGTTGGCACGTTGCAACTCATCGAGAGAAGCTTCGGCGCAATCTGAGCCGTCATAAGCTATTAAGATTTTAATGCCTTTAACCCCAATTCCTGCGCTTCCGTTTCATCCAGCCACCCGTCTTGTCCAGCCACCCGGGAGCAATCGTTCTTCGTGAAATGCCGCCGTTTCAAGATATGCTGGTCTGTGGTGTGAGTACTCAACTGCACTAAGAAGGGAACAACTTTGACGAAATTATTGCGCCGACAGATAGTGATCATGCCATGAAACCAGATACTGAGATCAACACAAGAGAAGCAACGCGCGAACCCGAACCATTTACACCTAGAACACCCCTGGGTAAGAGACTCCTGGCTATCCGCCACAATATTATCGCCGATGGCCTCCCATTACTGACGCAGGAGGAAATCGAAAGGGAAATCGCCGAACGTAGAGGCGGCTCCAACAATGGGTCTCTATGATCAGGACCTACCTTGATGCCGGCGTCTTGATAGCAGCCGCTCGCGGGAAGCGCCTCTTGCCACAAAAGCGCTGGACATTCTTGATGATCCCAACCGACAGTTCGTTTCAAGTGTCTTCCTGAAGTTGGAAGTATTGCCTAAGGCTGTCTATCACAAGAACACTTCCGAGGTTGAGTTTTATGAGGCTGTATTTGATGCCGTGACCGATTGGGCTGAATCCACAGATGAGATTATCGCAAGAGGGTACAAGGAAGCCCTGGCCTGTGGACTGGCTGCGCTCGACGCCCTTCACGTGGCCGCTGCCGTGATTCTAGATGCTGACGAATTGGTGACTACTGAGAAAAGCGATAAGCCGATCTACCGAACCGCGGCGGTCAAAGTTGTATCGCTATGGGAATGAGAAACAGACTGAAACGTGGAACGAAACAATGAAGGTAGCTAAAGTGACTTACACGCTGGAAATGGACGGCAAATTTGTCATTATCGAGAATGTCCCGGCGCGAGTGTGTGTTGAAACAGGTGAGCAATTGTTCTTGCCGAAAACAGTTGAGCGATTACAACAAACAATTTGGGGTCTGTCCGCGACAGACAGTCCCGACAAGTCGGGACTGCGCCGCCTTTGCGCATACTCTCAAGGGCCTACGAAATAGTCGCGCCGCTGACTTTACTCTTGAGACATTAGGAACGGGGAAATGCAACCTGTCGTTCTGAAGCCGGACGGACTAGAATGCCACCAGAGGATTCGGAATCATGGCTACTAACTTGAATGAGGTCGTTGAAACGGTGCGCCACCTGTCGCCCGCCGAACAGCGCGAAGTACTGGCGCGCCTCTGGCCAGAGCAGGCGCTTGCCCAGGCGAACACTGTTTGGACTAGCGTGCGCTTTAGTGACCGCCTCCGGGTAGTTGCTTATGCGCCAGAACAAGAGCCGTATGTAGATAGCCTCCGCACGCTGCTGCTACGCGGAGCCCTGGCCCGCAGAGAGAGTGAAGCAGACGGCACGTATGAAGTCTACGGCCCTGACCGCACCTATTACGTCACCACGACTCCGGCGCGCGAATTCGCCGCGCTGCTTAGCTCTTGGTCTGCGGATCACCCGCCACGTGAAGTCGAGCTACAGGACAGTTAGAGATGGGACGCTTGCGGACCGAAGAAGTGCGCAGGCTGTGGCGATATCTCAGCGAGCGGCTAGAGGATCCGGAACGGCTCGCTGAGATTGAAGATGCTTTGACGTGATGAGGATGCCGAAGAGTTTTTGCGCGAGCCTGACCTGCTCACCTATTTCCCGGAACAGACTGTAGAAATAGCCGCCGCGAGCAAAGTGGCAGTTACGAATCATCCCTCACGCTCTGCTACGAATGGTGCAGCGCGGCATCTCTCAGACTTCAATGGCGGAGTTGTTCCGCCGGTTCGTTGAGGCTTATTCAGCCAGCGAGCAGGTCATTGTTACCGGGCCGTATACGATCTTTGGACGAACACGAGGCAAGTTGATTACCCTCCGTGCCGATGTCAATCTTGCTCTAGTGTGGTGTCCCTAAAGTTCGCTGACAAAATCTCGCGACGCTATCGAGAATCTCGTCGGCGGTTTTGGTCCAAATGAACGGCTTTGGCTCTTCGTTATGATTGTCGATGTAGTGGCGAATAGTTGTTTCAAGGCTACG
>JANNJZ010000434.1:0-26353 GCA_031396065.1 Pyrinomonadaceae bacterium | reverse complement strand
GGTGTTATTTTGCCCAAGGAGATACTAGAACGACTGCGGGTGGGAAAAGGAGACAGCCTCTACGTTGTCGAAACGAAGAACGGAATCCAGCTCACGGCGTACGATCCTGCGTTCGCCCAACAGGTGGAGATTGCCGAGCGTGTGATGCGCGAGGATCGAGATGCTTTGAAGAAGTTGGCGGAATAGGTCGTGATGGCTGAAATCGTTTGGCTTCTGGAGGAGACGGTCATAGCGATACATGGGAATGGAGATTCCGCAGCCTGGAAAGAGCTCGTTCAAAGATATGGTTTTGAGGTTGCCAAAGGAATCCTGAGGAATGGCTTCATCAGAAACGATCCCAATCTTGATGACGAACTCATACACTGAATGGCCATCCCAGAGACACGGGGTTTTGTGAAAGAGTTCCAATCCAAGGTCCGCGCTGACAATCCACCGCAGACCGTCGTGATCACATCGGATGGAAACTGCCATCCGTAAGCCGCGGACTTAGATTGAAGCGGCGGCCTGAGCTGGATTTCGCCAATTCCTATTGAGCCGCGAATTTCGCGATGACGACCTCTTCTCGCTCCTGCAGTCGCTGCGCAGCGAGGTCGCGCAGTTTCGCGCCGACGTACGCTGGCTCAAAACGCCGCCGCTCTCTGAGACGCTGGAGGCCGTTGGCACCGGTCTCCTGGTCGAGGAGAGTTGTGACGCAGTCGGTTGGCGTAAATCTGACCGAATTTGAGGCAACACTCTCTTACGGTCTCATTGCTCAGAGCGACGCCATTCATCACCAACAGTTCTTCGACATCGCGGAAGGCTGAGAGGAAAGCGGAAGTATAGCCAGACGGAATGACTGATAATCTCGGCTGGGAAGCGATGGCGATGGTAAAGAGAGGCGGATCTGCGCATCCGTCCAGTATGACGCACGAACTGGCTGATTGCCTCTTTGGGATAAGTAACCTGACAATAGCCATCATTGCTCGGGTGAAGGTACGTTGAAAGACATTCGGCACTAGTATAGGCTCTATACGACCCTACAGTGCCTCCCGTTTGTTTTGAAGGCTTATGTCATTTCTCGCTTTAGCCAAGAGCGAGCAAATCTCCACTCACGTTCAACGGTGGACTGAGAAACACCTAAAAGCTCCGCTACTTCTTCGAGGGTGAATCCACCGAAATAACGATACTCGACAATGCCTGCCTTACGTTCATCAATCTTGCTTAGCTTAGTCAACGACTCGTCAAGGATAATCAGTTCCTGAGACGCCTCGGACGACAATTGTACGGCATCAGCCACCTCAATGTGTTCGGCCCGGTTTCCTCTTTTTTCCGTTAGTTGAGCTCTGGCATGCTCGATTAGGATTTGACGCATTCGTCTGGCTACGAGCGAATAGAAGTGCGTCCGGCTCTGCCAACTAATCTTCTCCGTCGCGATGAATCTTATTAATGCTTCATTGACTAAGGCGGTTGTTTGAAGCGTGTGTCCAGCCCTTTCTCGGCTCATGTACGCATGCGCGATGTTTCGCAGTTCACGGTCAACCAACGGTACCAGCTTGGCCAAAGCCTGAGAATCGCCTCTACTCCAGGCTTGCAGCAATTCAGTAATTTCGTGCATCTTGGGTCATTCTTCGACTGAGATGTAGACAAAAAAGCAGGGATGCCTGAAAAAGTTTTGAATCCGGCGGCATCTTATCAGCAACTTGCTAGATATTTTGGAAAAAACTGTGAAGGGTTTCGCCCGAAAACGTCGCCACGTAAATTATGGAGCCTGCACGTGCATTTATAACGAACCGCCGAGAGGCAGGAAGGTTCACACTACGAGATTGGTTTGGCGCTGGCGGAAACGCCAGCATTTGATGCCGAGTCCGTGCGTAACACCTGCTGCTCTATTGCCCAGCGGATGGTAATCTTTGCATTTCGATTGGTATTGCCAGAGGCGTCTCCGATGTATAAGATGCTCCCGCAAACTCAGAACTAGTGCGCTAAGTCTCGCGCCGAATATACTTCGAGCTCACGTTCTCACCTCAGGAGATAATTGAATGGAGCGCCCGCTTTGGGATCGCATTCAAGAAATCTACTATTCGACCTTGCCGGTGGTTCAATCTGAGCGCAGCGCCTTCGTCGCACGTGCTTGTAACTCTGATCCGCTGCTCGTGCAGGAGGTTAGCTCGCTTCTTGAGGCCGATCAGTCGTCTGGTAATTTTCTTGAATCGCCCGTGGCCGATTTAGCGTTTAGGATCATTACAAACGACAACTCGAACAAATCGGATGGTTCCAAAGCTTCCTCGGCAGCCGAACTTACCGGAATTACAATTGATCAACGGTATCTCGTCGAAAAGGAACTGGGCCATGGTGGTATGGGGACAGTTTATCTTGCCCGAGACCTAAGGCTTCACAACAAGCCCGTCGTCATCAAGCTTCTTCTGCAAGCGTCGCTGGAAGACCCGTACGTCGTCAAAAAATTTAGACAGGAAATAGAAGCCCTCTCACGTATCGATCATCCCGGAGTGGTTAGCGTGCTGGGCGCCGGGGAATTGCCAGATGGGAAGCCCTTCATCGTCATGCAGTACGTGAAAGGTGTGACTCTGCGTTCTCAAATTCCCAGCGAGGGTATGAACTTGGAACGCGCCGCCTCGATTGTGAAGCAGATTGGTGACGCCATCGATGACGTTCATGAGAAGGGCATTTTTCATCGCGATCTAAAGCCTGACAACATCATGCTTCAGGCTCTAAAAGGCGGCACCGATTTAGTCAAGCTCGTGGACTTTGGCATCGCAAAGGTGAAAGACTCGGTGGTCGCTCCAAGTACGGTTAACGAAGCCCCAGTCGGCACCGTACTTTACATGTCTCCGGAACAGCTTCGCGGAGAAAAAGTCACTGCCGCCAGCGACATTTATTCGATGGCCCTGGTCGCGTATGAAATGGTTACCGGGCGGCGACCGTTCAATCCTAATTCCGGTCCTCAATTGCTGGAAATGCATCGTGCGGGTGTGCGCGTAAAGCCCAGTGACCTTCGAGCAAGCCTTTCCACCGAAGCCCAGGCAATTATTCTGCGTGCGCTGTGGTTTGAGCCAAGGGATCGCTATCAGAGTGCAAGTGAGTTTGGCGCGAGCCTGGCGCGCGCATTGGTGACCGACGGAGGGATTGCGGAAGCTGCAAGGAAGCAACCCCTTGAACAACCAGGCGACCCCGCCGCACGGGCCCGCTTGGTTACAGTTGCCGCCACAATTCCGCCTGGTCTGCCGGCTTCGATTCCGCCCGGCACTACCGAATCGGGTGTCGCCTCGAACTCGATTACCATAGCCAGCAAACGAGGCACTTGGTTGGGTTTAACGTGGATCGCGCTGGCGGGCTCAACTTTGTTGATCGTCGCGTCGGCGGCAGCTTTACTAGGGGGCTACATATTTCGTGCACGCGAGCAAGCGCCAGGAACGGTGTCTGGGCCTGGGAAGCCACGATATTTCAACTATTGGCTAACCGTGCAGAAGATGCGCGACGGCAGACTTTACCAGGATCCCTACCAGGCGTCAGGGCAGGAGATTTATGAAAACGGGTACAAGTTTCGTCTCAACGTTTACAGTCCCGATCCGGGGTATCTTTATGTATTTAATGAGGGGCTGCCAGAAGCTGATGGGACCACATTTACGCTCATCTATCCAACGCCGTTAAGAAAGAATGCCTTTGTTTCAAATCAGCCGGTTCATACCAACTGGAATGAGTTCAGAGGTCAAGCGGGAATAGAGAATTTCTGGATTGTTTGGTCGGCATCACCTGTCAGTCAGCTAGAGTCTGCCAAGATCGAGGCTTTTGACCGAGACAAAGGCGCATTGACGGCGGATTCGATACGTGGAGTCAAAGAATTCTTAATCACCCATTCTGAGCCTAGACCGGAGAGCACCAAAGACGACACGGGACAACTGACCCGCGTGCAGGGTGTGGGTGACGTGTTGGTTAAGCTCGCAAAACTCGAACATAGATAAAATGCGGATCTTGAAAGTGTCGATCAATGTCTTCACCACTTCAACCAATCGCTACCAACCTCTTCCCGAGACTTCGTCCTTTTTTGTTTGTCATTGTGGTCTCAATAATGATGGCTAGTCAGCCAGTAGGTCTTGCCGGTTCGGCACAGGACAGGCTACGGACGATCGTCTCAGACGACTTCATCAGTAATCGGCCAAAGGCGAAAGCACAAACTAAGTCCGGCAAACGCAACCGCAGGCCTTCAAGGACCTATCGCTTTGCCTCAGAATCCTCAATAGGGACAGGGCCCAAGACAAATTCCTTCGCTATTGTCCAATTCGGCTTAACGCTTTGGAAGCTGCGGCCCACCATCGCCGATTCCGGAATCCGGCAATCGAGAGAAAGTGGGCGCCGCGGATGGCAGTGGCTATCGGAACGAGTCGAAGCCGACGCAAAATTCCGCGCCGGCGATTTCTTGCGTCTAAGCCTTGAATCACCACGCGCTGGTTACCTTTATGTGATCGATCGTGATTGGTTTACAGATGGGAGTTTCGGCGTTACGAACTTGATATTCCCAGTCGCTGGTGAGGACAATCGATTACAACCTGGAAGGTTGATCGATATTCCTTCGGAAACCCAGATCCCATTTAAAGCAAGCCCAGAATCCACTCAAGCGGGCGAGGTTCTCACGATCATCGTTACCTCATCCCCACTTGGATTGCCTATTTCTGACCAGCCACTGCAGATTTCAAAGACGCAACTGAGGGAGTGGGAAGGAATGTGGGGTGCTGTGACGGAGCGCTTCGAAATGGAAGGCGGAGCCGGTCAAGTTCGGACAAAACAAGAGGAAGAGGCGGCCGCTCGAAAAGGAACCAGACAACTGACTCGAGACGATCCGGGGCCTCAAACGATCTACCTGTTATCTCCGAAGAACAGAGACACGTTTTTATTTAGTGTGAAGCTTTTGTACGTCCGGTAATAGCCATGTCCGATACACTTTCGTTTGTCGTGCGCTGGACCCAGGCGCTTTGCAAAGTATTCTCACCGACCGCCTATGGTCTTTCTTAAGTAGAACTTCGTTTCATTTAGAGAGAGAGACGAGAGGTACGCCGTCAGTAGCCAAGCATTACGCTGCAGAGATCCAACAGTGCGTTCGGTGGAAATACCTGTGTTATGGATCGACGCCAAAAGACATTTAATAAGGATAGGCATGTTTGTAGGTCTCCCGAAAGCTACACAGCTTCCGTGGGCATATCCGAGTGCCGGCGTGCTCTAAAACTACTGAGATGATCCGTACTCCCCATTGTTCCCGACGACCAGCCCTAACGGCGATTTCCATTGCGTCGATGACATTCTGGCTGCTCCTGTGCGGAGTTCAAGCGAGCGGTCAAACTTCCGTTCAATCACCAACGGGTCAGGTGATCCTGGATCTCATTTATCGTCAGAAGTACAACGAAGCCATCACACGGCTTGAACAAATCCTGGAGAGAACTCCGGCAAACGGCGAAGCGCTCACGTACATGGCAACCGCTACGCTGTACCATGACCTCAATTTCACAAAAGCAAAAAAGGAATTCGAGGAGGCATTAAGGGCTGGAGGAGGCGCAACGTTCTTTGTTACCCATTCACATGAAAAGTTCAATACAGATGACGTCGTGGATTACTGTCGAGGATGGCTACATCTTCGGATGGACGGAGTTGAATTTGTGCCGGCTGAAGGCAGCCATGGTTTCAAGGTTAAGTACAACGAAGTGGAAGAGTTCAAGATCAACCGGCTTTCGAAGTCCACTTTTCATATCAAGGTTGGCGGAAAGAGTCAGAATTTCCGCGGACGCACCAAGAGCGAGCTTGAACCCCTACTCATCATAGCTCTTTACAAGAGCTTCACTCGGAATTGACGGCTCTCACGCAAGACTTGATCGCAAACGCCGTCATCTCAACAGAGGAGGACTCCCATCATGAAAAATCGGCCGTTGCAAGTAATTGCTTTACTGCTCACTTATCTTTTTATGTTGCCAACCCCGCAGTTGATTGCGCTCGGTCAGGACCCTGGCGCCAATACCGCGCAGGAGAAACCGCAAGAGAAACCACAGGAGAAACCGCAGGCTGAATCGCCGGAGGACAAGAAATTACGGGAAAGGGAGGAGAGCCTGAAGAAGAAAGAGGAGGAACGGAAAAGCAAGGAAGCAAAAGTTCGCGCCAATGAAGCTAAGAAATATCAAACTCTTAGTGAATTCGCCGAAGACTTATACGCCAGCGATCCCGAGTTCAAAGACCAGGTAGAAGATGCTTATCTTCATCTTCAGGACACTCATGCTGCGGAAGCGTATAGCATCAATATTTCGCGCCGGAAAGAGTTGTTGGCCACTGAAAACCCAGGAGAAGTGCTCCAGCTTCGTCGGGCGCTTTACGATAATCCGCGCGTTCAGGAATACGTTAATCGGCTGGGTCAGCAGATCGTGCCGGACGATTCAGAGAAGCTTTACGCGTTCAAAATAGTTGTTAGTCCAATTCCACACGCCTATACGCTTTCCACGGGAACAGTTTTGGTTAGTACCGGCATGATCTCGGTCCTGGACAACGAAGCTCAACTCTCATACCTGCTGGCGCACGAGCTGGCACACGTTTACAAGGATCACTGGAAGGTAAAGGTGATGATGCCGCTCGCCGAGGCTGAATACAACAAAAGGCAGGAGAAAAAGCGAGCGATGATAACAGGGATTCTGACCTTGGCCGCTGGTGGACTGGGAGCGGCGGTTGCAGGTGAAAAAGGTTTAGGCATCGGCCTGATTTCCGGGTTTATCGCGGGCACGGCGATCGGTCACTACTATTCGAAGAATATTGCTCTGGACTGGAACGTGGCTCAGGAGAATGAGGCCGACGACTTTGCTTTGAAGGCCATCCTCGGAAAATCTTTCGATATTCAGGAAGTCCCCCGACTGTATACAACCATGGCCCAGGTTGCGCGAGTTGATAACCGCACCCAGCTAGGGTTCCTGGGCCTGCGTTCCCGGATCAGAGAGCGTAGCGATTATGCCCAGAAATTGATCGCTGGCAGTCTGCAGGCTCAATATCAGGACGCACTGAAGGGCAATAAGATTAAGGGCACGAGCCCGGAATTCAATTTAATCATGGCCGAATTGAAGCGCGATAATGGAATTGAGGCGTTCTATTATGACATGTTCCAAATGGCAAAGATGAACCTGCAACAATCCATGACGCTTCGATCTGATGATCCTCTCACTGCTTACTACTACGGGCGAGTAATGAAGCAAGTAGGCCGGACGAAAGAAGACCTCGACGTTGCCCAGCAATCTCTATTGAAAGCAATAGGTCTCGACAGCCGGCATGAGATCCCCGAAGTGCAATTGCATCGCGCCTTGTTGCTGATGGATAGCAAAGACAGTACGAGCAATGCAGAAGCGGTTGCAGCATTGAAGCTGTACATAACCGACTACGAACGCAAGCGGACCACCGATACCAGGCACGACGGACGGTTGCCGCCTAATGTTGATGTGCTCTATGGGTACATGAGGGTCCTTGGTGAGAAGACCTGGACCGCACCCGCTCTCGCCGAGCTGAAATCCGAGTCCGGGAATTCAAGTCGGACAATCGCGACGCCACCTGCGTCAATACCCAAGGTTGAGCCGGCATCTGAAACGCTCTCTCCGGCGAATACGAGAAAGACGCGAAAACCGTGAGCCGCCCTGCTTCAGTCTCACTGCCAAACCAGACCAGGAGGACGAGAACGCCGTTTCTCGTCCTCCTTTCCGCTCTGCTCTTGATGATCGTCCAATCCCTGGCGCTGTCAACAAACCAGATCGGTGCGCCAGTCGTGTTTGAGCTGGAACTACCAGAGTTCCAGGTTCTTCCCTCAAGTAGCCCGGAAATAGCCATCCCCTCTGCGGATTTGAACCAGGTCTTCGTGCACGTACTCAAGCCAGTGGCCGACAATATCGATTACAGTGCTATTGGGATCAGTGTAAACGGCCAGGCGGCAGCCACACTTTCCGAGATCGTTTCTGGCGCGCGAGGGAAACTCATCAAGGTCAATCTCAAGCTACAACCGGGATATCAATTCGTCACAGGTCGCAACACGGTGGAAGTGTGGGCGAAGAACAGACGTGGTCGAACGTACTATTCAAGCTTTGTTATTAGGACGGCCACTGAGGACTTGAACGAGGGATTCACTTATCACG
This sequence comes from Pyrinomonadaceae bacterium, assembly GCA_031396065.1. Classification (GTDB taxonomy): domain Bacteria; phylum Acidobacteriota; class Blastocatellia; order Pyrinomonadales; family Pyrinomonadaceae; genus PSRF01. The sequence continues at coordinate 18,215 of JANNJZ010000434.1, read as the reverse complement.
TCGAACAAGCCCCTCAAGCCAGAAACGAAATTCCCCCGCAGCTTGTCCTGCTGGAGCCTGAACGAGCCATCGAGTTTCCACCTACGCTGAGAAACATGATGATAAAGATCAGCGGTATTGCAACCGCCACCACAGCCATTACGCGGGTTTCTGTTGACGGTAAGAACATCCCTTTCAAACCCGCGCAAGAAATCGCAACTCGCCAACTTACCAGAGTGGCAAACGCCGAAAGGAGCGTAGCCTTTGAGACAACAAGCAGAATCAGCCTAAACACTACCCACATCATCATTGAGGCCGAAGACAAGGCAGGTTCCCGCACTCATGTATCGGTGCCCGTATTTATAACGAAGCCGGCAGTGAAGGTTCCCGTTGGTGGGCGGAAGTATGCTTTGATAATAGGAATTTCCAGATACAAGAACAATTTCAAGGGCATTCCAAACCTTGAATATGCGGATGTCGACGCGCGCTCGATTTACGAGTTTTTACAAAAGCCCGCAGCCGGAGGCTTCGCTCCCGAAGACATGCTCATCCTATCCAATGAGCAAGCGACGATTGCGAGGGTTCGCGAAGCCTTGACGAGCTTCATAGGCAAGGCATCGGCAAACGATCTACTGTTGATCTTTTTTGCGGGTCACGGCGCGCCCGACCCTTCCGCACCCCAAAACCTGTATGTGCTGGCGCACGACACGAGCGTTGCCGAAATGGCCCAGACCGGCCTCGCAATGCCTGAACTACGCAGATACATCGAGCAGAACATTAGGTCCAAGCGAGTTGTTTTGTTTTTAGACACTTGCCACAGCGCTGGGCTCTCAACCGAAAGGACGCGTGACCTGGGTAATAATTTGGCGAATCTGTATTTGGAGAAACTCCTCTATCAGGAGGAAGGGCGAGCGATCATTACATCAAGCGACGTGAACGAGCCTTCGCGCGAATCTCAAAAGTGGGGGAATGGTCACGGTGTATTTACCTACTACCTGCTGGAAGGTCTCAAGGGAAGCGCGGATACCAACCAGGATCGCCTGGTGAGCGTTGGCGAACTCTTCCGTTACGTTCGTCAGAGAGTGCGGTTAGATACTAACTTCCAACAGAATCCGAGAATGCTGATTGGTGACAATGAGAATCTTGCCCTGGCCGTTGCGCGTTCTCGGTAAGGAGGGCCGTGGCGATCTGTTTATCGACTTTGCGCAAACGGCCGCTGCTATGGGAAGGCGATCAGGCGGACCCCGCCGCGGTCGGGAGTCAGCGCCTACTTCCCCATGATTGAATTCACTGCGATAGTCCCCGTTCCATCACTTCCGTCTCTCTGATCGTTGGCTTGGTGCGACGACTCCAAAACCATACTGCTCGTAACTCGTCAATCTGCCTATCTGAAAAACATTCGGTAATGTGACGAGATCTCAGTCATTTCTGCGCCATGTAATGTGGAGCGATTATATGAACAAGAATTCCGGTTCAGCTCCTGGAGCGATCTAAATCAGTAATTGCTCTAGCCGTACTTGACCGTCAAGATTATGGCGACGGTTGAATATTCTAGATCGGAGATTTGGACTATTGCCGGAGGAAGAAGATGACGGAAAGAATCCGCATACTGTTCTTATCAGCAAATCCGTGGACCACGAGTCGCATTCTGGTGGCTGAAGAAGAGCGAGAAGTCTTTGAAAGGCTTCAGGAGGGACCATATCGAGATAAGTTTGAATTGCACAGTCATGCGGCTATTCGGCCGATCGATCTCCAACGTCTATTGATGACCTACAAGCCCCACATTGTTCACTTTAGTGGGCATGGGAGTAAGCAGCAGAAGATGATTCTGGCTGGGAAGCCAGGTAGAGGCAAGCAGGTCGATCGTGATGGCCTGGTCCAAATGTTTGCTCTCTACAAGCGCCATGTGCGACTGGTAGTCCTGAATGCTTGTTTTACGCTCACCCAGGCCCGGTCTCTTTCCGAAGTCATTGATTATTCGGTTGGCGCTGAGCAAGGAATTGGTGACAAAGAGGGAGTGGTTTTTGCGGGCGCATTTTACCGCGCGCTGGGCTTCGGCAAGTCTGTCAAAGCGGCATTTGATTCGGCGACAGCGGAACTTGCTCTCGTCAAGATGCCGCGAACCAAAGGGCTCGCTCTTTTCGTTCGTAACGGTGTCAATAAGAAAGATTCGTTTCCAAGAACGAATAGCCATCTCAGCGTAAAGTCCAGTCGTCCAGGTAGGAGTATCCCAAGACTATTTACCAACCACTCAGGTAACTATGACGCTCTACGGGGTGAGAGAGCGTGGAAGCAGGAAAAAGGCGAAAGAGCCAGGACAAAGAGTCCTTTAACTAGTACATCGAGAACGCGTGCCTCAAGCCTAAGTTACAAACAAGCCTGCCAGAACTGCGATCACACTCGCGGACAGATCTCTTCGATGAAAGCGGAAACCGATGCGCCGGCGCTGGATCACAGGCAGCCTGGCGACAAACGTTCCCGATCTACCTCAGCGAGTCTTCGGAGAGTCGAGCGTGCAAAGCGAACTAATGCCGATCCCATCGTGGATGAGGTCGAGCGGCGAGCTTCAATCAGCTATACGCGCACCTACGTGACTTTGACGATTGAGGTTTTCAAAGTTGCCCTGAGCGACTCCAGGCGTACCGCTCAAACGCGAGCCGGACAAAAGGACAAGGTCGTTCGTGCGCGAGCCAGTCTTGTAATCAAGAGATTCGACCGGGGGAAGCGTCGCGAATGAGGCAGCCTTGATGGATGGGCAGATGCGATCCAAAACAGAGTCTGGGTTACAGACGGAGGTCAGGTTTTCAAGCGAAAGATAGTCGGCATGCAGACGTGATTGCGCTCAGACGACGAATTCACGTCCGGCTTAATGGACCGTGTCGGGTGACTGCTGCACTCGCACTTAAAAATAGGAGATAGAGAAATGCCAGCAAGAAAGCAGCAAGTGTTGAAGAGCGGTTTAGAAGGGTCGATTCGCAGGACATCTAGTCCCGCTCGGAAGTCTGGAAAAATGGCAGGCACGAGGGCCGGCGTCATGGTCGACTGGCGGGAAGGTGGCGCTAAGGGAAGCGGCGAAAAATCGAAACCCGGTCAGCGGCTCCGAGACGGTCGCTAGGGGATCAGGGCTTTCAACCCGAGCGGTCCTCGCTTACGGAGAGGGTGGCCTGAAAGTAGGCTACCCTCTCTTCCTGTATTATTTGAGAAATCAGCAACGCGCCATGATTGCCGACCCCGCGCATCAATTGAATCTCAAGTGTTATACGTGCTAAAAGGCGAAACACAGACCTCAGAAAGGTGATATGTTGAGCGCGTCTACCGCAATTTGCTTGCAAGGTACCGTTCCCGTAAGGAAAACTGAAACGCAGATGGCCGTTAAAACCAGCTATAAGTCTGACCAGATGTGTCGACGACGTCCCATGGCGTCGAGGTGTTTCTGTTTATTCCTGCTTCTTGCGGTGTGCCTCGTAAATGGCATCGCAGAAACTCCGCCGGACGTGTCGGTAGGCAATGCTGAGCCAATAGGTCTTACCGCCGGCACCGTCACCAACCGTGAGCTCACCTCAGGTGCACGAGAGGTCTTCGGAATTTGGTTGAGTCACGGCGATCTTCTTCGGTTTTCGCTGGATAAAGGTGATTTCGCGCTGTCGTTAACTCTCTACGATCCGGGCAGCCAGAAACTGCTCGAGCAGGTCAGTGTTGGCTATGAAAACGTCGACCTTTCGATACCGGTCGAGGTGGCGGGTAAGTACTTACTGGAAATCCGATCGCTGGAACTCAACGAGTCGCGCCGCCGCTATGAATTAAAGTTAGAACCTATCAGACCCGCGACGCCGATGGATCAGAGGAGCAACATGGCGCAACGGGCGACCGCGAGTGCCACTATCCTGCGCGCCAAGTGGACGGAGAAAGAGCTCCGTCAGGCGATTGAGAAATATGACGAGGCGGCGCTGATTTGGCACTCATCACATAATTTGCGAAGCGCAGCCGTTGCCACAATGGAAGCCGCAGAGGTCTGCTTAATGCTGGGCCAATACCGTGAGGCTTTAAACCGATATCAAAAGGCCGCGGCTCAGGCAAAGAGTGGAGGCGCCAGATTTGAAGAATCTAAAGCCCTCAGTGAAACGGGTCGTCTCTATTCATACCTTGGCGATAATGATCAGGCGCAGAAGCAAGTCTTGCAGGCGCTGAAGTTGCTTGCTTTTGATAGCCACGCCAACCAGCCCACGACCCTTCAGATTAACCACGCGGAAAACCTTCTGAATCTGGGTGAGGTTAGTTATTCAAAAGGGAATCTCCTCAAGTCTTCGAAAGAATTCGAAAACGCGCTTAAACTCTTTGACGAGATCGGAGACCGAAGTGGGGCGGCTAGGGCTCGTCTATTTTTAGGCTACATTTCGGGAAGTTTAGGTGACCCGGAAAAGGCCGTCGCCGAGCTTCTTCAGGCTCTCAGCCTCTACCGAGCGATAGGACATAAAACCGGTGAAGGGTTGTGTCTAAGTGCCCTTGGATTATCGCATTCGGTGAATAGAGACGAAGGGAAGGCCATCCAGCTCCACCGCGACGCGATCGGCATTTTTCGTGCGATCGGAGATCGACAGAGCGAAGCGATCGCTGTTAACGGCCTGGGACAAGCCTACGAGTACGTATCAAAATATCCGACCTCTCTAGAACATTATCGAGAGGCGCTTCGGCTTTTTCTTGATAATGACAATCTTGATCTTGCTTCCGTGGCCTTAATGAATGTAGCCAGAGTCTACGGACTGCTCGGGGAACACGAGCAGTCCCTTGAATACTACGAGAAATGTTTGAAATTAAGTCGCTCAGCGAAGAAAGTCCGCACTGAAGCGAATGCGCTAAACGACGTTGCCGTCCTCTATGCAGCTCAAGGCAACCGCCAGAAAACAATCCAGCAGTACCAAAAGATTCTGAGGTTCTATGCGATTATTTCTGATCGTCGGCAGCAAGCTGCTGCATGGAACAATCTGGGCGATGCTTATTTTCGGTTTGGAGAAAAACAAGAGGCATTAAAGTCATATAAGCGCGCGGCCCATCTAAGCGAGCAGGCCGGTGATAAAGCCGTGCTCATTTCTTCCTTGTACAATATTGCTAGCACGCAACGTGATCTTGGCAATCTCGAACTCGCTTTGGCCTCGATAGAAGAGTCGATCAAAATCATCGAGGCTCTGCGTACCAACGTTGCCGGTGCGGACTTTCGAATCTCGTATTTTTCCGGCGTCCGCAAGCATTACGACTTAAGCATCGATATCTTGATGCAACTTGATCACCAGCGTCCTGGCCAGGGATTCGACAAGGCCGGATTTTTGATGAGCGAAAAAGCGCGCGTGCGTTCCTTGCTCGATACTTTAACAGAAGTACGTGCCGATATTCGGCCGGGAGTGGCCCCGGAGCTATTGGCGCGTGAGCGCACCCTGCGTGGTCTGCTTCGAGCGCAGGCGCTCTACCAGATGGACCTGGCAACTTCCGGAAAGGATCCTGCGGAGAAGGACGAAGTCGCCCGCCAGCTAAATCAGTTGAGAACTGAATACCAGGAGATTGAGGCGCAGATCAAAGATCGGAACCCGCGGTCGGCTGTTTTTATCCACTCGGCGCCGCTCAGCCTTGAGCAGGTTCAGGCCCAGCTGAGCAGTGGCGACACTATCTTGCTTGAATATGCTCTCGGGGATGAACGCAGCTATCTCTGGGCGGTAACCGCGAACTCGTTCCGAAGTTACGAATTGCCCCCGCGGTCAACGTTGGAGCAGGCTGGACGCGAGGTTTACAAACTACTTACTGCGCGGCAGGAAATTGGCGAGACAATAACCGGCGACTACCAGGCCAACGTCGAAACATCGGATCACGCTTACGATGAGAAAGCACTGAATTTGAGTCAATTGTTGCTTGGGTCGGTGGCAGATCAAGTGGGCACCAAGAGAATCCTGATTGTGGCCGAAGGAATGCTGCAGTATATCCCCTTCGATTCCTTACCCTTGCCTCTACCTAAGCAGGAGGCACCGGTTGCCGGAGGCGCGATGCCTGCTATGGCAGCAGATAAGCAGTTGCTAATAGATACCAATGAAATAGTGATTCTTCCGTCGGTTTCAATCCTGGCGGCTAACCGCCAACAGAAACTTAAAGTCGGCTCAGGTGACAAGATCGTTGCCATATTCGCAGACCCAGTTTTCAACGCCAACGATGATCGCCTTCAAAATCGAAGTTCAAATACAGATGTTGCTACTACCAATTCGGATCAACCCTTCTCCCACGTTGCGCTGCGAAGCTTTGCGGCCAATGGTGGTCTACGCCGCCTGGTGCACTCATCGGAAGAAGCCGACGCAATTCTGGCATTAACGCCCCGTGGCGCGGCTATGGTCGCCAAGGCGTTTAACGCCAGCCGCGAAACTGCAATGACCCTGTCCGGCGGTGGGTATCAGATTGTTCATTTTGCTACGCACGGTTTCTTCAATTCCGAGCACCCGGAGTTGTCAGGCATTTTCCTGGCCATGGTGAAACCCGACGGTAGCAAGATAAATGGATTCATGGCTCTACCGGACATCTACAAACTGGATCTTTCAGCCCAGCTCGTTGTTGTTAGTGCTTGCGACACGGCACTGGGCAAAGACATTAAGGGCGAAGGGCTGATGAGTTTGACCCGCGGTTTCATGTACGCCGGATCGAGAAGCGTGGTGACGAGTCTTTGGAAAGTCGATGATCGAGCTACCGCCAAATTGATGAAACACTTCTATGAAGCGATGTTGCAGGACGGGATGACCCCCGCCGCAGCCCTGAGATCGGCCAAACAAAAAGTCAGGAGAGAGAAAGCCTGGAGTGAGCCTTTCTTTTGGGCAGGATTCGTATTACAAGGCGAATATAACGAACGGATTGTGGTTGGGAGCGGTTCGTTGCCTCGCCCAGGTCTGGTGTTAGCAGTAGCGCTGGTTGTGATCTCGTTAGGCTGGATTTTCGTGCATAGACGGCGGGCTCGCGTGCTAAACAGGTAGGGCCTAATACTTCCAAAAGTTAGTTGAATCTCGACTATCGCAGACACTAACGAGATGCCACGAAATTCGGAATTTCTACCCGAACGGTTTGATGATCTACTTGCCTGGCTTAACCAAGACCGTGAGCTGGCCAGCTCCGCCTATCTTAATCTTCGCAATTCGCTGCTCAAAATATTCGCTTGGAACCGGTGTGCGGACCCTGAGGGAATGACCGACGAAACTTTCGATAGGGTCGCCAGGCAGGTACCAACTTTAAGGGAAACATTCATTGGAAACCCCAGACTCTATTTTTACGGGGTCGCCAACAACCTGATTAAGGAGTATCGGAAAAAGGCCAAATCGCATGTTCCGATGGAAGGAGTTGACCTTGCGGGAGACCCTCCTCAAGAAATCGAGGAGGAAACGTCTGAGAGGCGAAGAGAGTGCCTGAGCAGGTGCTTGCGAAAACTTCCTAAAGAGAAAAGGGAACTCATACTCACATATTATGCTAAAGAAAAACAGGCCAAGATTATCCATCGAGCGGAAATGGCGAGACAACTCGGCGTTTCGATCGCAGCTCTTCGAGTCAGGATGCTCAGAATACGGGGCAACCTGGAGGAGTGCATAGAACAGTGTCTTGATGGGTTTGCGGAGGGCGATGAAACGGATTGAGCTAAATCTCATAGTCAGCGAGGCCGAGGCGGTCAGGGGGCAAAAACGATGAACGAAAAACCCATGACGAAGGCGGTAGCAAGGCGATTCCTCCTGGGTACCGTCGAGGATTCAGAACGGCAGCGAATCGAAAGTCTCTTCATAATCGATTCTGAAACTCAAGAGACTATTCTGATCGCCGAGGATGAGTTGGTCGAAGACTATCTGGAGGGCAGTCTTTCGGAACCCGACACCGCTAACTTTCTCGAGCAGTACGCGCACGGTCCTCAACAACGGAGGAAGCTCAGAATCGCAGGTACGATAAGGGAGTACGCACAGTCAGACGCCCTCCCCCATCAATCGGAGGGTTCAGCCCTTGGAAAATTACGCAGTTTCTTTTCGCGAACATGGCCCAGGGAACGCAGGTTGTACCTTCCGATTGCTGTCGCTATGGCTACCGTGCTCGTAGTCACAACGGTTTGGCTGGTGCGGTGGAACACTCAGCGGATGAGAGACAACCATTTCCGGCTCTCGGTTGAACAGCAACTTGCGGATCTAAATGCGCCCTCGAGCCTAAGTGAAAACCCAGCGCAAATGGCGTCACTGGTGCTTCCGTCGGTCTCACTTAGAAGCGTCAATTCGCCGGCCAGCATCACGTCTCCCACCCCCTATCGCGTTCTTGAACTCCGGCTTCTTTGGTCGCAGAGAGAGGAGTTCCAAAGCTACCTCGCGGTATTACGTCGCGTCGGCAACAGCGAGACGTTTACGATCGCTAACCTTCATGCTGAGCAGAATTCCGGGAGCAAGGTTGTCAGGCTCAGGCTTCCGGCCCAATCTCTAGCGCCGGGCCTCTACCAGATTAGCGTAAGCGGAATTGCCGGCGATGGGACCTCCGGACCGGGCGAAGAATATGAGTTCACGGTCGACGGCTAACTCGCTTATTATCCCCTCTCACGGAGTCGCCAGAACAACACGTTCCGGCCTGAATCCAGCCTCAGCCGATGTCGTGTTTGTTTAATGCTCGAATGTTGTTAGTGCCCACGTAAGTGGTTCCGCATCAGTGAAGGAATTGCATTGAGTTCAGCCTCCACCGCGGCTGAGCCGCGCCTCTCCGCGTAACGTTTCCCCATTATTTCCATAATCGCTGAAAAGGATCCGAAGTCGTCCGATGGTACCGGTGTGCGGGTACCTATTCGAGAAAACTACCACCGGAAGCTAACGCTGACCGAGATGGCAAGTAGAGTGAATTTGTCCCCCTGGCGGTTGTGCCACCTCTTTAAGGAGAGGCATGCACATTTCACCGCAACGGTTCCTTACGCGAGTGCGTCTGAAGCACGCCCGGACGTTATGAGCGACGGAATTCCTGATGGTCAAAGAAGTGATGAATCGGGTTGGCAGGTCCGATGCGAGCTCGTTCGCGCGCAGTTTTAAAGGAAGCCTATGGTGTGACACCGCACGAATTCAAGAGTACGCCCAAAAGCCAGCATGCAAACAGACAAACTTCGGCAAAGGCGCGCTAACGTTAGTTTCCAAGCAATGAGGTTTTACCAAGACACCAACCCCGGAAGGTAACTATGTATTCAGAGTTCTCAAACCGTGAGATCGCCGGAACCGTCGGTCGGTTCAGTAAGGCCGGTACAAGTATGGGCCATACAAATGCGCAAAGCACTAGTGCGAACGTTTCGCGTCCGCTTGATCGACGGATACATGTAGTGGTGATGCTGCTTGAAAGCAATTCGCACAAACATATTGCGATAGAGGACGTGGCCAGATCGGTCAACCTCTCCACGGGACGTTTAGCCCACTTGTTCAAGAGCGAGATGCAAATCTCTATTCAGCAATACGTCACTCAACTCCGTCTTGCGGAAGCAAAGAGGCAGTTGGAGTCGAGTTTCCTTTCGATCAAAGAAATTGCCGCCTCAGTAGGTTTCTCCAACGTAACGCGCTTCGCTGTCTGCTTTAAGAATTCTGTGGGCGCCACGCCTGCTCACTACCGAAAACACTTTCTGAATGCGTCATATCGCCCTGCAGAGATCTCGCCATAGCAAGATCAGCAAAGAGATAGCAGAAAGCAGAGTCAAATAGCAGGATTCGCTAATAGAAAGTGGTTGCTCTCCTTTTTCTTTCCCATTAAAAGTGCAGCTTCAATCATTCGGCGGAGTTATCGGATTGGAACGACTCCAAGCAATCAGAACTTCGGGGCCTGTCGGTTCATGCAAGCGAAAAGTCAACGGCCTGGATCAATGGATTCATAGCAACCAAAGTTTTCTTCTCACCCCGCGACGACACCTCACAGCGGTGTTGGCAGGAAGTCCTGCCCCAGAGGACTCGGAACGACTTGAACTGACCTGAGGCTTATGGCGACAAAACGCGATAAGAAAAGCGATGAGAGGTCCTCACCTGATTGGCGCAAGACATTGGGCGCCAAAACACGCGACCGAAGGGTTCAAGTTGTCCGAGTGCTTTTGGAGGGGTGCTTTGATCGCAAATTGGGGTTACGCGATATGAGCGCGGAGGTGAATTTATCTCCCTGGCGGCTGGCCCATCTTTTCAAGTCTGAGACTGGTATGTCTCCTCAACGCTATCTGACTCTGGTGCGGCTGCAAAGGGCCAAAGTTCAACTGGAAACCAGCTTTCTTTCAGTACAGGCGATCGGTGCGGCTGTGGGTATCCCAAATCCGAGCCAGTTCACGAAGAGTTTCAAGGCCGCCTACGGTATTACGCCGGTGGAATACCGAAAGGTCCATTTGAGAATTCGCGCTTTCCACGCGCGAGAGCGCGTGGCCCAATTGAAGCAATAAGATTGAGTGGGCGTTCCAAAGAGGCATGATAGCTTTCCACGCGCGAGAGCGCGTGGCCCAATTTGAAGCCACAGATACAATTAGTCGACAAGGCATGGCAGTATCTTACGCAGTTTCTATTGTGAGCGTGAGATACCGGAAGCATCCAGCGTAAGGTAGTCGGCGACATACCAGACCAGCGCAGAGTGTTGGCAGGTGTCGTCATTCGTCTCACCAGTGAAGGTCCAGGAAACAATGCGCAATGGTCGAGCGCTTCTTTAGAGACCATCACCCAAAAACAAATCAGACGCGGTTGCTTCGCTAATGTCGACCAACTGATCGAGACCGTTGAAACTTAGATCGCTCAGCACAACCCCAACCCCAAACCTTTCGTTTGGACCGCTAAGGCCGCCGACTGTGTGAATAAACTTGTATTCCTATCAATGCGTATCCCCAAGCCTTTCGCTTTGACCGCTTAGGCCTCCGACATCCTGGACAAGATCAAACGTGCTCGGGCCTCCAGTCATAAGTTATGATCTGTTTGACGCAGTACACTAGAGTCGGCAGGATCTAAGGATTTCTCGCGTAGGTGTCGGACGGTTAGGAAGCTGGCAAGGCCGCTTTTGTTTGTTCTCTGAATCACACTGCGGCTTCATCTGGTGTAACTCACGATCGTCCCGGTTCGAAATGAGAGAGGTGGTCTAGTCGTGTCCTACATCAAAAAGATAATCTCACGGCTGCTTGTTGGATTGGTGCTGAATGTTTTTATTGCGACAGTTTTGCAAGCGCAGCCGGCACCCCAGGTTGATCTGGCCCAGTTCGAACGGAAGGCAGCACTTTCCAAAGAGCTCGGCGCGACCCACATTGTTATCACCGAAGGACTGCCCTTGGCTACCTGGGAGTTTGACGAAGCTGACCCTTATCCCGCCTGGTTCATGCACCATGCCAGCCTCCTTAAAATCTTTCCGCCTAAAGACGTTCAGCCGTACGTGAACGTCGAGTATGCGGCGAGGGTCTCGGCGATTCTGGAGAAGCGCTGCGAAGTCCTTCGCAAGTACGGACTCAAAGCGGTGTGGAACGCGAATGAACCGGCGGTGATGCCGGAAGCGTTTTTCATCGCGCGTCCCGAATTGCGCGGTCCGCGCATTGACCAGCCCAGTCGCTCACGCAAGGCGCACTTTGCTCCCACAGTGGACGAGCCGGAGACTTTACGCATGTATCGCGAGTCGATGCAGCTACTGCTGAAACATTGCCCGGAGGTGGAGCTTTTCAACTGGGTCACCACTGATGCCGGTTCGGGCTTCGACTGGGCCCCATCGCTCTATCCCGGCCCCAATGGCAACAGTAATCACAAGGACCGGCCGATGGAGGAGCGCGTTTCAGGCTTCATGATCAATGCCCAACGGGCCGCCCGGGACGTGGGCCACGTGATCGAAATCAACCTCAATCCGATCTCACCTCGCCAGTGGATGATCCCCACGTTTTCGCCGGAAGTGCTGCGGGCGATTGTGCGCCTATTGCCGCGTGGCCTCGCGGTGCAGGGACTGGAAGGTCCCGATGGCCGGCCTTACGCAGGCGCAACGGCAGGTGGCGGCGGCGGACCGTTCTCACCGGTCGTCGGAATTGTCGTGCCATCGCTGAACTTTAGGGGCGGACTCAATGGTCCAGCCAGGGGCCCGGCGACGAGTCCAACTCCAGCGCGCGTCGTGATGAATCTGGGTGATGCGACGACCGTTGACTTTAACTACCGGCTGCTGAAAGCCACCCGCGGTTTACCGATGCGCACGCTGCTGGAACGAGTGACGGCGTTGCGGGCGTTTGCCGAGAGCGAGGTTGGCGAGGCGCAAGCCGACGACCTGGTGGAAGTCTGGAGTGCGTTGAATGACGTGGAGCGCAATTTGAACAACCTGAACTTTGGCGGCATGCTGCGCTTCGGCCATGTGCTCAACCGCTGGATCACGCGGCCGATGGTGCCGTTTCCAGACGAGCTTACCGCGGTTGAGAAAAAGGATTACCGACGATTTCTTTTCCAGGCAAAGGGAGAGGACCAGGCTGACAACCTGATTGATATTCAGGCGATGCGTATGTATGAGGGGTGGGGCGCTAAGATGCTTTTCCAGCGCAGCATCGAGACGACGCTGCCGCAGATGCGCAACGCATTGAGCCGCGTCGAGCGTATCCGGGATGCGGCGAAAGATGAGTCCGCCCGCAAGCAGTGGAATCTAACGGGTAAGCGGCTACAGGCAGTTATCTACCTGCTGCAGTCGGCGGACAACATGGTCGCCTATCAGGCGCAACTCGATCGCGTAAAACAGTTGGGTGTTAAGACCGAAGCTAATCCGGTGCTGGGCGTTCAGTCCGGCTGGGATCGGACCGACCTGATGGAAACCGCGCGCAAGGAGATAGACACGATGGTGAACCTCAAGCGCCTGCTCGAAAGCACCAGCGAACCGATTCTGGACCTGGCGCCGACGTCTGCGGAGGAAACGATCATGCGCCTTGGTCCCAATGTGGCTGCCCAACTCAAGCACAAGATTGATGTCATGAACGCGCACTGGCGCGACTACGACCGGCTGTTTACCGTCCCGAATCCGTGAAGCAAGAAGTTCAGAATCAAGCTTTCGCTTGATGATTCCGAAGCACACACCTCGAACTCAATACACTTGCTAACAGGTCTTTAAGTGCAACCGGTATTGCCCGAAAAGTAAGTGACTCAACTGCTGTCTCTGTAAGGTTGAACTTCGTGTTTTCTTAACACGATTGTTCGAACGGTTCCCGTCCCGTAGGGACGTAATGTTTATAGAAGAGCACACAGAGGTTGCACAGAGAAGCGAGACCCCGGGATTTTCGGGCAAAGCCAGTTGCCTTTGCGGCTCTGCCGCCTTCCGTGCGGAAAGGCTCGGCCTTTCCGATAGCGGTTTCATTCTTCGAGGCTGCGCCTCTCTGATGTCACACGGAGGCATAGCCTCAAAATAAATAGAGGTGCCGGTGAGGCGGGGAGCCTCACCGCACGGAAGGCGGCCAAGCCGCAGAACCAAACTTAGAGACAAGCTCAGAGTGTAAGAGCGAGCGAGACTTGCAGCACCGGGGAGACTCCAGCAGGAAACAGACTTGCAGAGAGAGACTCGGAGACCGAGGCGGGATTAGCAAACCGAGATGGAGTTGCGGATGGATGCAGACAGACGCTCCGTTTATCCGGGAGAATCCGCGGGCAGAATACCAACACACGTCTGGTCGGTCTGAGGCAGAGCCTCGCTAGATTTCAATGACGGCTTTGATAAACCGGCTCTGTGGTTCAAGCCAGAGGGGAAACTGTCCGATTACCTCAGTACCGAAAAGCACCCGGTGAGTTATCCACGGAGTAATATCAATGGCTTTCGTTTCGAGTAAGCCGATCACCCGCTTGAAATCTGCTCCCGTGGCGTTGCGACTGCGCAACAGCGTCAACTCGCGGCGGTGCATTTCCTGGTCGTGAAAGGAAACGTTGCCCTGGCCCAATCCCACAAAGACCAGACGTCCTCCATTGGCAGGCAGATTGAAAGACTCATTCATCGAACCCAGATTGCCCGTCGCATCAAACACTACGGTCGGCAAATCGCCTCCGGTGACCGTCCTGATCCTGGTAATCGCGTTTTCACCGGCCTCAATCGCCGCTTCAATAGCGAAATTCTCACGCGCAAAGCTCAGTCGCTCCTGGTTGACATCGACCACAATCACCTTAGCCTGGGCCAGTTGCGCAAACTGAATCACTGACAGCCCGATCGGTCCCGCCCCAATAACCACGGCAAACTCTCCGGCTTCGAGCTCAGCCCGAGCTACTGCGTGGGCGCCGATGCATAGCGGCTCGACCAGGGCCAACTGGTCCAGCGACAATGTTTCAGACTTATGCAGTGAGCCCGTAGGCACGGTCATGAGTTCTTGCAGGCCGCCGTCGTCGTGTACGCCGAGCACCCGAAGTCGCTCGCAACAGTTTGTTTTCCCTTTGCGACAAGCGATGCACTGGCCGCAGTAAAGGTAGGGCTCAACCGCGCAGCGATCTCCGACTCGCAAGCCGGATGCATTTTCGCCGATGCTTACGATCTCGACCCCCAGCTCATGTCCCAGGACGCGCGGGTAAGTGAAGAAAGGCTGCTTTCCTCTAAAGGCGTTCAGATCTGTCCCGCAAATGCCGACCCGCCGCACCGCTACCTGAGCTTCATTAGTCTGCACCTGATGTGAGGGATCTGTATCTACCAATGACAGGCTGCCGGGCTGGTTGAGTACGATAGTTTTCATTTCAATTGATAACCAGTACGAAACCACCCCGCGGCGGAATTGTGATTTCCAAACTCTTGCCGGCGGCCAGGCGCACCGTCTCCATTCGGAACGAAAGATTGCCGCTATTGCCATCGGCGATAAGCTGGCCTGACCCGCGCAGACCCAGCTTACCGGGATCCAAATTGACCTTCTTCTCAGTTGCTTCCGCATTGATACCGGCAACGTACCAGCGACCCTCGCCCCGACGCGCCATCACGACGAATCTACCCGGATAGCCATCAATGAATTTTACATCGTCCCACACGCTCGGCACTCGCTTGAGAAAATCGCGGACGTAAGCTGGAGCTTTAGCCATTCCTTCGGGTATCTCTGCATAGTGTTGGATACCTGAGGTGAAAAGTACGGAAAGCGCCAGTTCGAATCCGCTGGTAGTGCGACGTTCGATGTTGCGGATGCGGTCCAGCACCACCGGAGTGAAATCCATTGGGTCGAAAACATTCCGCGTGAACGGCAGCATAGCGGCGTGGGCCGGCTCCTCGTCGGCGTGCTTCTGTTCGAAAGTGACATACTCCAGGCCTTTGATCGCTTCCATCGTCATCAGGTGCGGGTAAGTCCGCTGCCAACCGCGCGGCAGGGTCGCCCCGTGGAAATTGATCAGGAAGCCGTAAGGCGCAGCGTCCTCGAGGATGTCGTGGTAGTAGTTGATCACGGACTGGCCGTCGCCGCCGAAGAAATCGATCTTGAGCCCGGCGACACCCATCGACTTCAGTCGCTCAAATTCCTTCACCCGGCTCTCATGTGTGACCATCAGGTTGCGCGGCGTTTGCGGGGCCGAGTTCCAATCGCCCGCCGAGTTGTACCAGAGCAAAATTCCCACGCCCCTGGTGCGGGCATAGTCGATCAGCTCTTTGGTTTTGTCGTAGCCGATCTGATTGTCCCAAAGCGCGTCGATGAGGCAATACTCCCAATTCATCTCGGCGGCGTAGTCGATAAAACGCTTTTGCACTTCGTAATTCGTTTGGCGATCGCCGAGCAGCGGCCAACTCCACGAAGCCCGGCCAGGTTTTATCGCGACATTCCGATACCGTTTGGCCGGCTGGTCTGCGAGGTCAACTCCGAGCGTCGACTCGGCAATAGTCTTGAGGCTGCCGACCGCGATCAAACGCCATGGCATAAGCCACGGCAGAGTCGACTCGGGATTGACTGGACCACCACGAAAGTTTTCACGCGGGTCAGGGAAGCCGATCTGATAGTTGCCATCCGGCGACTCTGAACGAAGCCGCGTCCCGCTGTAGTGACGCGACAGCGCGGTCTCGCTCACGACCATCCAGATGTTGCCGACTCGGAACAGCGCTGGATACACCCAACCAGCGCCGGTCGGCGACGGCGTTCCGGCGTCGATCTCTTTTTCGTAACTCTCTTCGTAACAGGGATTCACTTCTTTCCAGCCAGACTTCGCTACTGACATCGGTTGCAGCCACGCGCGGCTGCCTGGAGGAAAGTTAAACGAAGTGACTTCCTCGGTGAGCCGGTGTGTTTTCGCGCTGGTTTCCGGGAAGCGGTAACGGAAAGCCACACCGTCGGCTGAGACCTGAAAGATGATTTCCAGCGCCTGGCCGGCGGGAGTTTGCAAACTAAACACCTTGCGGTTTGCGTGATAGTTATTGACCCTGCGCTTCGAAGTCAGAATTACGTACTGCTCCCGGACTGGTACGGTTCGAGATATCGAGACCAGCCGCAAGCCACGCGAGAAGTCGGCGTCGTCGCGCACGAGGCCCAGGCGCGACTCGCGCAACACCAGTTTGCCGTCGAGGCGGACTGCGTAAAAAGGTACGCCGGTTTGATCGAGACGGAAGTGCACTTCTATTCGGCCGTCGGGACTGCTGAAGCGAATCGCTGGCGCCGCGGGACTCGCAGCGGCAACATTCATAAAGATGACGGTTCCCATGAGCGCGATGAGCAATGCATGGGTCACACGAGTTAGCCCGCGGGCTGGACTCGGCGCAAACTTTGATCGTCCTGGTCTCATCTAGTCTTTTACTTTCCGATGACGCTTATTTCTTCAGCTTCATCATCTCGCTTCCCGCCAATAGAAACGCCCCGGATCCGTATTCCTGATTGTCCTCGGCCGTGAGTTTCGCGGGTGCTGCCCCTATCGCCTGGACATGGCCCAGCTTGCCGTCGGGTTTCACAGCCCCGACCAGGCCTTTCCAGGCCTTCTGGACCACTGGCAGATAGGTCTTCTTGTCGAGATAACCCTGGTTGATTCCCCAGGCCATCGCATAACAGAAAAAGCCGGTGCTGCTCGTTTCAGCTATAGGCACTTCCGTTTGGTCAAGTAGGCTCGGCCTCCACAGTCCATCTTCTCCCTGAAGGCTACTAACTGACGCGGCCATGGTTTGAAGCAGGTTCACATAGCGTTTGCGATCCGGATTAGCTTTGGGCAAATACTGAAGCACCCGCACCGTGCCCGCCATGACCCAGCCGTTACCCCGGGCCCAGAAAATCTTTTTGCCGTTCGGGTTTAGTTTGCCGAAATAGTTCTTGTCCCGGTAGTAGAGTTTTGCGTCCGGATCGAACAGGAAGTCGGTCGTATCCCACCACATTGTGTTCATGAACGCGAGGTACTTCTGGTCGCCAGTCACCTTATGGAGACGCGCAAGCACCGGCGGCGCCATAAACAGCGCATCACACCACCACCAGTCTTCGCGTCCCGGTTGGGGGCTATTCAACATCGCATCTAAAACAGCTTTGGTCTGGGCGATCATCGCCGGATTTTTTTTGATCAAGTAGAGTTCGAGATATGTCTGGGCGGGTGCATGGTCATCTGCATGTCTGGGCCTGTCGCCTAACTTCCAGGCTCGACCGTCAGCCCATTTCATCGCTTGTCCGAAAAACTTCTGGTCGTGAGTAGTGGAATAAGCGGCCATGACGCCGGTATAGAATGCCGCCCGCGCCCATAAGTTATTGTTCTTGTCGTTAATCTCGACCGGGTTCGCGATCTGCCAGTCATAGACCCGGTTCATGATCGCGATAATTTCCTTTTTGGAGTAAATGTCGTCTTTGGCGGGGGCCAGCGGTCGACCTAATGCGAATGTGGCTGTCGCCAAGGTCATGGCCGCCACGAGCGTTGAACTCAGATAGAATCGTTTGCGAGAAAAAAGGTTCATGACGTTTCCGCAGGCTCCTTTTCTTATCCTTTCATTTCTTTATCCCTTCAGTCAGGATTGTACAAATAGGGTCTCGGTCCACGGTGCGCGGCTAATGAGAGAAATCTCTTTACGCTGAAGGCGTTGGCTAATTCGAGCCCAGGGTTTGCCTTGAAACCCTGGGGGGATAAACGCAGATCGATTTGGTTTCGCAACTCTGAAAGAGTTGCGACCGCTTTGCAGAATGGCGAAGACGCAACTCTTTCAGAATTGCGTTTTCAAGAAATAATGCCTGTTCCCCAGGGTTTCAAAGCAAACCCTGGGCTGGTATTAGCCAACGCTTTCAGCGTACTGTTCAGGGTTGGTGATGTCTGGGCAACATCCTTAGTTTTCACACAATCTTGGTAGCGGGTGGGTAAATG
>JANNJZ010000403.1:0-1519 GCA_031396065.1 Pyrinomonadaceae bacterium | reverse complement strand
GGCAGGTGGAAGGTTCGCTGCGATTTGTAGCGGCATGAACCTCGCCAGTGACTCACTCGACGATATCCCGGACCGCGACGTGCTGAAGTCGTTGCTGTCTCGAGTGGAGCGCGAGGCTGCCGTTGTTGGGCGCCAGTAGAGTTGCTGGGCGGGAAACAAACAATCCTCGCCGTGCGCAACGCAACAGAGAACTGAATTGCCGATTCAACCACTGCCCTATCTCGATGGTTTTACTGCCTGCCGAACGGCTCTGGGCAAACTTGGACTACGCGACGCCCGCTCATTCCCGATCAGCGCAACGACAGTCTCAATATGATGCGGAAAGACCCGCATTCGGCCCTCTTGAAGCGCGCTAAAAACCGCTCCAGCCAGTCCCTCCTTACCGAGACTGGTCAGCACGTCGGGATGGATGAGCATGTCCACAGTGCAGCCTAGCGGCAGGCCAGGAAAACGCTCGGAGCAGATGCGTGTAGCTTTGCGCTCGTCGATAACGGCGGTCCCGGTTATCTCGACTGCATGCGCGATCGTTGCCGCCTCACCGTCGTCGAGCGTCAGCGTCACAGGACCGATGGTGAGTTCCTCGAAATGCCGCCAACCTAAATCACCGAGCTCCGCAATCTCGACCAGCCCGGTGGTGACGAGATCGTTTAGCCGATCAAGATCCTGATGGCCACGATTCCGTCCTCTCTCGAGCTCGGCGGTTACGACACTGGCAACGACCAGACGCTTAGGAAGCGCGCGAACGATAGCCGGTGCGCAGCCGGTAGCAAGTAGGCTGATGAGGCTGCTCGTATCGGCGACCAGCGGTAAGGCGGGGTCAGTTAAGAAGATTGACGACCCCATCGGCCTCGCTCCCTTCCAACTCGTGGCTGCTCAGCAACTCGCGCAACTCGATCCGATCAAGGCGCAAGAGGCTGGCAAGCTGGCCTTCACTCATCAGCTCTCTACGGTATGCCTCCGCTGCCAGCAAATTCAGTCTCAAAGTAGTCGGCCGATCAGCCTCCGCCTTCTGAACATCGCTCGTCTGCAAGTCTCCGAGCACGTGCCGGACCTGCTCGTCGGTAATTCCGCCATTCGCCTGAAACCAATCCCATGTGCCAGCCTTTACCAAGCTAAGTTCTTCAAAGCGGCGAACCATGGCCTCGCGGGAGACACCGAAGAAATGAGCGAGGATGATGACGTGGCGGCGAGATAGCCTTTCGGCCCCAGCCGTCAATTCTCCGAACTTTTGCATGACCGTTCGTGCAGGAGTCAGAAATGCGCGCCCAAAGGCGTTGGCGTACCGTTCCTCGCGCGAGTTCTCAGTCTCGTTGAGGTGAAGAATCTCCGGCTCACGCCGGGCGGATATGAGGTGACCGGTCTCGTGGCCTGCAGTCTGGGTTCGGCGTTCCCGAGGATGATTTGCGTTAAGCAGGATACAAGCGCCCAAAGCCTCGTCGTATGCAAACAGTCCTGAGATACGACCGTCGAATCTTCGCACATAGACCCGGACCCCGAGTTCCATTTCCAGGAGAGTCAC
>JANNJZ010000397.1:0-1736 GCA_031396065.1 Pyrinomonadaceae bacterium | reverse complement strand
CGAAGGCCGCCACTACCCTGAAGTCCGGCGGCGCCTTCCACCTTGAGCCGCCGCTTCACGGAGTCGCAAATATGGGTGGCGACATATCGAAAGTCCGGCCGCCCGGCGGTATCGCGGGGAATGCCCTGCCCGTTATCCCTGACTTCCAGGTAGTGGCGGCCTTCGCTGCGACCGCGAATGATCGTGACATTGGTGGCGCGGGCATCAATGGAATTTTCCACCAACTCGGCGATGGCCTTCAGCGGGTTCGACTGGGATAGCGCAATGATGGTGATCGCATTCCAGTCGTTACCGATGCGGAGTTTGCCACGCTGATTGGAGTCGTCGCGCGATTTTGTATTCTGAGACATAAGACGATTCGGTGGGCTCGAAAGGCTTCTCTCGAAAGGCTTCTAAGGGAAAGCTCCCGAGGGGTAACACAAGAACACTCGCTGGACAATTGGTGCCCCCGCAGGGATTCGAACCCCGAACCAACAGATTATGAGTCTGCTGCTCTAACCGTTGAGCTACAGGGGCACAAGTAGGACAGGAGGATTGCCTGTTCTACATTTTCAGGAGTGCTCGGAGATTCTAACGGAAATTTCAGAGGGTTTCCATCGACGAGTCCGTTAGAGCGAAGAGCGATCCACGAAATCACACGAACAGGCATGAAAGAGTTGTGTTCGAGTTATTTCGTGTGATGCGCGTGGATCGTCTTGCCTAGGGAAGACACTGTTTCTCACTAACCGGCAACGTAAAGCGGATGGTAGTTCCCAGACCAGGGTGGCTTTCAGCCCAAACTTTACCGCCGTGCAATTCCACCAGCTGTTTGACGATTGCCAGGCCCAATCCCGAGCCGCCGGTCGCGCGGCTACGCGATTCATCGGTGCGGAAAAAGCGATCGAAAATATGAGGCAGGTGTTCGGGTGAGATGCCACTGCCGCTGTCCTGGATGGTCACCTCGACCCGAGACTGATCGAGTTTCGACCCCGTCCCCGCTTGATTGAGTTTCGCGGACAGCGTGACCTTGCTGCCGGACGCCGTATGCATAATGGCGTTCTGCAGGACGTTCGTAAGGATTTGTCTAAGCCGGCCCGGGTCGGCAATGGCCGGCGGTAGATCTTCCGGCACGCTGACTTCGATCGACACTAACCGACTGCCGGCGAGCGGCTGCAGCGAACGGGCGACCTGCTCGGCCTGTTCCCTTAAAGACACCGCCTGCAAGCTGAGGGTGAATTGAGACGCGTCGGCGACTGCCAATTGCTGCAGGTCTTCAACCAGACGGTTGAGCTGCATCACTTCTTCGTGGATGGAGTTGATCGCGTGCTCATCTGGCTCAGCCAACCCGTCCTGCATAGCTTCGAGCTGACACCTGACGCTCGTCAGCGGAGTGCGCAACTCATGCGCAACGTCACTGACGAGATTGCGTCGCAATTCCTCCGTATGAATCATGACCTCGGCCATTGAGTTGAACGCGCGGCCGAGTTCTGCTAATTCGTCATCGCCCTGGGGCTGAACCCGCACGGTCAAGTCGCCATTCTTCATACGCTTGGCGGCCAGCGTTAATGCCTGAACCGGTTGCAGGATGCGCCGCGCCAGAAAGAACGCAACAATGAGAGCGAGAGCGGCAGACGCTCCTCCGGCTAAAATGTGCGATCTATTAACCGTGCCGAGAAATCGCTTTTCGTTCTGGTTCATCTCGTTACCCCGGGTGGGCACCAGATATAGATTGGAGACTAAAACGCCCGCTGAAGTGC
>JANNJZ010000339.1:0-26302 GCA_031396065.1 Pyrinomonadaceae bacterium | reverse complement strand
ACGAACCGACCGTTAGCCACCCCGGAGGGGTGCCAGAAATTTCTGCCCACCCTTTCTGGGTGGAAATCATTTGCGTTATGATCCGGTGGTCTCCACTGCGCTCCGACCACCGGCTACTATCTGAGAGCCCTTCAGGCTGAGAGACCCACCCGCTACCACCAGGTGGTACTGACTTCATGGGCCGTCCCTGGCCGGATGGCGGAATAAGTCTTAGATCTGAGGACAACCTTGGCATCTTCAAACAAAGAGGCTGACTTCTACGACGTTGCCGGAATCGAGGATGTGCCCGGTTTTTACCGTGAACGATTCTTCACCGGCGGCGTTTTGGAAGCCGCGTTCTTCGACAGCGTCAATCGCTTCGACCTTCAGTACGCGCGAACCATGTGGATCTATGACAACGTCCATCGTGGTTCATCCCTGCTTGATCTCGGGTGCGGCGAAGGGATGCTGGCGTTGCTCAAGCGTAAGGGCGTCACTCTGACGGGCGTAGATCTGTCTGCGGAACTCCTGGCCGCCGCCAGTCGCAACGGCTACGACGATACTTACGTGGCCACCCTTACCGATCTGCCTTTTCCAGACGCCTCTTTCGATTACGTAGTTAGTCTTGACGTGATTGGCCACGTTGCCTTTGACGATAAGGATCGGGTGCTCGCCGAAATCAAACGTGTATTGCGGCCGGATGGAGTGACCATGCACGGAATTGAGTGCCTGGATCGCGAACTTCATCAGGACTATGACCAGATGACAGAAGAGCAACTGCGCCACTTTGTGAATATCGACGGGCATATAGGGTTGGAAGATGACGATGAGCACGCGGCCCGCTTTCGCTCCTTCTTTGCCTACGTCCACACCGAGCCCCGCTACACTCTTTGCCTTAGTAGTACCGAGTTTCTCAAACAAGCGGATGAATACGGCGTGCCTGTTGAGGCAGATTTCCTGAGTTACCTTCGTGGTCTTTCTTTTACCGAGCGTCGCGCCTTCGACATGGCAATGGGCTACGTTTTCGGAAAGATTTCGGATCTGGGAATCAAACTGCCCAAGAGCGGCCTGTACATGTTTCTGAAGGCGTCTGCCGCGCCGCTTGGTCCCTTTTACAATGCCCATCGCGACCGCAGCGATCTGTTTCGAGCGGCCCCTGCGCTGCTACCCTCAAAGAGCATCGGTCTCGATCGATCATCTCGCGCGGACTTTAATAACGGTTGGTACGCAGCTAATAACTTACCTCCCATTGCGCGGTGGATGGGCCAGCGTGCGACTCTCCGATTTGAAGCAACCTCGCTTTCTAAACTGGCGTGTGACTTGACTACTCATATCCCAAACCTTGGTCCGGACCCACTTGGATTGGAGTTCTCCCTAAACGGCGAACTTCTTAGCGCTATTTCACTTTTCAGCTACGGATGGCTGCATCTGGAGATCGAAGTTCCGGATAATCTTAAGCAGCCGTTCACCGGCGGAAGCAAAACATTTGAGTTGGAAATTCGCGCGACTCGGACCTGGGAGCCGCGTGCGGTTGACCCAACCAGCGGGGACGATCGCCAGCTTTCGATCGCTGTCTGTAATATTGAGGCCTACCATTGAGTCGCAGCTTCCCAGCGCCGCGTTCATTAGATTTCCAGGTTGCCGGCGAAACAAAAATCAGCTCAGGAAATTGAATAACAGATGACCATAGCGAACCGCAGGCTCAAAACACTTGCCGAGTATGCCGCGGCCGTGGCCCTGTGTCTGGTAATACTCACCTGTGTGATGAAGCTTTGGAGAGCAAACGCCCGGACACCGTTTGAATACGGCGGGGATGCTCTGTTTCATGGGATGGTGATCAAGTCGATCATTGATAATGGATGGTATCTACGAAACAACCTGATAGGCATGCCCGGCGGCGCGGAAGTGTTTTACTTTCCGATGCCGGACAATCTGCCTTTCGGTTTAGTAAAACTCTTTTCGTTTTTCTCCAGCGATTATGCGTTGATCTTGAATTTCTATTTCCTGTTGACCTTCCCTCTGACCACAATTTCGTCTCTCTACGTCTTTCGACACTTCAAGATTTCATATCCCATCGCGCTGATGGCGAGCCTTCTTTATACGTTTCTTCCCTATCATTTCTTCAGAAACGAACACCATTTCACTCTGGTCGGTTACTACATCGTGCCGCTCATGGTGATGGTGCTCCTTTGGATCTTATCTGGAAGGCTGACAAAAGAGACTGATTCCAATAAAGGTGGCCGGAGATTAGACCTGCGCAGCAGACGGTTCATAGCGAGCGTGGTTATCTGTCTGCTGATAGCTTCCGGGGGGCTTGGCTACTACGCTTTCTTCGGTTGTTTCTTTCTACTGATCGCGGGCGTCACTGCCGCTTTCTATCGCAGGAGTGCGCGCGAGTTCCTCGTTTCATTGATCCTCATGGGAGTGCTTTTCGGAGGGTTTGTCATTAACCTCCTGCCAAATATGATTTACATCAGCAGGCAGGGGGAAAGCCGAACAGTACAACGCGGAATCGGCGAAAATGAAGCCTATGGCCTCAAGATCGCTCAGCTGCTGCTGCCGATTGATGGACACCGGATCGCCGCATTAGCGCAGTTAAAGGATAAATACAACGATGCCGCGCCACTGGTTAACGAGAACCGAAATGCGACTCTCGGCGTAGTCGGCAGTGTGGGTTTTCTCGCGCTGCTCGGATGGCTCATGTTCTGGAAACCGGCCAGGAACCAGATGCCGGCTGACGACGAGCCGAATTCTTTGTTGAGTCACCTGAGCCTACTCAACCTCGCAGGCTTATTGTTAGCCACAATAGGTGGCTTCGCCGCGCTGTTTGCTCTTCTAATCTCACCGCAAATGCGCAGCTATAACAGAATGAGCATCTACCTCGCGTTCTTTTCGTTGTTCGCGGTAGCGTTGCTGTTGGAAAGGGTGTACAGACGAACCCAGCCCGGCGGGAAGCGCACAGTTTTTCAAGCCGCGCTGGGACTAATTCTGTTGTTGGGTGTCCTTGACCAAACCGGTCAGGGCGTTTACTTCGTCCCGCATTACGCTGCCTTCATTTCTGAAAGTGATAGTGACGCAGATTTCGCCAAGCGAATCGAGGCCACCGTGCCGGCCGGCGTGATGATCTTTCAGTTACCCTATGTTGATTTTCCCGAGAATCCGGCTGTCAACCAAATGCAGGACTACGAGCATTTCAGACCATATCTTCACTCAAAAACACTGCGCTGGAGTTACGGAGCGATCAAGGAAAGAGATAACGCCCGTTGGCAAATGACAACTGCAAACTTACCCGTGGACCAGTTTCTCGAAACCATATCGCTGGCCGGTTTTAGTGGTGTCTACGTGGATCGTAAGGGTTACGCTGATTATGGAACTGATCTGGAAACAAAACTCAGGAGCCTGCTAAACGTCGAGCCATTGATCAGCGCAAACAAGCAGATGTCCTTCTTCGATCTGGGTATCTACAACAGTCAGTTGGCAGCGAGGTTCGGCGGCAAGCTGCCGTCGCAACGAGAGATAGCCATGAATCCTCTGACGCCGGAGTGGACCAAAGGCTGTTCCAGCTTGGAAACAGGGGCCGATAGCAATTGGCGTTGGTGTTCGTCAGAAGGCGAGCTGGTAATCAACAACACGCTCAACCATGAGAGAAGGGTCAGATTGGAGATGGCGTTGGCTACCGGCTACGAAGAAGCGGCAAATCTTTCCCTTGATGGCGACCTGATCTCGGATCAGCTGAAAATCAACATGAAACCCGCGGTTTACTCGAAGATGCTCACGCTACCGCCGGGGCGACATATGATTCGGTTTGCGTCTGATGCGAAGATGGTTTATGCCCCCTCGGACGGCAGGGCTCTTGTCTTCAAAGTGATGAATTTCAGGTTGCAAGAGATGAAGTGAGCGCCATGTCCGATATCCGCAGATTACGCTGATTACACCGACTAGAGAAAACCATACTCAGAACTACTTTGCGGCTGATGAACGTTTTACTGGCTCTTAAATCTGCGGAATCTGCGGAATCTGCGGATTGCTCCCTCGGACATGGCCCAACCACACTATTCAAGCCAGATCTCACTGACTCCAATACCCAACTCGCGCGAATCGCCTGCATTGGTTTCCACTTTTGGTACCCACGTTTCGGAAACTTTGATCCGGCAACTCAGGATGGTTTCCGCCTCCGTCGCGTCGAGTTCAAAGGTCAGATCGTGCCAGGAATGAACGGGTAGCTTCTGACTTCTCAGTACACGCCCGTTGACCTCCAAAGCAATGGTCACTTGCCCTAATGCCGCTCTGGGATGATCCGAGCGCGCACGAAGCTTGATGGTTTGTCGACCCTCCGTGTTCTTTAAAAAGAACTCAGCCTCTTTCCTGCTCCAGCGAAATCCAGGTTCACCGGGCTCAAAATCATGCCAGCCACGACCGATCTGGCCCACTTCATTAAGACCCATCCGAAGCGAGGGCCGCACCACGTTTCTAAACTCGTCCATCAGCGAGTAAAGATTGTGGGGAAAGGCTGCTCGCGGGCCATTGGTTGATCTCGCCAGGGCGAAAATATTGTCACGCCGGTTGCCCAGAAACGGGAGCTTGTTGAGCAGTTCCGGACCGTAAACTGCCCGGGTTCCGACCCACTCGATGGCAAACCCGTTACCCTTCAACAACTGCGAAACCTCGGCCATGGAGTACTCCCGGTTATGCCGTCCATAGATTCCATTGCCGTGATAACAATCGTTGATGTTCCGTCCCTTTAAAAGCGAAAAGACATTTCCCCAGCGCAGAATGTTTGGAGTGGTAATCAGCAAATATCCACCGGGTTTCAAGACCCGATGGACCTCGTAGAGCATATGGCTGGGGTTAATGAGGAGATGTTCTAAAAGTTCACAACACAAAACCAGGTCGTATGTTTCATCGTCAGATGGAAAGACATCCCTCTCAACGTTGAGCGGAGCATAGTTAAACTCAAATCGTTCATGAGTCTCGGCATGTTCCAGAATGTGAGTTGTTCGCTCGGCGGTTTCGAATTCGAAAAAACTCACCGGATCTACATTGAGTCCAACAAATTTTCTAAGCAGAATGGTGAGGTAGTAGGGTATGGCCCCCAATTCCAGGACGCGCGCCCCGGGGTTAAGCTCCGGCACCAATCGCAGAGTTTCATCGAATCGTCTCGAATGCGTCTCGACGTAGAGATTACCCTCCCACTGGCCCTGCACGTATTTCTCAAAAAAATTAAACCCATTCAAATACTGCTCAATTGCCTGCGCATTAGGCAAACTTTGATGGTTACTCATGCGTCTTACCCGATACGCCCCGACTGGTGTGGCATCCGGCCTCACCTTTATGAAACGGTCGTTCTGATGTCATTAAAATGCCCTGAAAAGAGCACTAAACTGGAGGATGGTGATGTTGACAAAGGGATATCCTAAACCTATACTCGACGAGGTTTGGGTGAGCACTTTTTGACATTGAAATCTGTTGATAAACCAAGCTCCCCTCTTGCACCCGGCAACTTCACCCCACCACAGTTTTGCTTCGAGGAGTTAGTATAAATGAAAACCGCGTTAATGATCGTTCTAATCGTCGCGTGTGCTGCGATCACCAGTATGGGTCAGGCACCCACACTGAGAATTGTTACCGAAGATGCTGCGCTTCCGTCGGAGCTCTATTACGGCAACACCAAAGTGAAGCCACTGCGTTTGCGGCCCGGTACAAATGTGCCAATCACAATTGACGATGCGGACTTCTTCGCTTCGCAGCACTACATCGACTTCCTGCGTCGCTTCGCTGATGGTCCGGGCCTGACATTTTGGACTGGTAATGTGACGACCCAGACTGCGGAATGCAACAACCAGGCTAACCGATTACCGGGTGAGACTGTGGCAGACTGTGCTCAACGCAAGCGAGCCAACACCTCTGCGGCTTTCTTTCTCTCTCCAGAACTTCAGAATACCGGCTCATTTGTGGTTCGAGTTTACTGGGGAACTTTAGGGAAACTGCCTAATGCCCAATGCCCAGGCGTGCCTTCGTCATTGCCTGGACAATGCAGACCGCTCTACACCGACTACATTTCGGACATGCGCCAGGTTGCGAATGGCATCGTGGTTAATGATCAACTGGATCCGAATGTGATTAATACCAATAAGCACGCTTTCGTCGACCAGTTCGTCACCAGAACCGAATTTAGGGCTAGCTATGACGGTCTGACTAGTGCTCAGTTTGTTGACAAACTTTTTACTGCGACTGGGGGTACGCCAACGCCTACCGAGCGAAGCGCACTGATCACAGAGTTGGACAATGGCGGCGGTTCCAATGCTGCCAAATCGAGTGTCGTATTTAAAGTGGTGGACGGTACTACTACTCAAACCGGCGGTGCGCTGGTCTTCAACACAACGTATGGTCAAGCCTTTTACAATAAGGAGTTTGATGACGCGTTTGTTTTCATGCAGTACATCGGCTACCTAAGACGCAACCCGGATCAAGGAGGCTATAATTTTTGGCTCGGCAAACTCAAACAATACGGTAACTGGTCGGATGCGGAAATGGTTCTGGCCTTCATTCGGTCACCTGAATATCGCGATCGCTTCTGATTGCTGAACAACTTCTCAAGCAAAGGCCAACCTTAATCGGTTGGCCTTTTCATTTAGAACATCCGTTTAGAAAGCAGACTTGTCTGCCAACCACGCGCTGGGGCACAAGTGCCTTCCTAAACATACATTGTTGATCTAGTGTACTGACTCTAAAGTTCGATTAATAAATCTGAGGGCTGAAGCTGCACGGCCCAAGGTCCGAAGGACCGGAAGTTAATAGCCACGTCCCGTAAGGGCGTGGAAGGCAAGGTCCATAGTGCCTGAGGCCCGCAGGTCCGGCACTGGGTTGCGCTGTGAGAAGTAATTGATTCCGCACCTTCGGCGCTCAGCGTCTTCGAGATTCTTGATCCACGCCCTCACGGACGTGGCTATTGATTGCCGGTCCTTCGGACCTAAAGCAGTCCGCCCTGCGAATGTCGCCGACTCTAACACTACCTTTGTTATGCGAACTTCAGAGTCAGGACACTAGTGTGCCGTGATTAAGGACATCAAGAAGTCTGTAGGTCAACCGAGTGCCGCGGCGTACACGTCGCGTGTCAGGCGGGCAGTGCGCTCCCATGAAAATTGCGCGGCTCGGACCTTTCCCGTTTCAGACAAACGACGGCGCTCGTCTGCGTTTTCCCACAAATGAATAATGCTCCGGCTCAGGCCGTCAACGTCTGTTGGAAACACGAGCTGCGCTGCGTCGCCCACCACCTCCGAAATGCTGGCGATGCTGCTACTAATCACTGGAGCACCACAGGCCATCGCTTCCAGAGGCGGTAAACCAAAACCTTCATAGATGGAAGGGTAGATAAAAGCGCGGCAAGAGGAATACAGGGAGCATAAGTCTTCATCGGAAACATAACCCGTCCAGCGCAAGCGGTCGCCAAAATCAAGCGTCTTTACATGGTCGAACAATTCATCTGTCAACCAACCTTCCTGACCAGCGATGACCAGTTGTGGGCGCAAGCTGGTTTTTTTCAGCACCTCTTCAAATGCGCGTATCAACGTGAGCAAGTTCTTGCGCGGCTCGATCGTGCCAACAAAAAGCAGGAAGTCGTCGTCGATTTCCAGTCGTCTCCTGGTTTGGATGGTCTGGTCCGGTGGCAAGGGACGAAAGCAGGGACGAGGGGCATGGTGAACCGCGACCACTTTTTCCGGGCGCACTCTCAGTCGCTCACAAACTTCGAGCCGCACCGCCCGCGTCGGCGTGATTATCATTGTGGCCCGGCGCGCCATTATTGGTAATCTATAGCGCGCCCGACGAACCGAACGAGTTTGACGTGTTTCCGGATGGAAGTGCGAAGTCAGGTCATGAATTGTTAAGACTGTCCGGCAGGTACCTAACAAAGGAACATCGTAGTTCGTGCCGTGGAACAGAGCGAGAGGATTGCGACGAATGTATGACGGCAGTCCGATAGTCCACCAATGTCTGCTGAGCCCACTCGCTTCGGTGTGAACAGCCTGCAGATTTGGCGGCCCATCCGGCTCACAAAGGCGGTTAATCGAAGTCGCGTAGGATAAAGGTGAGACCCACTGAAATTCGTCTGATGGCGACAGGACGGCCAGGGCCCGAGCCAACTCAAACGTATAATGCCCTACGCCCGTTTTGAGTTTGCTCAGCGGAATGCCATCGAGTCCTATACGCATGTGTTACTAAGTTAGAATAGATGACAACCGGTTGAAAATCATCTGAGCGTCGTTTAGATGAAACGATAAATGGACAAGTTAGAGCACCCTGAAATCAATCCCATTGGCCTGACCGCCGAGGTTCGCAGGGCAATCTCGCGCCAGGCAGCTAAAAGCCAGGCTCTTGGAACCGACCCGCCGGCCATCAAGGAAACTTCAGCGCTCGAAAGCACTGCGGCCCCGCTGAAGGATAATTCCACGCAGGCCAGGCCGTTGTCTAATGGTCGGAATTTCGGATCGCTCAATTCGCCTCTGGGTCCTTTGCCAAAATCTCCCAAGGTGCAACCTCCACCTGCTTTTGAGCCCAATGAAAATGACGAGTATCACGTCAATGATTTATTGAAATTTCACGATACAGATTTTCTTGATGTCGCCTACCGGGTCATCTTGAAACGCGAGCCGGACAGCCTTGGTTACACTTATTACCTCGAGCAACTCCGCGAGGGTCATCTTGATAAGGTTGACCTTCTTGCCAGCCTGCGCTTTTCGTCGGAAGGTGAACTCAGGAACGTCAAGATCGATGGATTGGCCCTGCCCACTCTCGTCCGTCGCCTCGCGCATTTGCCAATCATCGGCTATCCCATTCGTTGGAGCATGGCTATCTTCCGCTTGCCCGCGCTCATCCACCGCGTGAGACGTAACGAAGCCTATGCAGCTGCCCAACGGAGTATCCTGGCCGAAAATGTCAATAACATGGCCCAACATGTGGATACCCTGAACGACGCCCTGGCGGGTTATCTTTCTAATTTGTCCGCGGCAACAACCGAGCTGTTGAGCAGGTCAGAAGTGCATGACGATCAGAATATTCAGATACAGCAACGACTAGAGACTTTGGTCGAGCAAGCACAACTAGAGACTGTGGCCGATCAGCTGCAGAACATCGCGCTTGACCTGCGGCAGCAACTGCGAACCCAAATCGACATGGAACAGGTGCAAAGGCGGCAATCGATTCAAGAGCAGCAGTCTCTACTTGAGGTGGCGACCAACGATACGCGGAATCGGATTGCAGAAGTGGAGGTCTCCACTCGGGCCTGGACTACTCAACACGAGTCTTCCACTCGGGCTTGGTCTACGGAATTCGAGACTTCCACTCGGGCTTGGTCCACTGCACTCGAGTCTTCTACGCGGGCGCGGTCTGCTCAACACGAAGCATCCGTCCTTGCATGGTCTGCTCAGCACGAATCTGCCACCCGTGACCGCACTGCCCAACTCGAGTCTTCTGCTCGCGCCTGGATAGGTCAGCTCGAGACTTCAACTCGCGCCTGGATAGGTCAACTCGAGTCTTCGGTCCGTCCGGAGATTGCCGACATTGCGGCTTCCACCAACGATCTCCGAACGCAAATAACAGCGGCTCAGTCTGTAAGTGGCGACCTGCAAGCTCGGATTAATAACGTGGAGTCGTCCTCCAATGACCTACGATCGACGACTAGCAAGCTTGAGTCTTCGACCAACACGGCGCAAGCCGAGATTGAGAGAGTCTTTCAGCAACTCCAGCATGCTCGTACCGAGTTGGCCCTTCAGGGAAGGCGAATGACTTTGATATTGGACGAAGCGCGTCGCCGCTTGCCCGCTCCGTTTGATCAAGAACAACTGGAGATCATAGCCACCGAGGGGCGACACAAACTGGACGCGCTCTACGCCGAGCTCGAAGACACTTTTCGCGGGAGCTACGACGAAATCAAGAACCGCTTTCGAACTTATTTGCCGCTCATCAAATCGACGGACAGCGAGGATAACCTGCCGATTGTCGATCTTGGCTGCGGCCGGGGCGAATGGCTGGAGCTATTGAAAGAGGAAGGCTATCGGGCAGTCGGTCTGGATACAAATAGAGTACTGCTCGATCGCTGTCGTGCTCGCGGCCTCGACGTGGTGGAAACCGATGTGCTCCAGTATCTGCGCGGCCTCCAGGACAACCAGCTGCGTGCGATTACCGGATTTCATATTATTGAACACCTGGAGATCGGAACCCTGATGCAGTTGCTCGATGAAGTCATTCGAGTGGTTCACCCCGGTGGAGTAATTATTTTTGAGACGCCTAACCCGGAGAATGTTTTGGTGGGGAGCAATTATTTCTATTTTGATCCGACGCACCGTAATCCTCTGCCCAGTTTGCTGATGAAGTTTCTGCTCGAGTCGCGGGGGCTTCATCGAGTCGAGGTATTGAATCTACACGCCTGGGACCAGGCCCGCTTAGGGGGAAAGAGTGCATTGACTGCGCGTTTTAACGATCTCTTTTATGGACCAATGGATTATGCGATCGCGGGATGGAAGGTTTCTGCATGAGGATTCTCATCGCCACGGCTCAGGTGCCGTTTATTCGAGGAGGCGCGGAAATTCATGCGGAAGGCCTAAGAGACGCACTCCTGGCTGCGGGCCATCAGGCGGAGATCATAGCCATACCGTTCAAATGGTATCCGCCCGAACAGATCCTCGATCACATGTTGGCCTGTCGCCTTCTGGATGTGACCGAAGCCGCGGGCACACCGGTTGACCTGTTGATTGGTTTGAAGTTTCCAGCCTATCTGATTTCACACCCAAATAAGGTGCTATGGATTTTGCACCAACACCGGACCGCTTACGAGCTCTGGGATCATCCTCTGAGCGACATGGTCTACTATCCGAATGGCGCCCAGGTTCGCGATGCGATTCAACAGGCCGACCGGCATCTGATCCCGCAGTCAAAAGCGGTGTTTGCTAATTCACGCAATGTGGCCGAACGACTCAAGAGATACTGCGGCATCGATGCCGCACCGCTCTATCATCCGCCGCCTCAGGCTGCCAGCTTCTATTGCGCAGCCGCCGAGGATTACATCTTCTTTCCCAGCAGACTGTGCATCCCAAAACGCCAGGCCCTGGTTCTCGAAAGTCTAAGTCAAACTCGCAATGCGGTTCGAGTGCGGTTTGCGGGGTCTCCTGATAGCCCATCATATGGCGAAGAGCTCCAGACGGCTGCTCGCAAATTCAAGGTCAGTGATCGCGCCGAATGGTTGGATAATGTGACCAACGAGCAAATGCGCCGGCATTACGCGAATTCATTGGCAGTAGTCTATCCCCCGATTGACGAAGATTATGGTTACGTAACGCTCGAAGCGATGCTGTCATCGAAACCAGTTGTGACCTGCACCGACTCGGGTGGACCACTGGAATTTGTCGTCCACGAGCAGACCGGCCTGGTGGCGGAACCGACGCCGCCAGCGATGGCCGCCGCCCTGGACACCCTCTGGGAAAATCGCGATCAAGCTCGATTGTGGGGACAAGCAGGCCGAACCCATTACGACAATTTTGAGATCAACTGGGACAACGTCGTCAGGAAACTGTTGGCATGAAGCTGAATTGGTTCTCGCCACTGCCGCCGGCCAAAACCGGGATCGCCGACTTTGTTTCAGGGGTATTGCCGGAGCTGAGTGAACGAGCCCAGGTAACGTTGTGGACTGATCAATCGAAGTGGGATCGTGCGATTGAGAAGTATGCACCGGTGCGGACTTATCGGCTTGAACAGATGCCCTGGGTTGAACTGAACCATGCCGATTTGAATATTTACAACCTCGGCAACAACCACCTCTTTCACGGATCGATCTGGCAAGTCGCACGTCTACAACCCGGAGTGGTAATTCTCCATGATCTCCGTTTGCATGAATTCTTTGACAGCCTGTATCGACGCCAATGGCAGGACACCGATGGCTATCTGGCCCACATGCACACTCATTACGGCGAGGAGGGCCGGAACGCAGCCGCCGAGTCCGTAAAGAATGGCTCAACGGCTATTCATCTCCTGGCTGAACGGTATCCGCTGACTGCCTTAGCACTCGAAAACTCGTTGGGAGTGCTGGTCCACACACGAGAGGCTTACGCAGAGTTAAAGCAGGCCAACCGCTGGGTGCTTGCTTATGCACCTCTCCCTTTCTCACCGATGCTTCAGTCTCCGCGGGCCGGGCAAACCCAGCAGGGCCAAAAAGGCATCCGCGCTGATGGTCAGCCATACCGCTTAATCGTCTTCGGTTTCATCAACCGGAATCGCCGGCTAGATCAGTTGCTAGCGGCTCTGGCCCAGTTTCCGCAGAAGGATAACTTTGTTTTAGACATCTACGGTGAAGTCTGGGACCCGGGTTACATTCGCAGCCAGGCCCAGTCGCTTGGTCTGGGCAAGCAAGTGAACTTGCGGGGCTTCGCATCGGAAAATAATTTGGAGGCCGCGTTGAACCAGGCCGATTTAGCCGTGAACCTGCGTTATCCCACGATGGGTGAAGCTTCGATCAGCCAGCTTCGCATCTGGGCGCATGCATTGCCAACTTTGGTTACGCGCGTCGGTTGGTATGGCAGCCTTCCAGAAAACGTCGTGGCCCATGTAAGACCGGAACACGAAGTTGAAGATATTCATGGACACTTGACTAATTTCCTGGCTGCACCTGATCGGTTTGCGGAAATGGGCCAAAGGGGACACCAACTGCTTGGCGAGGAACATTCAGCGGAACGTTACGTCGAAGCGGTACTGGATCTCGCCGTTCAGGCTCAGGAGTTCCGGCCCCGGGCGGTGGCTTACCAATTAGCGGAACGAGTGGGAATTTCAATCAGCCCCTGGGCCGATGCGCTTCCCACAGATGAGGCCCTGCGCAAAGCTGCGGAGGAGATTTATGCCCTGACTAATGGCAGTAACCCGTAGCAGGTCGGCATACTGATTCAGAAATCATCCGCAGATTTCGCAGATTACACGGACTCACAAAACCAGGAGCAGCAAAATGAGTAGATGGGGCGCGTCGACACATTACCCAGGCCGGATGCCCACGCTTCTTCGACGCGTAGCGTCGGTATGAATTTGGCCCGGCGTCTTAACGCCGGGTCACGCTGACGCCGTTGACAATTGACTCAATCCGTCTGGTTTTCAACCCGTCACTTTCCGCAAAGCTTTGAAAACCTTTCCGGGACAAACGAACCGCCCCGCTGCTCTCAGTGCCAATCCAGAGATTGCCGCCAGTGTCTTCTTCAAGAGTAGTTACATCTCCGGGCGAGATTATGCGAAACTCCGGCGCATCAGCATCGGCTTGTCTTACTCTTTCGGACAAACCTTTGCCGGCACCCACCCAAAGCGTTCCATCTGTTGTTTCAAGAACAGCGTTGAGCCAGGAGATATCCGCCAAACCGTCTTTTTTGGTGAAGGTATGCAGGAATTTCGGCCCGTCAAGGCCCCTGTAAGTGAACTGATGGAGGCCGGGCTCACCCTCCCCGCGAGCGCCAGCCCAAATGTTCCCGGTTGAATCACTTGGGTACTCGGCGGGCGATGGCTTGCCTTAAGCGAAAGGCGATCCGAGCTCCATCCGGTGACCAACTGAGGGAAAATCGCTCACCACAGAAATTCCGCGTTGATAAGTCGAATACAACTGGGGTAACGGTCCGCTGTCCGACTCCGCTAGCACTCGTTATCTTGATTGCATAGTGACCCGACTGATCAAGGCTAAGGTAGGCGATTTTTGAGCCGTCGGGCGACCAAGCTGGATAATCGTCAGCGCCGGGATCGAATGTGAGCCGGAGAGTACCGGTGCCGTCTGGGTTGACCGAGTAGATCTCACTGTTACCATCGCGGTCACTGGTGAACGCGATCTTGCCGTTCGCCTTCAACGGAGGCGTCTGCGGTTGAGTAAGCGGAATTGTGGCTCCATTTGTTTTGGCGGCACTGAAGGAACCTGACCGGGTTCCAGAGTAGCTAGGTACGGCAAAGAGGGTGGTCAACATGGCTGTTGCCAATGCGAGGCCGAGCAGTTGCTTAGGATGATTCTTTTGGTTGTTGAGGTAAGACATTTTCATTTCTCCTTAATAATCAGAAGCCTCGCCCTGGTACATTTCAGGCACCGACAATTCGCAAACAATTGCTTTACCTTTTACCCGTTAAGGCTGGCCGAAGCGGGCGCGATACTCCGGCGAGGAGATGAAGCTTTTCACCATCTCCGCTTCAATGTAGTTGCCGTAAAAATTGAGCTTGTCCAGCCAGTGTTGATAACCAGCCGGATCCGGGTCGCGTTGCAGATAGCCGAAGTATTCCATTAGGACAAAAGCAGCGTTGAACTCCTTCTCGTAAAACGCCTGACCATACCGAGTAGTGAACTGCTGGTTACCCTCGGCGATGATGACTGTCCCATCTACGACTTTCTGCAAGACCGAAGCGCGCGTCTCCGTCTGATTATTCAGTCCCGTGACCAACGCTTGCTTTTCCTCCGCGCTCACACTAATGCCGGTGTTCTGGAAGAGTCGTTCGACGTAATCGAAGTTGGAGAGCGAATCGTAAAGGTTGCGGAACGCGTTAAGACCTGATCTGCCTCGTCCGGCTACTCCTGCGATCGAGAGAATTTGATGTCGACACTCAAGCAGTGCCTGCAAAAGTCATTGGGTAATCCTTACTTTCATTTCCGGTGTGGTCTCTGGCGGGTTCGCCGCTACATTAGCCACTCGCCATTTGCAGCGATATGCGGTCGCCTCAGGTTTGTTGTTTGGGCCTTCATTCCTTTTCTCCATAATTACTAATGCTGACCAAGCCGGCCGCGGTACTCCGCCGAGGCGATGAAGCTGAGCACCATCTCGGCGGCTCGCTTTGTAAAGAAAACTGTTAGTTTGCGTTGTGAGCGAACGTAAATTGTTCAAGTAGGCGCACCCGTCGCGAGAGATCCGCAAACTAACAGTTTGCGCTACGGTGGTCCGAAGCGGGCGCGATACTCCGGCGAGACGATGAAGCTGCGCACCATCTCGGCATCGATGTAGTTGGCGTAGAGGTTCAACTTATCCAGCCAGTGTTGATACCCAGCCGCATCCGGGTCGCGTTGGAGATAGCCGAAATATTCCATCAGCACGAAGGCTGCGTTGAACTCTTTCTGGTAAAACGCCTGACCGTAAGGGGTCGTGAACTGCTGGTTACCCTCGGCTATGACGACCATCCCATCTACTATCTTCTGCAAGACCGAGGCGCGCGTCTCCGTTTGATTGGTCAGTCCATCGACCAGCGCCTGCTTCTCAGTCGCGTTCACACTGATGCCGGTGGTCTGGAACAATCGCTCGACGTAATCAAAGTTTGAGAGCGGGTCGTAAAGGCTTCGGAACTCAGCACGTTTGGTGAATTCTTCAGCAAACGCTTTTTTGTTCCGTTCAATGGTTGCGGCAGAGAGTTGATTATTCTGGATGATGTCAGCGGCAACTTGCCGGGCGTCTTTCATGAACTCATCGTAGGTGGGAACCCGGCCCGCGCCGTTCTTTATTAGCGAGCCTTTGTAGAGGCGATAGACGAAGTAGCCCGTGTATTGAAATTCAGGGGATAGGAAGAAGGCCGCCGATGTGTTAGTGCGCTTGCGCTCGAGGCAAACTAAGAGGGACTCGCCGGGTGCACGTAACGAGGGATCGTTACACGCGGCTATCTCACCACTCCAACTTTTCGCCCTCTTCCGCTGATTTCGACTGGAGCGCGAGCGTCCTCGCTCGCAATAAGCGCGAAGCGCGAAAAACTGTCAGCCCCTTAACGCGACGACAGCAAGCGAGGACGCTTGCGCTCCAGTCAGTCTAGCCGCCGATTTCGCGGCGCAGCCAGGCCCGCGCCACACTCCAGTCGCGCTTGACCGTCTTCGGCGAGACGCCCAACGCCGCAGCCGTCTCTTCTACAGTCAAGCCGCTGAAGAAACGTAGTTCGACTACGCGCGCCTGCTGCGGATCGATGGCCGCCAACCTGTCTAACGCCTTGGGCAGCCTGGCGCGCGCTTCACGCAGGTCTTCGGCTCCGGCGGGCCACGGGCCTTTCAGGTAGGGATGCGCCTCAGCTTTTGAGCGGCTTAACTGTGGGCGTCTGAATAGATCAGCCCGGAGTTGCTATCTGGTCTTCAGTTGGAATCGAATCGTAGATCGCTTTCGAAAGTACCGTGAACGCAACATCGCCAAACTCTTTGTCGTCCATGTAGCGCGTCACGATTTTGTCGTTGTCGTTCATACGTTGAACCATTAGATCTTCGACGAGGTCGCGCAGTCCCAATTGAAACTTATCGAATGTATTAGCCCTTCTAAGCTTTACAACCTGTTCGTTGGCGACTGCCTTCTCCCGGATCTGCTCAAAGAAAAACCGGTCCTCATCGGTAAAAGTTGTGCCAAAGCGATCGTTGAGGACTTTGATAATCTCTGACAGCGGCACCTTCTCTTCTTTGGCCTTTCCGGTGCCGACGTCCGTGGGACTCTTCACTCCTTGCGGGTCACCGTCATCAAGAGTTATCTCGCCAGAATAGATTCGTCGGAGGCGATAAAACTGAAGGCCGACTTCATCGCTAATCTTCACGCGATCTGTATCCCGATCCAAATCAAGATTCGGGAGGAGTAACCGGCCGAAGCTGTAGAGCATCTCCAAAGACGGATCAACGTAAGGCATAATCTGACTCATGAAGGAATAGATGCTCACATAACCTTTTAACTTTTCGTGAAACTCGCTGCGCTTAACGTCCTCTTCAATCGCCTTAAAGCGATCTACTGCCGGTTGAAGGTGAAGCTGCATTCCCGCATGATCTTTCGGGCTTTGCAGAGTCACAGGTTTGTAAAAGACTCGCGCGAATGCCTCGGCCTCGCTCCAGAAGTAAACCTGGGCTCCATCCAACTCATATTTAAGCGTCTCCAACCGCTGAGGATCGGATTTCTCTTGCAAGCTCGTCGCGTCGTAGTAGGGCTTAAAGGCGCGGTAGATGTCTTCAGCTTCGTTCACGAAATCCAGGACAAACGGATTCTCCTTCCCAGGAATCATTCGATTGAGCCGCGAAAGTGTCTGCACCGCCTGGACGCCATCCACACGCTTGTCCACATACATCGCACACAGCAACGGCTGGTCAAAACCAGTTTGGTATTTATTCGCCACCAGCAATATCTGATAGTCAGGCGAGGCGAACCGTTCAGGCAGTCGCCTCTCGCTGATTGGCTTCCCGCTCACACAATCAGTATTCATTCCTGTCTCGGTGTACTCGATGCCGGTATCCGGGTCTTTGACCGTGCCGCTGAAAGCCACCAGGGCACGGATGTCGGTGTACTTGTTCTCGTTGAAGTAACGTTGAAATGCCTGCATGTATCTCACCGCATGAAGGCGTGAGGAGGTCACTACCATTGCCTTGGCTTGTCCGGCCAAATGCGTCCGCACCTGCCGCCGGAAATGTTCGACCATAACCTCGGTCTTCTGCTCGATGTTATGCGGATGGAGGCTCATGAACTTCGCGAGGGCGCGCGCACCCTTCTTCTTTGGAAGGTTGGGATCGTCTTCGATGGCTTTCACCAGCCGGTAGTAAGTCTTGTAGGTCGTATAGTTCATTACCACGTCAAGGATGAACTTCTCTTCGATAGCCTGCCGCATTGAATAGAGATGAAAAGCTTCAGGTCGTCCGTCCGCACCAGTTCGACCAAACAACTCCAATGTTTTCCCTTTTGGCGTCGCCGTGAAGGCAAAGAAACTTATGTTAGGCTGCCGACCTCGCGACTGCATCACCTGGTTCAAACGGTCTTCCCAGTCCGGTTCCTCTTCGCTGTTCTCCACTTGCGCGGCTGTGCCGAGAATGCTCTTCAATTCTCGAGCGCTTTCGCCAGTCTGGCTTGAGTGTGCCTCGTCGACGATAATTGCATATCGGCGTTTGGCAATTTCCTTCTCCCAATCTTTTGCCTTTTGCTTCTGTTCAGCCGTAGCGTCATCCGTTCGCTCAGCGCCGGCGGAATGCAAGAGGCCGCGTAGCACGAACGGAAACTTCTGTAAGGTGGTAATGACGATCTTTGTCCCGTCAATTAGTGCCTCGGCCAGCTGCTTCGAGTCCTCATCAATCGCCTTCACGACACCCTGTGCATGTTCGATTTGATAAATGGCATCCTGTAGCTGCTGGTCGAGCACTTGTCGGTCAGTTATCACAACGACGCAATCAAAGACCTTCACGTCCTGTGCATCGTGGAGACTGGCCAGTCGGTGCGAGAGCCATGAAATGCTGTTTGTCTTGCCACTTCCGGCGGAGTGCTGAATCAGATAGTTACTCCCCGGCCCTTCGGCTCCAGAAGTCGCGACCAGCTTCCTCACTGCATCGAGCTGATGGTAGCGAGGAAAGACCATGGTTTCCTTGGTTACCCAACGGTAACCGCCTCTGCCATCGTCCACTTTCTCGTCCTTCTTTTCGATGAACATGAAGTGGCCGAGAATGTCGAGGAAGCTTTCCCGTTCAAGCACTTCTTCCCAGAAGTATCCGGTGCGATAGCCGGATGGGTGTTGGGGATTGCCCTCCCCACATTTGATTTGTCCGGGATGGCTACCGCGATTGAATGGGAGGAAGTTCGTCTTGCCTCCTGCCAGCCGCGTCGTCATGTGAATCTCATTCGGGTCGGCCGCGAAGTGCACCAACGAACGCTTTTTGAATTCGAACATCGGTGCGCGGGGATCGCGTCGTTCCTTGTATTGACTAACCGCATGACTCCAATGCTGTCCGGAGCCCGGGTTCTTTAACTCGATTGTAGCGACCGGCAGTCCGTTAACAGACAGGACAATATCCAGAGTGCAATTGTCACCGGGGTGACAAGGAACCTGGCGCGTCAACGTCAGCCGGTTCTTCCCAAACTGTTCGAGGATTTCGTTGTTGGCGCCATGCGCTGGTTTGAAGTAGGCGAGGTGAAAAGTCTTGCCGTAAAACTTGAATCCGTGCCGCAGCACATGGAGCGAGCCTTTAGCATCCAGTTCCTTGACCAGCGTATTGATGAGCAACGGCTCAAGACCAGCCGCGTGCAGATCTTTCATTTGTTTCCATAACGCCGGCTGCGTGTCCTGGATGAAAGCGAATACTTGTGCCGGGAACAACGCGCGTTCCTTGTCCCACTCTGCAACGCGGCCCGCCGTCCAGCCGCCGCGTGTCAGCAGGATTTCCTCAACGTAACTCTCGAACGCATGTTCGTTGGTCTGACTCATGCGCCTGCCTTTCGCACGTCGATCTTGCCGGTAACGGCGGCAGTGATGAGAGCGGTACGGTATTCCTGCAGCCGCTCGATTGCTTCTTCAACCTTCTGGACCAACGCGTCCAGCTTCGCTGTCTCCGCGTCCAGATACACAGCGATGGCTGCTTGTTCGGGGAGGGGTGGGAGTAAGAACGGAAAGCGAGTCAAAGTCCTGGTTTCCAGTTTGCGCGTTCCGTGTGCTGATTCATTGGTAAAGCTCACGAAGGTCTTGGCGAAGCCGATGAACGACCAACTCAGAAAATGAGCGGTGACCCGTTTCCCACAGGCCACGGCCTTCATGTCCTGGTTGATGGTGACTGGTGCAGTCGTCATTGCGACAGGAAACGAATGCGCCAAGATCATTCCGCGAACGACGATCAAAACTGAATCCACCGGGATCATACGAAGCGCACTCTTAACGAGCGCTTCAGGCGAGACGTGATCTTCAGAATCATCTATTCGCGCCACCTTCATGTCCTTGGGTGATACCCAAGGGATCGAGCCATCCCAATACGAGGAATTTGATTTGTCCGGGGTCGCACCACCGCTAAACCGAACGAGATAGCCAAGCGGGACCACTTGCCAATGAGCCAGCATGTCGCCGAGCCAGTCGACGCCGGAAGGTTTGAGCGGTGGGTCCTCAAGAAGGCCAGCGGCGCGTGCACCGCCAGGCGGCAGGCCGCGGGTGACGGTGCGGGAAATGAGCGCTGTGCGCTTCTCCTTCAGCCGCTCGATTAACTCCCGCTTCTTCGCCACCAACTGATCCATGCGGACCGTTTCCCGATCCAGAAACGTTGCGATGGCGCGCTGGTCTTCCAATATGGGCCAAGCATTCCAAAACTTGTAGATGTCGGTAGGATCGACCCGCTGATGACTGCGAGTGACCGACTGCACTCTGGAGTCCAGTCCCTGCCGGAATAGTTCTGAGCGCGTCAGATATTCGAGAAATGCCAGCTCACAGTTATCCGCATTCAACGCGACGAACTCGGTCGAGCATAGCGTGAGGAGGGCCTGTGGCTTCGCCAAGCAGATAGTCGCTTTGCGAGGGTTCAGCTTGGAAACGAGTACTACAGGTTTCTTGATCACCTGCTTGGCGCTAGCGATGGACTCACCGTTTTCGACTTGGCCTGTGCCGATCTCTTGCACGACTGGAATCGAATAGTGAAAGACCTCCTGGTCGGCGAATGCCTCCGGAGAGAGCTGGCTTCGGTCGGCAGAAACAATGGCGTCTGAACGCTTCACCTCCCAATGCTCCGGCACTTCGCCGATCCATTCGACGCCGCTAGGTTTGTAGCGTGGGTAGGCCGGGAGCTTCATGCTTGGCCTCCGTTCTGAGAATCCCAACGGGATTCCGTCCCAAAGCCCAGGGTTGCGAGGAACGAGCTACCCTGGGTCATAAGCGCGATTTGGTCCCAACCCCAAC
Organism: Pyrinomonadaceae bacterium; assembly: GCA_031396065.1. GTDB lineage: Bacteria > Acidobacteriota > Blastocatellia > Pyrinomonadales > Pyrinomonadaceae > PSRF01. The sequence goes on along the minus strand of JANNJZ010000339.1, from coordinate 5,695 downwards.
GGGGTTGTGTCACACCCTCACGCATCAGCGGCGCGCACAGCCGCAACCCCGTTGGGGTTGATGAAATGATTAACGCCGGTCCCAGGGTAGCTCGTTCCTCGCAACCCTGGGCTTTGGGACGCAACCGCGTTGCGGTTAAGAGCCTCACGCTCGAAGGAGCTAAAAGCACAGCGGTCACGCTGTCACCTCCTTGAGCATGCCGAGGATTTCGCTTTCGAGCCTCTTAATGTCAGTCTCGATTACTTCCAGCGGGCGTGGCGGCTCGTAGCGATAGAAGTGGCGGTTGAGCGGGATCTCATAGCCGATCTTCGTCTTGGTGGTATCAATCCACGCATCGGGCAAGTGCGGCACCACTTCGCGTTTGAAGTACTCGTCAATACTCTGCTTAAGCGGAACCGCCTCCGTGTCGCGCAGGTCGGCATCTGGCTCCGGTTTCCCATTCTTGTCTCGGCAGACCTCAGCACTCTCGTCGCGTTCGCCAATGGCGGAAACGATGGCCTTGATTTCGGACGCGCTCAGACGCACATCCTCCTCGCGTTCGAATTCACGAAATTCCGTCAAAAATTCCTCGCGGTCTTTGAAGAGTTTTTCCTTAGTCGCTTTGCCAAAGTCGCGAAGTACTTTGCGAATTTCCTCCTGCCGCTGCCTGCCGGCTTCCATCTCCTGTTCGCGCACCTTGGGATTCTTCTTGGCGCTTGTCGCGAGAGTCTTGAATCCGCTTACTTCATCGAGCAGCGCGATCCGCTCGGGGGTGGCCTGGAAGTTCAAACGCAGCGGACGCTCAACTGTGATCTTGTGATAACCAAAATCCTCGTTGTCGAAGATTTTGCTGACAACACGCTCTCGCTTAACAGGCTGGTGGGTGATCGTATCCTCTTCAGTGAAGATCCGCGTTTCGCCATCCTGGCGGTTTCCGTAGATTTTGGTCAGCTCGCTGATATGGTCCGGGTCCTTCTTCGTCTTCTCATCTGATGGATCGCCGATGCGTCGCCGCTTGTTCCCAAGGCTTTTCTCCATCTGCACCCAGAACTGTCGAGCATCAATGAGCTGCACCTTGCCCTTGCGAGGTTTTTCCTTTCGGTTGGTGAGCACCCAAAGGTATGTGGAGATGCCGGTGTTGTAGAAGAGTTGTTCAGGCAATGCCACGATGGCTTCGAGCCAATCATTCTCAATAATCCAGCGCCGGATTTCGCTCTCCCCGCCGCCCGCGTCCCCGGTAAAGAGTGGCGAGCCATTGAAGATTATCGAAAGGCGCGTGCCCCCATCCTCCGGTGCTCGCCGCTTGGCCAGCATGTGCTGTAGAAAGAGCAACGCGCCGTCATTGACACGCGGTGTGCCAGCGCCAAAGCGTCCTTCGAAGCCAAGAGTGTCCTTTTCCTTCTCAATGTATTTCTGCTGCTGTTTCCACTCCACTCCGAACGGAGGGTTGGCGAGCATGTAATCGAAGGTCCATTTCTTCCCGTCAGAGGTGCGATCGAACCCGTCTTTCATGAAGGTGTCGCCGAGAATGATGTTGTCCGCGTCTTCGCCTTTGATGAGCATGTCGGATTTGCAGACCGCCCAGGCCTCATCGTTCCAGTCCTGACCAAATAGTCTTGGCTGCGCTTCGGAGTTAAGGTCGCGAATGTACTTCTCTGAAACCGACAGCATTCCGCCGGTGCCACAAGCTGGATCATTAAATCGTTTTGACGACGTGACTGCGAGCGAGGTCTTTCTCGGGCGAAAGCAGAAGGTTGACCATAAGCTTGATCACCTCGCGAGGAGTGAAGTGTTCCCCGGCCTCTTCATTGGACTGCTCAGCGCCGATCCGGATTAGTTCCTCAAACGCATAGCCCATCTGCATCGCGTCAACGCGCTCAGGCGAAAGGTCGATAGCGGCGAACTTCTTGATAACCAGGTAAAGCAGATCTTTCTCCGCCATCCTCGCGAGCTGCGTCTCGAAGCCGAAGCGCTCAATGATCGCTCGGACGTTCGGAGAGAAACTGCTGATGTACTTACTGAGACTTGCGGCGACTTGAGTGGTTCCCGTGTCATCGAGAACACCGTTTAGACCGCTGCCTTTCTCAGGCTTGCCCAGCGTGTACTTAGAGAGGTTGTAAAAAGGAACGCCGGTAATTCGCGAGAGCCGATGGCGAATGATGTTCTCGCCCTTGCCCTTCAGGGATTTATGTTCCCTCAGGACCCTGTCCCTGGTCGGCTCCAGGACGCAATCAAATCGCCGCAGGACGGTAAGGGGCAGGATGACCTTTGCGATACTCGTTGCGCTTATAAGGGCCACGAAGGAGATTACAAATGCTCCAAATAAAACTCGCTAGTTGGGTGTGGGTTTCAGTAGTCAATGTTATTGATGGAGCATCCAAAAGTCATGGATCTAGCGAAGAACTCGAAATTGCACGAACTAAACAAACGAATCGGGCAGGTGACGGTCGTGGTTTGAAGCGCAGCTAGTTTGGGGACCTAAATGCGGCGGCCGTCTGCGGAAGGCATATTCTGCCTTAGTTTATGCAAGAGTCCTAGCATGGGATTGGTGATCGGCGGTCTGGCGGAAGATAAACGCTGTCGTTTTTTTAGGTCTGGATGTCCTCTGTGGGTTTTGTCATTATCCTCGCTCCGTTAGGACCGAAACGTTTATAGAACCCGAAACCCACAAAACTCATCTTCGCTCTGCAGGAGCAAAATATGCGCTCTTAGAAGGTGACTCCAGGATCCGGCGCTACCGCGCTCGGTTCTGCAATGGCCGCGTTTTAAGGAGCGAGAAGAATTCATCCACCTTTGTGGCTATGAACATCTCGCCCCGCTGGGGCGAAGACAACCTGTAGAATACACTTCTTCAGTTTGTCGTTGGTCGAGCAGGCGCAACCGTCGACAAACTGAAGTGTGATAGGCGGCGTGGCTTGCGCCCCCAAGCATACTTTCCCCTTTGCCCTTTGCCCTTTTGCCTTAAGGCTGGCCGAAACGCGCTCTGTATTCGGGCGATGAAATAAAAGCCAGGACCATCTCGGCGGCTACGAAGTCGCCACCAGCCGCATTCAGTTTGTCCAACCAAAATGGGTAACCGGCATCGTCCGGATCTCGCCTCAGGTAGCCAAAGTATTCCAACTGTACAAACGCCCGGTTGAGTTCTGAATTGTAGAATGCCTGCCCGTAGCTGGTAGTGAACTGCTGATTCCCTTCTGAGATCACCACGATGCCATCCACCACCTTTTGCAGCACGCTCGCCCGCGTCTCCGTTCCCCCGTTCAATCCGTTGATGAGGGCGGCGCGATCGGAGGCGCTGGGAATGACTCCTGTCGTCTGGAAAAGCTTGTCTACATATTGCGTGTTGGTTAACAGATCATAGATCGCCCTGAACTCCGCACACCGGTACTTCGTGGGATCCGCGCAGGTGGCAAACTGCACCGCAAAGTCGGTCTTGTTCTGATTAATCTTCGCTGCCGAAAGCTGACCATTAACCATGATCCCGTTACCGACAAACTGCATGTCTGGAACAAATTCAGACAGCTTCGGCTTACGACCTAAGGCCCCCTGGTAAAGCCGGTAAACGTAATAACCCGTGTACTGAAACTCCGGTGACAGGAAGAATGCGGCACTGGTTGTTTCCCGTTGCCGCTGCGTGCACTGCGCTTCGGTTTGGCCTGCCGGCCGGCGCGCCGGATCCTGGCACTTCGTAATGTTGTCAGTCCAGAAGTCTTCCCCAGCCTGATCAGCCTCGCGATTTAGAAAATCTCGATACTGCTGCTTCACAAACTCCCGCGCGTCATCAATCGGATTCGGCGGAGCCACAGCTGAGCTGACGCTAAAAGGCTGCGACTTGACCGTGGAGCCGGAGTTTCTGAAGGTGAAGGTGTAGTTGCCATCGGCCAATGGACCAAGATCATAAATCTGGGCCGTAGTGGTTACCGCTTGCACTGATGGACCGTTAAGCTTCTCCACCGTGGCATCAGCGGTAAAGATGTTTACATTTCTAAAAACTTGTCCCCAATTAATCACCCGATAGCCGGCATCGGGAAACGAAAGCTTTACATGTACATAGGTTCGGCCCTGAAACCTCCAGGTCTTGATTGTTACCTGATCGGCAGTGAGTACGACGGGCTCGAAGCCGTCATCGTATAGCACCGCATTGGCAAACTCCCCTCCCGCGACCAGCACCTTACCATTCGTGAGTAATGTCGCGGTGTGGAACGAGCGAGGCTGTGGGAGGGAAACTCCATTGCTCCATCCTGACAGCGGGTCATAGAGGTTCACTGCATTAGTGAAACTGGAAGTTGCGATACCGCCCGCAACCAGGACCACCCCATTACTCAGGAGGGTGGCCGTATAGCCATATTGGCGTCGAGTTCCCGGGAAGCCAGTCGAGGACCACGTTCCTGACGCAGGGTCGTATAATTCCGCACTGCCTGGAGGCGAGGACTGGCCGCCAAAGGCCAAAACTTTTCCGTTTGCCAGAAGGCTCAGGGTTGGTTGGTAGAAATGATCAAAACTTGTGCTAAGGCTGCCAGTCAGGATCCAGAACCCGGTAGTCGGATCATATAACTCAGCCTTCCCACCTAGTGAACCGCTCCCGCGTGCGACCAGTAGGACCTTACCATTCTGCAACAGCGTGGCGGCGCCTCCGAGGGTGTTTGGAGTGCCGGTAACGGCCCATGCTCCAGACGCGGGGTCATAAAGTTCGGCGCTGCCACCGCCAACTGCAAGGACCTTACCGTTACCCAGCACCACCAACCCGGGAGGTGGATCCGTTTGTTGTACCTTTGCCGAATGTAGATTCCCCGTCACGGTCCATGTCCCCGATACAGGATCATATAACTCTGCGCTACTTTCCGCGCCAGTTCCACCAACTACGAGCACCTTGCCGTTACCCAATAAGACGGCGGCGTGTCCCCAACGCGAAAGATGCAGGTTCCCTGTCACGGTCCAGGATTCCGAGACTGGATCGTACAACTCCGAGCTGATAAGGGGATTGCCTCCGCTGGTTTTTCCTCCTGCGACCAGCACCTTTCCGCTGGGCAGCAAAGTAGCTGTGTGAACCTGACGATTAATGTTGAGGGTGCCGGTGCTTCTCCAGAAAGGAGGCGTTTGCGATACGGCCGTTACCGCTGCGATTGCAAAAATACCTATTGCCACCAACACCTTAGTGAGGCTCAACCTTGCCGATGTTCCGGCAAACTTCATTGCGTTCTCCAATTCTGGTGTCACAACTCTCTCTTCTCGTTGGCCGAAATTTCTCGCTGGACCCCCAAATGGGTTTTAGTAATTTTAGCGGGATCTGTCGAGTAACCGCACCAGAAGTGTGCAACCTATGTTCCGTATTGTCTATCGGCGAGGTACACGAGATGGCACTGGTTTAGTTCAGAATGCCCGCAAAATGGTGGATGATGCGGCCATGCGGCGTATGAAATCCGGTCTTGATAGCACTCAAAACCACTCACTCGGAGCTGGGACCCCAGGCGGCTCGTTTTTCTTATGGCTGACCGAATCGCGCCCGGTACTCTGGCGAGGAAATGAATGCCAGTACCATCTGAGCGTCCACAAAGTTGCCGCCATACTGGTTCAACTTCGCCAACCAGAATGCATATCCAGCATCGTCCGGATCTCGCTTCATGTAGCCGAAGTATTCCATCTGCACGAAGCCAGGATTCAATTGCTGATCATAGAAGAGCTGTCCGTACCTGGTCTGGAACACCAATGAACCATT
>JANNJZ010000337.1:0-40620 GCA_031396065.1 Pyrinomonadaceae bacterium | reverse complement strand
CTTCCTCCAACAATTCTGGCGAAGCGACTTCTGCTTCTTCGGCCAACCTGGTTTGCTGAGAAGTGCGGTGTGAATTCTGCGTAGGGATCTCAGAAGGACCGTTTTTTTGCAGAACCGCTTGTATTACTTCGCCCAGGCAGGACGGACATAAACAATCGCGGCTGGAAATCGATGTTGAGGGAAGGTGTGGCAAGTCTACGCACCAGCACGGGCGGTCGCTGGACTCGGCGCCACAACTAAAATCATTTCCACAGCTTGAGCAGGTCTTTTGTTTGACAGAAATCATAGGCTAATAAAGTAACTACCAATTTGGAGTGCGGTGATCTGTCACCGCTTTGGTCGTCGGCGACCTGTCGCCGTCGTCGTCTGCCACAGATGGTTCTATGGACTTGTGTTGTCCCAGTGACGGCGGCGACAGGTCGCCGACGACCAAAGCGCTAACAGGTTAGCGCACTCCAAATGTTACGCATTCGAATTGCACCGTCGATAAACTCAAAAGCTAAACGCGGCGCCCGCGCGTCCGGTGCGTCCCGGCGTGCGAAAACCGCTCTCGAAATACTCCCGATGGAAGAGGTTGTCCACATAACCAAATAAGCGGAGCGAACGTGATTCCTTAAACTGAAGTGTGTAGCTTCCTCCTACATCAGCCCGGGCTAATCCGCGAAAGCGGTAAGCACGGCTCCGGAAAGTGTTGGAATCAAAGATAGGAGCCAGGTAATCGCTTGATGCCCCGAGATCAAAATTAACCAGGAAGCGACGGCCGAAGCGCTGGGTGGCAACCAACGAGAATTGATGATCAGGAACGACGAAGGAACGAAGCACACCCGGCACCTGCGGTGTTCGCTGTTGACTCTTCGTATAGGTATAAGCGGCTGAGAGGTTGAGCGTGCTGGTAGGCGTCGCCGTCATGCTCAACTCGACGCCGCGAGCGATTCCTCCATTCGTATTGACATAGCCTCCGAACCGACCGAAAGGATCTGTCGCCGGATTGATCAAGCCTGAGAAGTCAAAGATGATGACTTCCTGAAGACGCGTGTAGAAGTAAGTCGCTGAGGCGCGCAGGCGGTTCCGGAAAAACGACTGGTCCACTCCCCCGTCGACCGCGATTGAGCGATCCGGGCGCAGGCGCGGATCGCCATAGGTCGAGTAGCCAAAGCTCCCAAAAAAAGTGCCAAAGCGCTCAAAGAGTGAAGGGGCACGGTAGCCATTCCCGACATGAGCGCGCAGCTTGGTACCTGACGAGCGGAACATGTAGGCGATGGATCCATCCCCCGTGTAAGCCGTTGGTGGTGACTGAAAAGCCAATCCGCTGTACGGCGCGAAGGCTGTGGGCGTGAACTTCGGTTGGTTGAGACTGAAAAACTGCGTGCGAAATGCAACTGACAATTGCAATCGGTTTTCCAGGAGACGCAATTGATCCTGAACAAAGAGAGCGTGGCTCCTCTGGCTTACATCCACCGCAGAATTGTCCGCCGGATTAACTTGAAATGACAGATTTTTAAAGTTCTCGTTTTCGAACTCGTAACCGCCAGTGATGAAATTAACCCGTCCGGCCTGCACGTCCAGTCGGGCGCTAAGCGTATGAACCCGCGCATCGAAATCCGATTGTTCGCTTCCGCCAAACGGTTGAAACCCGACGCCCAATGGGCCATTGAGACTAGTACGGTTGGTCGCCAGTCCTTGATAGCTGAGGGTGTACCCGAACGATTCGGTCGGGTGCCCGGAAAAGACCAGCGCACCAGAAAAGAAGTTTGCCTGGCGCAGGTTGTCGGGGTCGTTTGCCCCAGGGACGAAATTAGCCTCGCCGATGGTGAGTAGCGAAGGTGGCACACCCGCTTCATAGCGGCGCTGTTGTCCCACTGGTAGCGACCGGGCTTCGATGATGCCTGTTGCGGGTAAACTACCGATAGCCTCTGGGCTGTTATTCAGTTGCACGCGGGAATTGGCTGCGTAGATACGGCCCGACAGAGTGGTCGATGGGGTCAGGTTGAAAAGAATCCGGCCTTGTCCGTTGGTGTTGCGGACTTCGTCGTGACTATCGATACCGTTGGCGATATTGAGATGGGAAACGCCGCCGCTGTAAACCACGCTGTTGTTGCGAGCCCCACCAGCAATCTGTCCTCTCCCGCGAAACATTCCCAACCCACCACCCTCGGCCAGCAGGCTGCCATGGAAAGGGCCTCCTCCCTCGTCTGTTACCAGATTGATGACGCCGCCGATGGCGTTCGAGCCATAGAGCGAGGAGCCTGACCCGCGCAGGACTTCAACCCGGCTTACATCCGTCACCATCAGGTCCTCCAGAAAACCCGAAGCATCGCCCTGCGGAGCCCCCGCGTCGCGAAAACGCAGACCGTCAATCAAGACTGCGGTATCCTCATTGCGCAACCCGCGGGTTTTGATCGAGGTGAAGGAGCCGGGGCCGCCCAGCTGTTGGACGCGCAAGCCTGGTACGGTCCGCAGCGCCTCGGAGATCGCCGCCTCGTCGCGTTCATCTATCTCTTGTCGGTCCACAACGGTCACGGCCTTTGAGACTTCATCGACTGCTTGCGGACTGTCGGAAGCTATAACTACAACAGAGCTCCGGACCCCCGACAGTTCCAACGAAATATTGAACGTTGCTGTCTGGCCTCGCTCGACGACCACTTGCTGCGCACTTGCTGATGCCAGGCCTTCCGCCTCCGCTTCCACCAGATACTCGCCGAGCGCCAGCCTCTCAAAGCGATAGCCGCCTGAAGAATCCGTCGACGTGCTGAGGCGAAGAGTGCCCGCACGCGCATAAAGCCTTACCGTCGCGCCTGGCAAACTCGCCCCCTGGGGATCGCTTACCTTGCCGGCTAAAGAACCAGCACTCCCAGTCTGTGCGAATCCCAACGTTGACTGCGCCAGCACCAACGAGAACGCGGATACGAGTATCAGCAAACTTCTCCCACTAATTCTATTCATGATTCAATTGTCTCCTTCTCCTTCCCTTCGAAGGAGTGGCAAAGACGCGCGTTTGAGAGGCCGGTCTCCTGACTCACGGCCGAAGTGCTTACCTACTCTCTGCGCCTTCCCGTCCCGTAAGGAACAGTGGCTTCGCCGCAGATTTCGTTGCCGTATACAGTTGCGAGGGCAGTGGCGGCATTGCACCGCTCTTCCCGCTCACCTCTGGCGCATCGTGGTTATCAAAAAACTGCAGAGATCACGAAGGTCTCTACAAACTGAGTCGGCCGAATTCAGGCGTTCAGAGTACAAGCTTTAGCTTGCCTGTTGGGGCAGCGGCACCCTAAAGGTTGGACTCTAAACCCCTGCTTGGCACGGCCACTCTCCTTTCCCGACAGATCCGTTGTGCAAAGTTCCTTACCTGAGCGACTCATGTACCGGCGTAATTCGAGGCACCCCCGTGATCGGGTGCGCATCTACCAAGACTCTTACCGCGAACAATTCTCTGAGCAGTTCCGGCGTTAACACCTGGTTGGGTTCACCAAATGCCACGCTCCTTCCCTCTTTCATCAGCAAGATATGATTTGAAAACTCGGCTGCCAGGTTAATGTCGTGGGTGACGACCAGCGCAGATGTCCCTCGACCATCGCAACGGTTTCTTACCAGGGCCAGGATTGTTGCCTGGTGCGCTAAATCGAGGTTCGCCGTTGGTTCATCGAGCAACAGTATTCCAGCCTCAGTAGCCAGCGCTCGCGCCAGCACGGCCCGCTGCCGTTCGCCACCGGATAGCTCATTCATGAGCCGTCCGCTAAGTTCCTCCAATTGAGTTTCACGAAGGACGTCCTGGGCCACTTCGACGTCGCGCGAAGTTTCCCACCCCCAACCCGACCTACTGGCCCATGCATACCTGCCACCTAAAACAAACTCAAAGACAGTCACCGGAAAACGCAGATCCGCCTCCTGGGCAACCACCGCAATTCGCTTGGCTATGGCGCGGCGCGAATAAGAATTGAGCCGGCGGCCATCCAGAAGAATGTCACCCGCAGTAAATTCCAGCCCTCCATTTAACGTGCGCAGCATCGTAGACTTGCCCGCACCATTTGGACCGATAATGGCCGTCACCTGGCCCGGTTCCAACTTAAGCGAGACGGCGGATACGGCTAACCGGGCTCCGTAGTTAACAGTAATGTCGTGTGCTTCGAGCATCTGTTGTCTTGTTACCAGTGCGTTAGAGACCCGTTGAAACCCCTTCGCGGCTGTGCCGCCCGATGTGCGGAAGGGCTTGCCCTTCCGGTTCGAGTTGATGGAATCTGGGGCTAGGCCCCAAGCACCCCGGGGCGGAGCCCCGAACGTGTTTTGGGTACTGAGTCCGGTGGGGCGGAGCCGCCACCGCACATCGGGCGGCATGGCCGCGACCCATCGAGTCAGTTACCAGGCGGTTCTGACTTCATAGGACTGCTACCGTCGTTTCAACAAGTAAACAAACAGCGGCGCGCCGATAAGCGCTGTAATCGCGCCGACAGGCAGTTCGCGAGGTGCGATTATTGTCCGGGCGACTGTATCGGCCAGAATGACAAAGGCGGCGCCTGCCAACGCGGAGGCCGCAATCACCACTCGGTTATCACTGCCAAACGAAAGCCGCACCAGATGCGGCACTACCAGACCAACGTAGCCAACCGATCCGCTCGACGCGACTGACGCACCCACCAGCAGACTCGCAGCTACGAAAACTGTGATCCGCACCCGCCCAACTTCGACCCCCAGGTCAAAGGCATCCCGCTCGCCGAGCATCATCAGGTTCAACGAACGTGCATTGAGTGCCAGGATTGCGACGCCGGTTCCAGCAGCGACAAAAGTGACGAGAAGCAGACTCGAGGTCGTGCCCGAAAGATCGCCCAGCAGCCAGAAGGTAAACGAGCGAATCCGGGTTGCATCCATCAGCGTCGTTATGAAGACTATTCCGGAAGAAAGAAATGTCGTAACGATAACGCCCGCCAGGATCAGTCGCTCCGGCGTGGCGCCCGCGCGTCCTCGGGCCAAACGATAGACCACGAACGTCGCCGCCAGCGCACCAGCGAAGGCCATTATTGGGCGACTCCACTCGTGTGCTCCCATAAAAACTAGGGCGATCATGGTCCCCACCGCGGCGCCGTTGGACACGCCGAGCAGATAGGGTTCAGCAAGTGGATTCCGCAGCAGTGCCTGGTAACCAGCGCCGGCCGTCGCCAAACAGATGCCGACAGCACCAGCGAGCAAAATCCGTGGTAAGCGAATGTCAAACAGAATGGCCTGCTGCTCGGATGAAAGTCCACAATTGGATCTGCCCGTCAGAGCGCAAAGCGATGAGGCCAACGGTAAGCGCTGACTGCCCACCACTGAGGCAATCACAAGCACTACCAAAAGCATCAGCAAGAGAACCGCACACACTGTGACAGCCTTGCTCAACGTGGCGTGCCCTGCCTCAATTGACGTGTCCCCAATAGTCATCATCAATTCCTGGGAATCGCGTTACGGCTTGCGCTGAATACTTTCTTTGCTCGCAAAGCCATAGCTTGCCCTTCTACTTAAAAGCCTCGGGGTGCAACGCACGCGCCAACTCCTCCAATCCATCAACCAGTCTCGGACCCGGCCGCGACAAATGATCGTCATTGATCTTGTAAATCCGATTGTTCAGAGCAGCTGGAGAATTCCGGAGTGGCCCGGCCACGTTGGCGTTCGCTGTTCCCATCGCTCCGCCAGTTGGCAGAATGATTGCCTCGGGTCGGGCGGCCAGCGCGGCTTCGTCGCTGTATCGAGGAAACGCTCCCGGCACTTCGGCCGTCACTGAAACGCCACCCGCTCGCCGCACTAAGTCAGTCAAATACGCGTCGCGCCCTATAGTATAGAGGGGTTCGCCGGCAACCTGATAAAAGACGCTGACTGGCTTGACCGCACTTATCTTGGCTGCAACTGTCTCGGCGCGCTTCCGCAGATCCGACGCAACCAGTGCGGCCTGTCCGGAATGACCAAACATCTCGCCAAAAACTGTAATTGAGTGGAATATCTCGTCGAGACTGCCGGGGTTAGTAACGTAGACGGCGATCCGCTGCTGGTCGAGTTGCTTTGTGAATGCTTCGAGCTGCGAGGCGGTCGAAACTAGGACTATCTGCGGCTTGAGCGCGATGATCCGTTCCACGCTGGGGTGCATGGTGTCACCAATCTTTGCCACGCCCTTCGCTTCTGCTGGGTAGTCGCAGTACTCAGTATTTCCAACCAGTAGATCCCCGGCACCAACTGCGTAGACTATCTCGGTGAGGTTTGGCGCCAACGAAACTATCCGTTCAATCTTTAACGGCAACGTGACCCGGCGCCCTGCCTCGTCAGTCACCTGCCGCGATGCTGCTGGCGTCTCAACGACCGGTGCCGCAGATCGACTAGAACACGCCGGAATCATCAGGAACACAACAAGAATAAGCAGCGCGCAGCCGGCTCGCCAGAGTTGGAAGTTTAAAACGTGATCTAAAAGCAAAAGTCCCGCCGATCCCCTGGCTCCTCACGAAAAGAAAACAGGCGGTCGACGGGACTTAGATAAAGACTAAGAACCGTTGCGGCCTGAACGCCTTTCCGCGAAGCGTTCCAGAGCTGCAAAGCCGCTGGGCAGGTCTCCTGGCTTAGAGAACCGTTTCGTTACCGCTCTTTAGGAGAAGTAACCAAACGTCTCATCACAGTGGCGCGACCGCGCGGGATTCTCACCCGCTTCCCTATTCTCCCCGTCTACTGGGGCACCCAGATGCTTTCAAATCCAAAGAACATTCCCTGATGTTATTGATCAGTGCGGACACTATCACGCGTTCTCGCGCAGTGTCAAACCAGGCCTAAACGCCGGAAAAAATGTTCTCCTGTGGCCCTTTGATGGATTGCTTCGGTGATGGGCCTCCAGTAAGATTCATCGCATTCCAACCTGGAGAGACTCCAAATAATGATTAAGACTATTGAATGGACAAATGAAGGGATTAGCATGTTGGACCAACGACTGCTCCCTACTGAAGAAAAATACCTGATGCTGCGATCGTATGAAGAGGTCGCCGAAGCCATCAAGAAAATGGTAGTACGGGGTGCCCCGGCTATTGGAGTGTCTGCAGCGATGGGTTTGGCGCTGGGCGCCAGCCAATCAGTAGGCATGTCAGTGGCCGATCTGGAAGACGATTTCGATTATATGTGCCAGGTGATGTCGCAGACGCGCCCGACCGCCGTCAATCTCTTTTGGGCCATCGAACGGATGCGCGAAAGGTTTCGACGCGAAAAGGGCATCACTCAGAAAACTGAGGAGATCAAAGCGAGCTTGATTGAAGAAGCGCATGCCATCTTCCGCGAAGACATCGAAGCGAACCGAGCGCTCGGACGTTTCGGCGGCGAGTTGCTTTCAGATGGCGACACCGTGCTCACACATTGCAACGCCGGCGCGCTTGCCACTGCCGGTGACTACGGAACCGCACTTGGCGTGATCCGAGGCGCCATAGACGCCGGTAAACGGATCGCGGTGTTTGCGGATGAGACCAGGCCGTTTCTACAGGGACTCAGACTAACCGCCTGGGAGTTGGCCAAGGATAATATTCCGGTAACCGTAATCACCGACAATATGGCCGGTCACGTCATGAAGAGTGGAAAAATCAATGCGGTCGTCGTTGGCGCTGACCGCATTGCTGCTAACGGCGACGCGGCCAACAAGATTGGAACCTACATGGTCGCGGTCCTGGCCCGGAAGCATGAAATACCTTTCTATGTCGCTGCTCCAATCTCGACGCTTGATTTGTCTTTAAAAACCGGTGACGAGATTCCCATTGAGGAACGTGATGGCCGCGAAATCACCCACATCGGCGCCAATCAGCTCGGCCCGGACGGCGTAGACGTCCACAATCCGGCATTCGACGTAACGCCAGCCGAACTAATCACAGCGATAATCACTGATAAGGGCATCGCCCGGGCCCCCTACCTGGATAGTCTGCGGGAGTTAGCGGGAGCGAATGCGGTCGCGTCCAGCGGGTGACGGCTCGGAGATCAGGAATGACTCGGCTCAAAGGAGAGCATTCAAATAATTTTTATCCGGCCGTGATCGCTTTGGCGGCTTTGGTCCTCTCCGTCCTTGCCTGTTCCAGAGGCAATTCAAAAGCAGCTAAGAGCCAGAAACGCGGTGAACTGACCGTGGATTACTACGCTCCGCAGCCTGGTATCGGCCATGGAGACGGTACCCCCGGCGGCTGCTCCTTCACATTCAAGGGGCAGCGCTATGGCACACCCCCAATGGTTAAGAATGGCGGGCGCATGTTTCGATGCGATGTAAAGCCCGATTCTGACGATCCGGTAATCCGGATAGCTTACTATCGGCCGGAAGACGATTGGACTTGCGGCACCAGGTTTGGCTCGACGAAGGCACAATGTCTCGACCATTACGAATCCGTTGGCGGTATCCTTACCGTTCGCAATGGGGAGCTGGCGTTTGAAGATCATGGCTTCTGGGACGTCTCTTATGATTGGGGCGAGCACTCCATAAGGTTCAAGGACGGGCGCGAATTTGATTATGAGAACTGGACCTGGAGCGGCTGCGGCAATGAGCCCTTGAACTTTGTAAAGACCGGCTCAATTACTGTGGCCAGCGGGCAGTTTTGCAATTCGGAAGACTGGCATCGAATCTATTTTGCCGGGAAAGAGATAATAGCGCCTGGCGCCGAAACCCACCCCTTTGATTCGGTCGGGATAAATCAGAACGCAGATGTGCCCAGCACCACGGCCTGGATCGGAAAGGTTAAGGGATTCATATATATATCCCATGGTAAACCGGTTTTTAAAGAGGTCCCGAGCTCGCCTGAGATTATCGAGGAGGGGAAGGCCGCTCAGTGGTGGTCAGAAGATTACCAAACCCGTTACAAAATGATATTCGCAAGTGAGATAACCACGTCGCAAACCCGTAACGAGGTCCACTCGCTGCTTGAAGCTAAAACCGCCGAAAGAAATATTGTACGGCAAAGTGCCCCGCTGCTGACTTCGGACGAATTCGGAAAGTTCGAGGTCGATTTTAAAGATAAGCACACTCAGTTTTATCTTGGTGATCTTAAAAGGTACGACGAACTAAAAGATATCGGTGAGTATCCCTATAAGGCGACGCCCATCTTGACCACGGCCAAAGGCACCACAAGGTTTTATGTCTTCCTGCTGCGAAATGTCACCGAAACCGAGAAGGTCAACAATCCCTGTATCGGTAGTTTCACTTCGACCGTGATCTGGGCGCAAGCCAATGAGGACCTGTATCCGCGCAATGCAAAATCACAGGTCATCTCATCGTGCGAGCTTGGACGTAAACAGATTGGTGAACCAAGACTAATCGATGGCAAGCTGAACGTTATTTTTGAGGAGGCAGGAACGAGATATGAGCTGGTATACAACAACAACGAACCCGAACTCGGGCTTGTCGTAACAGAACTCAAGTAAAGAATTAACGGAAGCGGTGGGGGCTACACTATTTTAGATCGGTCACCTTTACCGTAACGAGTACTCTCGCGGACGCCAGCGCGCTCACCTGAAAATTACCTACTCCTCGGGATGGAAGACTTCGGGTGCAAACCGACTTAATTTCCACCAGTCGATCGTTTGCTGTAAACCAGTCTTCAAATCTACCTGAGGCTCGAATCCGAGAAGTTCACGAGCTCGTGATATGTCCGCCAGACTGTGTTTGACGTCGCCAGGCCTGGGCTCTTTGAATTCCGCCACCGCGTCGGGTTTCCCCGTGAGTTCCTTCAACTGGGCCAAAAGCTGATTCAGGGTGATTCGGTCGCCATTCGCGATATTAATAACCTGGCCTATTCCCCTCACGCTCTCAGCCGCCATGAGGTTCGCATTTACAACGTCTGCCACATAAGTAAAATCGCGAGACTGTTCACCATCGCCATAGATCACCGGACGTTCGTCGGTGAGCAAAGCACCGATAAAGCGGGAAATGACGCCGGAATATTGGGAACTCGGATCCTGGCGGGGTCCAAATACATTGAAGTACCTTAGCGACAGAGTCTCCAAACCGTAGACTCGAGTGAACACCTGGCAATAATACTCACCGACGAGCTTTGCTACTGCGTAAGGAGACAGCGGTTCAGGGAGCATGTTTTCTATCTTTGGAAGAGAAGGCTGATCGCCATAGGCCGAGCTGGAAGCGGCGTAGACCACCCTCCTGACTCCGTTCTCTTTCGCGGCCAATAGAAGTGAAAACGTGGACTCGACACTAGCGATGTGGGTCTGTCGGGGATTCTTAACCGAGCGTGGTACAGACGGAATTGCCGCCTCGTGAAAAACCAGCTCTACGCCCTCAAGCGCCCTCCGCAGTGATGATTCGTCGGCAAGACTTCCCTCAACGAAGTCAACGTCTCCGTTGATCGCTTCCACGTTATCGCGGTAACCAGTAGAAAGGTCATCTATGATTCTCACCCTGGCGCCAGACGCTGCGAGCGCTGTTGCAATGTGTGAACCGATAAAGCCCGCTCCGCCCGTGACAAGGGCTATTCCCGTTAAGGCCATAAGCCGAATAAACCTGCTTTCAGTATGTAATTGCGTTTGTCGAAACCAGACCGCGGATGTGATTCCGTTATCTGCCCACCCCAACATACTCGAAGCCAAGCTCGCGCATGTCCTCCGGCTCGTAGATGTTCCTTAAATCGGCGATTCTTGGAGACCGCATCAGATCTCGAATGCGGCGCATATCAAGCGCTCGAAATTGGTTCCATTCGGTTACGAAAACAAGCGCATCGGCATTGGTTACCGCCGCGTATTCATCGTCCTCATACTTTACTTCGGGATGAATCTCAGCGGCTTCGAGCATCGCGACCGGGTCGTAGGCGCGCACGATTGCACCACTTTTCAGTAAACCCGCAATAATCTCCAGCGAAGGAGCCTCACGCATGTCGTTCGTTTCAGGTTTGAATGCCAGACCCAGCACCGCGATGGTCTTCCCTTCGAGACCCCCAACCAGCTTTTCAATTTTCGGTAGCATAGCCCGGCGTTGGCGTCGATTTACTTCTATCACTGCATCAACGATCAATGAGTCCCTGCCAAACTCACGAGCGACTGAAGCAAGGGCCTGCGTGTCTTTCGGGAAACAGGAACCACCAAAGCCAGGTCCCGGGTGCAGAAACTTGTTGCCAATGCGGCGGTCCATACCAATCGCCTTGGCTACGTCATGCACGTCACAACCAATGCTTTCGCACAAGCTCGCTATTTCGTTAATGAAGGATATCTTAGTGGCAAGAAATGCGTTAGCGGCATACTTAGTCAATTCTGCCGCTTCTAGCGATGTCAGGACAAACGGCGCCTCGATCAAATAGAGCGGCCGGTAAAGGTCGCGCATGATAGCGATTGCTTCCTGGTCTCGGCTTCCAATCACCACCCGATCCGGCCGCATAAAATCACTAATCGCAGCGCCCTCACGCAAGAACTCGGGGTTCGATACTATCCCAAAGTTCAACCTGGGGTTGTGCTCGTGTATAAGTTTACGAAGATGTTCACCGGTTCCGATGGGTACAGTCGATTTCGTGACCACTACCTTATAGCCGTTCATGTGTTCGGCAACTGACGACGCTGCGGCTTCGACAAAGCTGAGATCAGGTGAACCATCGCTTTTCGGAGGAGTACCGACTGCCAGGAAAATGACCAATGCTTGTTCGACGGCCTGCTTGATATCTGTGGTGAATTGCAGCCGCCCCGACTGCATATTCTTGATTACCAATTGTTCCAGACCCGGTTCATAGATCGGCATCTCCCCTGCTGAGAGACGCGCTATTTTTTCGGAATCAATGTCAACACAAGTAACGTCAACCCCGAACTCCGCAAAACACGCCCCAGTAACCAATCCGACATAACCAGAGCCAATTACCGCGATATGCATTTAGATTTGAACCTTAAAGTAACCGAAAGAGTGGTCTCTAGATTGCAAAACCTTGCGGGTCAATCGCGACATCTCGTCGCGTGACCCGCAAGGTTATACATAATTAGTTGACCGCAACGCTTAAGAGCGGCGTTACAGTATTTGTTGAACTCCGCAACCGATGAGTTATTTCGAGGGGCTGACCACGACGGCACTACCGCCAACGTTGATGTCATTCCCGTGCATTGTTGCCCAGAGGATAGCCGCAACCGCACCGGCACCCAACGCCAACAGTGCAAACATCTCACCGCTCGAAAGATCATCATCGTCATCACCAGACCCACCTTGCGGTGTGCCTGCTGTGGCGCTCTCACCGGCAGCTACATGCTTAACAGTACTACCAGCGCGTAGCTCAGCAACGCCTGAATGAGTCGTCAGCGAAGTAACTCCATTGACTACCTTCACAGTGAACGAAGTTGTCTGGCTGCCATCAACCATCACAACACCGTCTTTGGTCGTGAAGTTCACAGAGTTTCCGGCCAAGGTTGAAACATTAGCGCTACCATTCTCAAGCAGGCCCATCACAGAGTTGTCTGTAAAGGACAATTTCAAGCCCGAGTTTGGAGCCAGTTCAACACGGCCCAACTTGCTAAGATTCACAGTGGCGCTGCTCTTCTCGGAGGTAGCGATCAAGCTGTCCGAAAACACCGTGCCAGAAACTACTTTTTCACCGTTGATGGTAACCTGGCCGGAGACCGACAACTCTCCCGATGAGGCCTTTGCTGTGGGCGACGCCAACACTACCATTGAGTAAACACTCAAAACGGCAACTGCCACACAAGCCGCTATAGGTTTGCGGCTCCAAGTTTTGCTGATCATTAACTTTCCTCCCGTATTTTGAAACAAATTCTTGATTGCGTGCCGCGGCGGCCAAAATTTTTAAGAGGTGTTAGGCTTAATAACCAACTCCACCTCTTCAAGCGGTGCAAGATTTTATTGTGAACGTCTATAGACCAAATGCCGTCTATAAAGGCGAATAACTCACGGCTGTTTTACACGAATGAAGCTGCCCTGTCAACAGCCATTTATCTAGCTTTGCTACAAAACCGTGCTTTTTTGTATTCGCGGGGAAGATAACACCTTGAAGGCCCATCAGTCCAGGCTTTTTCTACCATCTTTGGCAGTAAGTTCCCAATATTCTGTGCTTTGACTGCTGGATCGATGCTCGGGTCGCACACAACGTTTGTTGAACGAGTCGACCCCTGTAATAAACTTCTCAACGACACAGACATCCAATCGTTGCCGCACAATTCTAGGGCGTATTTACTCGACGCGCGCGGGTAAAGGCTCGGTCTCCTGAGATGGGAGCGACCGACGCGGGAGATCGATCATTATCCGAACTGCGACTTGTCCGCTCGATCAGCTCTGCTTGCTCATACGGATCGAGCCGCGCAAAAATGTAGAAGGGCTCGCCGGTGCGAACCACCCCCACATACCTAAATGTAGACTGCAAGACATCGCCTACCCGCAGCGATCCGGAACGGGGAGGACGCTCAAATAAAAGACGCAATTCATCGCTAGCGACCGCTTCCAGCTCGGGCAGGTAGTCGTTTTGTGTTTCTTGTGCAATACGCATCGCAGATTGGCGCAAGGCCCTGATTCGGTTCGAATTCCTGCGATAGTAGACAATGTTTACTTCGTTTCGACTAACGCGATCATCTACTACGCCCTGCTCATTTCGGAGGTAGCCCAGATAGGCACGGACTACTGGGCCAAACTGGTCTTCGTCGCCTCCGGTTTGAGCAGCAGCGGCATCAA
Organism: Pyrinomonadaceae bacterium; assembly: GCA_031396065.1. Lineage (GTDB taxonomy): Bacteria > Acidobacteriota > Blastocatellia > Pyrinomonadales > Pyrinomonadaceae > PSRF01. The sequence goes on along the minus strand of JANNJZ010000337.1, from coordinate 26,996 downwards.
CCGCAGCGAAGCCTGCTATGAAAAACAGAGCCAGGAAACAGCTGCGAATAAATCGTGAGTCAACCATGAATTCGCTCTCACCCCTACATTGAAGTAGCCGAAATCTCGTTGGCAGAATTGCGCCGAATTGTAACAGGCTGCATGAGAAACTGCGTTGCGTCGTCGTTTCAGCAATGTTACATTTAATCTAAAATTAGGCAAAGTCGTATGGTCGCAAACCCCTTCGAAGACTCATTTACCGGAAAAAAAATCGCGCTTGGAATTAGCGGGGGCATCGCCGCGTACAAGGCTGCTGAGGTGCTCCGCGGCCTACAGCGTGCCGGCTGCAGCGTTAGAGTGGCGATGACAAAACGAGCCTGTGAGTTCGTACAACCGCTCACATTTCGGGCCCTTTCCGGTAATCATGTTGTCGTCGACGACTACGCTTCCGACAACCCCGATCCAATCGCCCACATCACGTTCTCACAGACTGTGGATCTGTTCGTGGTCGCTCCGGCTACGGCCAACATCATCGGAAAATTTGCCAACGGCATTGCCGACGACTTCATAACTTCAACCTACCTCGCCTCCACCGCACCAATTTTGATTGCGCCAGCAATGAATACTTCAATGTGGCACCATCCGGCAACCCTGCGGAACCTGAAGCAGCTTCGTGCTGATGGCGTATACGTAGTTGATCCCGATGAAGGCGAGATGGCTTGCGGTACCGTCGGGCCAGGGCGACTAAGTGAGCCGGAAAGAATTGTGGCGGCCGCATTGGACATCTTGCGAAAGGACGGAAAGGGAGTTGTCCAGGACCTATCTGGTGAGCACCTGCTAATCACGGTTGGCGCAACTCGTGAGGCGATAGATCCGGTCAGGTTTCTTTCTAATAATTCGTCCGGCCGCATGGGGTTCGCGATTGCCGAGGCAGCGAAGCTGCGCGGTGCTCGCGTCTCTGTCATAGCAGGAGCCACCACTTCGCCTGCGCCTGCGGACGTTTCAGTGGTCAGAGCCTATTCAGCCGAAGCGATGCAGCGAGAAGTCCAGAGAGTGCTTTCAAGTGCCTCTGTTTTCATAGGAACCGCGGCCGTGGCAGATTATCGACCCGCCAGGATTTCTCCTCAGAAAATCAAAAAGACTCTGTCGTCGCTCACGCTCGAGCTTGAGCGTACTCCCGATATACTCCGCGGAGTCGCAGCCGCAAAACATGATGGTCTACTGGTTATTGGCTTTGCTGCGGAGACCGAGAATCTCATTGCCAATGCTCGCCAAAAACTGCAAACCAAGAATCTCGACGCAGTTGTTGCAAACGACGTGACCCGGGCGGGCGTCGGTTTTGACACCGAGACGAATGAAGTCACAATTATTGGCCACGACCGGAAAGCACCGATTCATGTGCCCATAATGCCGAAAACTAATGTCGCCAATGTCATTCTGGATGAAGTTGTGAGGCTTCGGGCGCGGGAAAATGCCCCAGCGTCAGCGCGGCCCCGTCTCAGCCGGCCAAGAAAAGCATAGTCATCACCTCCAATTTTCAACATAGGTTGCGAACGCCATATGCCCACTGATTCTTCGATTCCTGAGTTGACCTCAATCATAGAAGACACTCGCGAACAACTCAGATACCTGCATGAATTGGGGGTGACGAATGTGGACACGGAATCTCAATTTACCAGCTCCCAGGACACCGCTACCGTGGCTGAACTGAAGGAGATTCACACGTCCGACTTATCCCACCCCTACCGTGGCGAAGGAGCAATTGGCGCCGCAGCCGCGACTGCAAGTAGCTCCGACACAAGGCAAACCTCTGTCATCCCTTCGCTACCGCAGGACAATTTATTCGGCGACTTGGTGGCTCGGGCGCCAGTCATTGAAAAGTCGTCCGAAAGTTTTGAGCAGATATGGTCCGACATAGGCAACTGTACCCGATGCCCACTTCACGAGCGACGGACCAACATCGTCCATACGGAGGGTAATCGTCGCGCCCGCCTGATGTTCGTCGGTGAAGCACCAGGCGCGGACGAGGATGCGCAGGCGCGACCTTTCGTAGGACGGGCGGGCCAGCTACTGACAAAAATTATCGAGGCGATCGGGTTCAAGCGAGAAGACGTTCTAATTGGCAACGTCAATCGGTGTCGCCCACCCGGCAACCGGCCTCCAACGGCTGAGGAAGCATCGATGTGCAAGCCCTTCCTGCTTCGTGAGATTGCTGCCGTGCAGCCTGAGGTCATCGTCGTACTTGGAAATACTGCGATGCGGAATCTTCTCGATATCAAGCAAGGTATCACCAGGGTTCGCGGCCAGTTTCAGGACTATCATGGGGTAAAGGTGATGCCAACTTTCCATCCAGCCTATTTGTTGCGCGATCCGTCCAAGAAACAGGAAACCTGGCAGGACCTTAAGAAGGTCCGCGACTATCTTGAGACGACTCCACGACGAGAGAATTAACGCGCCCGCTTCCTTCCGCTTTGGCAAATTCCAATTTCGCGCTACCTTCTGAACTGTGCAACAACGCTTGGGATCTTCCCACGAAGATTCAACCAATACGACTAATATAGAGAGCAATGAGCCCACGGACGGAGCCGCACCCGTGTTTGCGGATGTAGCTGTTCCTGTTCACGTTTCATCGACCTTTACCTACCGACTCCCGGTTTCAGTACGTCACCTCGCCCAAGCGGGGTCGCGGATCGTGGTTCCGTTTGGTCGGAAATTCGTCACTGGCTACATCGTGGCTTTGAGCGCTGCTTTGGACCCAAGGACGAACCTCCAGGAATCTGACGTTAAGGAAGCGAAGGAACTACTCGACGTGACGCCGCTCGTCACACCGGAACTTCTCGAACTAACACGCTGGGTTTCCGAATACTACCTAGGTCCGTGGGGGGAAGTGATCAAGGCAGCGCTGCCCCCCGGCATCAGTCCAATGATCGAGAGATTCCTCTCGATCACCCCAAAGGGGCGCGCCGAGTTCCACGAGGCAGCTGCGCGTACCGCTCAACCTCTTCGCCAACAGTTGCTTCAATCGCTGATCGAATCCGGCGAGGTGGCCCTGGCCGTAGTTTCAAATCAGTTTGGAGAGTCGCAGGCGACCAGACTGGCGCGAGAATTGGAACGTGATGGTTTGGTCGAAACGTTACACCGCCCGGCGAGCGAGTTCGTCCGGGCAAAGTATCAACGACGCGTTCGGCTGGTCCAGCCAATCGAGGGCGCATTGGTTGTCCCCGTGTCTGCCGACGGACGCAAATTCACCGCTGGCCAGGAAAGAGTAATTGCAGCACTCAAAGCTCGAGAGTCGCTCGCTCTTTCCGAATTGCTGGCAGCGGCGGGTGCAGGCAGTTCGGCCGTCTCCACTTTGCAAAAACGAAACATTGTCGATGTCTACGAGGAACGACAACGACGGGATCCGCTCGGTCACGCCAGGTTTGAGCAACCTGAGGACTACGTGTTAACCCCGGCCCAGGAGAGCGTCCTCACAGAACTTGACCAGCCGTTGCGGGCCCATGCTTACGCGCCTTTCCTGCTGCATGGAGTCACCGGAAGCGGGAAGACCGAGGTCTACATTCGCGCAATGCGCGTGGCCATGGGACTCGGGCGTTCGGCCTTGATGATGGTGCCGGAAATTGCACTAACGCCAGTCTTCTCTCGTCGCCTACGCATGCACTTCGGCGACAAAGTTGCCATTTTCCATTCGTCTCTTTCACGCGGGGAACGCTTCGATGAATGGACGCGCGTAAGAAATGGTGAGGCGCGTATCGTCATTGGCACCCGTTCGGCGGTGTTTGCGCCGACAAGAGATCTTGGTCTGGTCATCGTTGACGAAGAACACGAATCAACCTACCGGCAACAGGATTCGCCTCACTACAACGCGCGGGATACCGCAATTGTGCGCGCCCAAAAAGAATCAGCCGTGGTCATCCTCGGATCCGCCACTCCTTCGCTGGAAACGTTCCATAACGCGGCTATTGGAAAGTATCGCTATATTGAACTACCGGATCGTCTAGGCAACCGGCCCATGGCTGTCGCCGAGATTATCGACATGCGCGAGGTATTTTCCCGCAACCGAAAACCAAAAGTGTTTTCCGATGAGTTGCTCAAGTCGATTCAGGAAACCCACGAAAAAGGCGAGCAATCGATAATCCTTCTGAACCGGCGAGGCTATTCGAGCTTTGTCCTTTGCCGGTCATGCGGGGAGAGCATTCAGTGTCCGAATTGTGATGTGACCCTGACCTACCATCGAAGCGAAGCCGTAATCATCTGCCACTACTGCGATCATCGCGAAGCGGCCCCGCAAAAGTGTCCCAGCTGCGAAGGTAAGTATATTTACTACGTCGGCGAGGGAACGGAGCAGATTGAGATGATGCTAGCCGATCTTTTTCCAACACTTCGTATTGCCAGAGTTGACCGCGATACCACCTCGCGTCGCGGCACATTTGATAGATCGCTAATGGATTTCAGCGAGGGTAGGATCGACATGTTGGTCGGTACGCAAATACTGGCCAAGGGACACGACTTCCCGAATGTCACGCTGGTCGGGGTGGTTTCAGTGGATGCAGGTCTGGCGTTGCCCGACTTCCGATCAGCCGAGCGTACCTTTCAGTTATTAACCCAGGTGGCTGGGCGGGCGGGGCGGGGCGATCGCCCAGGTAAAGTTTTGATCCAGACGTATCATCCGTATCACTACGCCCTAAGACACGCGAGCGCGCAAGACTATTCCGGTTTCTATCAGGAAGAGATTCGTCATCGTCAGAATCATACCTACCCGCCGTTTGTGGCGCTCGCCTCCCTCTTGGTCCACGGCGCCGACATTGAACGCGTAAGAGCTGAAGCCGTGGAACTGAGAAAAGAATTGGATCGAGCGAACCCTGAACGCTCCGCCCGGATCTTAGGCCCGGCACCAGCTCCGCTGGCGAGGCTGAAGGGAGAATACCGGGTGCAGTTGCTAATCAAGTGCCGTAACCGTCGCCAACTGCGCAAGATAATTGATGGCGCGCTCAAGGCGCTTAACGAACGAAAAGTGAATCTGCGGTCAATAAACGTCGAGATAGATCCGGTATCGATAATGTAGACTGCGCGCGATCCGTGAGCTTGCGGTCCGTCTTTTGGAGTGCGGTGACCTGTCAGCGCTTTGGTCTTCGGCGGCCCGGCGCCGTAGTCCGATGGTAGCCACATGCGAATCGAAGTCGCGACAGGTCGCGACGGGCCAAAGCGGTGACAGGTCACCGCACTCCATATAGGAGCCGGTACAGGAAGCTGACGGCTTCGGTTACACTTACGCTAAACTTCGATCATGAAACTTTCAGAACTCGCATCCTTGACTTCGACTCGCGTTGAAGGAGACTTGTCGGACATCGAGATCACCGGTGCCGCCGGACTCGACGATGCAGGTCCCGGACAGATTACTTTCCTGGCGAACCCCCGTTACACGCCCAAGGTAAGTTCAACTCAAGCGTCCGCGATTTACCTGGCGGAAGATGCCCGGATCGATCGTGAACTGCCAATCCTAAGGGCAAAGAATCCTTACCTGGCCTACACGCGGGCGCTCAGATTGTTTCATCCAGAACCTGCGCATCCAGCCTTCATCCACGCGTCTGCGGTCATCGATCCTTCAGCAAAGATTGCGGCGAATGTCTGGATTGGGGCCTGCTCGGTGATTGGTCCATCGAGCGAGATTGCCGAAGGCGTGCGGATTCATCCCAACGTGACGATTTACGAAAACGTCAACGTGGGAAAGGACTCTGTCATCCACTCCGGCTCGGCTATTCGCGAACGCTCGCAACTTGGGGAGCGGGTGGTTATCCACAACAACGTGGTTGTCGGCTGCGACGGTTTTGGTTACGCCAAAGACGAGGAACGCAGGTGGCTGAAGATTCCGCAAACGGGCCGAGTGGTGATTGAGGACGACGTTGAGATTGGAGCTGGAACCACCATAGATCGGGCGTCCGTGGGAGAGTCACGGATTGGACGCGGCACGAAGATAGATAACCTCGTGCAGATCGGCCACTCCTGCACAGTCGGGGAAAACACCCTACTCTGCGCTCAGGTTGGTCTGGCTGGAAGTTCTCATATTGGTAATCGCGTAATCCTGGCGGGACAGGCCGGAGTTGCCGGCCATCTGACGATCGGTGACGACGTGGTGCTAACCGCCAAGAGTGCCACCAGCCACGACGTGCCCGCAGGAAAAGTTATTTCAGGTATTCCGGCTTTTGATAATAGAGATTGGCTACGTTCGACCGCCGCGTTTAGAAGGCTGGGTGAGATGCAACGAACGCTTCGACACCTGGAGAAGCGACTTGCCGCAATTGAAGAATCATCACTCAATGAATAGCTGTGGTTTAGCGAATTGGATTCCGCTGCTTAATGACGTGCCGAACCTGATCAGACTCCGGCGCTTGCCGGTGTTGCATGAAACCAATAATAGTCACTAGTTCTCGGGAAACCACATATACACCGCTAAGTGATGTGCCAGGGATAGAGCAATCGGAGAAGAAACAGGATGACCAACGCGCTTCGACAGGCAACAAAAATTATGTTAATACGCCACGCTGAGAAGCCGGCGACCGACGGTGCTCCTTATGGCGTGACGCTGGATGGGACGCGCGAGAAAGAGTCACTGTCGGCGCGCGGGTGGCAAAGAGCAGGCGCCTTAGCGAGTTTCTTTGCTCCTGCAAACGGCAGTTTCCAAGATCGCTCTATCACCGCGCCGCAGTTTCTTTATGCATCCAAACCTCTAAAGCGTAAGGGGAGCAAACGCCCGCTGGAGACAATCATTCCCTTAGCTGAGAAGTTGGCAATTAGAATCAACGCTCACTTTCCGAGGTTTGAGGTGGAAAGCATGGTAGAGGAAGCTTTCTCCTGCACCGGTGTGGTACTTATTTGCTGGCAGCGAGAGTACATTCCGCAGATTGCCAACCATATACTGGGTTACAAAACGGGAGTGCCGCAGAACTGGCCCGAGGACCGGTTCGATGCGGTTTGGGTATTTGATCGCGATCCTACATCGGCCCGGTATAGTTTCAAGCAAGTTCCTCAGAGACTGCTAATGGGGGATTGGGCGACTCCGATAAAATAGTCTTAGCTTTTTGACGCCGACACTTATCAACTCATTCCTCTGGACGCCTCGTTAAGCCTCTCTTTGAGGGACAACACTATGGGATATGCAAACCGCGTAATAGCCGGGCACAAAATCAAGCTGAAGGATTTTGATCCAGGAGAAGACGCAGGATTAAAACGCAAGGACGCAGAGAAGAAGACCGAACGTCTGATTGAAGAATTGGTGGAACTGCAAGAACTTCTTTTTGCGGTGCGACAGCAGAGCGTACTTGTCGTCTTGCAAGGACGCGATACCAGCGGTAAGGATGGCACGATCCGCCATGTGGCCGGGCCGTTGGATTCCCAAGGCTGCGCAGTAGCTTCTTTTAAGATTCCTACGGGAGAAGAACTCGCCCACGATTTCCTCTGGCGAGTGCACTCCAAGACGCCCGCCGCGGGACATATCCAAATCTTCAATCGCTCGCATTATGAGGATGTACTGGTGGTGAGAGTCCATCAGCTCGTGGCGAAGCAGGTATGGCGCTCGCGTTATCAACACATCAATACCTTCGAACGATTGCTGGCGGATTCCGCTACCATCATCCTCAAGTTCTATCTCCATATCAGCAGAGATGAGCAAGAGCAGCGGCTCCGCGAACGTGAAAAGGATTCGACTAAGTCATGGAAGCTATCTGTCGGCGACTGGAAAGAGCGCGAGCACTGGGACGATTACACGGCGGCCTATGAGGAAGCGTTGAACCGCTGTTCCACTAAACATGCGCCATGGTTCATCGTGCCGGCCGACAAGAAATGGTTCCGCAATTTGGCGGTAGCGGAGACTTTGCGGGATGCGCTGATGCCGTACCGAGAGGGATGGCTGGCGGGCCTGGAAAAACTAGGCAAGGAAAGGCGAAGGGAGATCGAAGAGTATCGCCGGAGTCTAACTCCGGGCGCCTGATTGTAGGGGCGGCACTCCGTGGCCACCCCTCGTTCCGGTTCGTCCAACTTTGAAAGAAATCGCTAACGCAACTAGATGGGTAGCCACGGTTCCACTTAAACACGTCGCAAGCGCAACGAGGGGTGGCCACGGAGTGCCACCCCTACAACTAATCCCTCGCTACCTTCCAGCCGGGATTTGCAATTGAACCCCTGATTGACCATACATGATAGTCAGCGCTCCCTGGTGATTCTTAATGCCATCGGCGCGTGCGCGTTCGATCTCCAGCTGCAATTCCAGCTTCTTGATTTCCAACAGTGCCGGATTAGCAAAGGTCTGGGCTTCGATCTGCTTGGTCTGAGCCGCAACCTTCGCGGCTTCGAGTCTCGCTTCTTCAGCCTGCTTTTGTTTCTCATTGGCGACCACGCCGGAAGCGGCTGCTTCGACCCGGTCGTCCAGGAAATCAGGATTGCCGATCTGCACAGACTCAGTGACCAGGAGGAGTTGAGTGCCGAGTTGCGGGCGCAACGTATCCAGGATCCGCTTTTGAATCTGCTCCTGATTGGCGTAAATCTCGTAAGCTCCGTAATCCGCGAAAGAATTGCGCGCCTCCGTTTGCACGATTCCCTTCAGAATCTCGTTGCGGCGGCGGTGTCGCTCCTCTTCCGAGAAACCATACTTGCGAACATACTCCGCTACCTTCGTGGGGTCAGTATAAGCAGTCAGGGAAATCTCCACCTGTAAGGCCGCGTTGTCTTTACTCGTTACGCGTACTTGCGCGGTCTCGGTAAACGACTTGATGTTGACATCGTAGCTCTTGCGTCCCGGCGCAATCGTCGTGAACCACCCGTCAGATGGAGTGTAGATGCGCTCGATTGCGCCCCACTTGGTTACCACCTGCACCGTTCCTTCCTGGGCAAATTTGATGTTTGAGTAAGTCACCATGACGCCAACCACGAGCACGACGACAAGCAAAACCAAACCACCTATGAAATATAGACGTCTCGGCATAGAGCCTCCTCCGTTGATGTTCACCAACTCCGGCCATTTTTCTTTATTCATGCTTGCTTATACGCAAGACAGCCTGACAAAGTTGTGAACTCCGCATGAACACTAGGTTGGTTAGCTCGATTAGGAAATCAAAACCGCAGGTTAGGTAATCGCGCCGCCATCGACGATCACAACTTCACCATTCATAAAGCTATTGCGATCGCTGACCATGAAGGCAGCATACTCCGCGAGTTCTTCGGGTCGACCGGCTCTGCCGGCGGAGGCCCAGAAGTGATGCATTTGCAGCAGGCGTTCGGGGAGCGCCTGTGCCAACTCAGTGTCGAAGATTCCGGCTGCGATTGCATTGACTTTCACGCCAAAGGTGCCGGCTTCGCGAGCGAGACACTTGGTGAATCCGATCATCGCCGCCTTAGACGTCGCATAGTGAACCGCTGTCGGCAAAGCCCTGAGTGCACCGATTGAAGTGATGTTGAGGATACTTCCCTTCCGCTGTCGGATCATCTGTTTGTAGATAGGCTTTGTTACCGCGAAAAGGCTACCCACGTTGGTATTGATCACCTCGTCCCACGCCCGATCGGTTGTGGTAGCGAAATTATCGCCACGGTTGATGGCCGCATTGTTGACGAGTATGTCGATCCCGCCCCACTTATCCACGATTTCACGGGTGATTCGCTTCAAGCCGAGCCGGTCAGTCACGGAAATTTTAAAACTAAGCGCGCGCCGGCCATAGGCCTCAATCTTTGCGCGAATCCCGTCAGCGAGATCGTCCCGGCTGTGATAGTTGAAAACCACGTCCGCGCCTTCTCGCGCAAAGACTTCGCACATCGCTGCGCCAATGCCGCGCGTTCCGCCGCTTATAAACGCGCGTTTACCTTCAAGCAATAGGCTCACTGTCTGATTCGTCTCCTAAGAAGCCCGCTGCGTCCGGCGCAAGCGCGCAAAACTCCCTTGTCCTAAACCGCCGGCGTTAGCGGGCGGATCGTCTGCTCTGTCAGAACCACCTGCGTTAGCGGGCGGATCGCCATCTTGATCCGAGCCCTACAACTCAGATCTCAAATCCGCGAAACTCAAACTTGAATCTGGAACTTAATTTATTGCCGCGAAATTAAACTCTGAAAACGGCCAACAGTCAACGAGCTAGCCTTTGCAGTATTCTATTTGGGGCATTGCTTAATGGGCGACCTGCTTCCGCGGAACTGGGGCGCCACGGAATGACGCCACTACAATCTAATCAAGCGGACATTGCCTCAGGCAAAATAATCGGTTCGGCAACTTCGGTCGAAGCTGGAATCAGCGCCGCAATCTCTTCAACAATTTGCCTGGTCGCATTGGGAATTGCTAACCCAATTGTGGCGGCTCGCATCGCAGAGTAATGCGCGGTGTCTTCAACCATGCGGCGAATTACGGGAACAATGTCAGTGGCATGTTGCAACAGCACCCCGGCGCCACGTTTGACTATCAGACTCGCCGCGCCCGCTTCCTGTGGCATGGGAGCAGTAATTCCATCAGCAATAATCGGCAGGCGGCAGGCAAAAGCTTCAAACGTGGTCAGGCCCCCAAGCTTTGAGATCATCACGTTCGCTGCGCCCATCAACTGTTCCACATGTTCCGAATAGCCGATCACCTTGACCGGGAATGACGCACTCTTCGCCAACGACTCTGCATCAGCCCGGAGTTCCTCATTTCGACCGGCCAGAAAAATCGCTTGTACTTCAAGCTCCCCACGGACCAGCTCGCGGAAAATCTGCGGGATATTACCGCCGCCTTCCCAGCCTGCATTCACGAACACCGTGAATTTTTCCGGGTCCAAACCGAGTGCTCGGCGGGCTGCCTGCGCGGTTTGTTCACCCGGATACGCAAACTTCGGATGAACCGGCATCCCGGAGATCTTGATTCGATGGGGCGCAATACCATAGTCGATCAACTGCTGCCTCGCCTCGTCACTCGCAACGAGGTAAAGCGTTACATCGTCACAAGCCCATCCCTTCCAAAACCCGTAATACGGATCCGTTACTACAGACACCAGTGGAATCCGGTCGGAAAGGTTCAATTCTTTCAGGACCCGGGCAAAGATGTGTTGAGTAAGGGGATGAACACTAACCACCACATGCGGGCACCAACGTTCAAAGATTTCAGTTACGTAGCCGATGCAGCGTTTATGAAAGAACTCTCGCGTCTCCGGTCGAAACCTGTTGATGAACCAGTAAAGATACTTCATCCAGTGTTGCCGGTTTCGCAAAGTCCAGTTGTAGACACTCACCAGCTTTGCGGTGATCGAGTGTGACTCTTCAACTGCCTTGACGACGCGCACTGCGTACGACTGGCCATCGAAAAACTTCTGCACTCCCGCCACGATCGCCGCCGCCGCCGAGCGATGACCACCGCCGGTGTCAGACGAAATAATCAAGATTTTAGGAATACGCTGAGACATAGTTAAAAAAGTCGAAGCCCAAGTTAGCCCCCTTCTCCGCCCAAACACCTTTCCAACCTAATCGAGAGTATCAAATGAAAACGTTTAAAAGCTTCCCGAAGAGCCGTTCGCGCACGAGCCACCAATCTATCTTTTGCCATGTGCGACTCCCATCCATCTGGTGACGTTGGTAGCTCGCCTTCCATGGATTTAACCACTTGACGCAGGTCCTCCTCGCTGTAGTTATCTGCGAAGAAGTCGGCAACGTTACCCACGAGTATGCTATTTGTGTTCCTGTACCTTTCCTTGCTTGCTTCAATCTCAGTCCAAATGAGATCTATCATTTGCTCGTGGTCATACGTGCCCGAGCGAACAGTTCCCAATGCCTTATCCACACATTCACTAAGACTCAACGCAAGGTGATCTCGATGCCCCTCTATGCAAATCTTGACCGTCGAGTGGTCTGCGACACACAAACTAGGGTCAGGCGGATCTGGCGGAGGTTGGTTCGCCTTAATAACTTTCTCCAACACCGGCCACGAGGGCTCGAACACCCTGATAAGCTGCGGCTCGGTGTAGAGGCCTCCGAGGCTCTCATTGATCATCTGAACTAGCTGGAAAGTGCCCTCTCGGCTCGCCTTCACTGCCCTAAATTGCCACAACGGCTCAGACAGTTCCCCTCGCTTCTTATTCAAGTCGACGATATAGGGACATACCTTAATTGCCCTATCGGCCTTCCCGAATACTACGCCAGCCTCGTAAAAGATCCACGGCTCAAGCCAGTTCTCGGAGGTCATGCAAAGAACAACGAGATCTGCATCCCTTAACATCTTGTTCAGAGTTTCTAGAACGGGCTGACCAATCCCCACGTCTTCAGACATCTGCACTCTTACAGACTGAACAAAAAGATCACGGAGTAAGACTTGTAAAGCTAAAGATACTCGAAAGCTCCTCGATTTCGACCAGCTAATGAATATTGACTTAATCGCCTCTGGTGCATGGTGGGATGCAGATTCCATTCTTTCTCCTTACTACTGGCAAGAGTTTAAACTAGACTCTGATCGGGAGCCCCTCCTCCTGTGCCAGATCCTCGACGTTCTTCCGCGCCTTCTTCATTTCTCTCTCCAGCTTTTTGATCTGGATCAAGTGACCCGGATTGAACGGCAGCGAGGGATAGTAACTATTCGACTCGTGCGTGCAGAAACATCCGTCCAATGCTTTCTTTCGCCGTTCCTTCATTGCCGGCGACAGCCAAAGCTTCTGGAAGTTCCAATCGAAATCTCTCAGGTTCCCAATCGGGTCGAGGTTCTCACAAGAGGAGACGGTGCCCTCATCGTAGATTACGCCGCCGGCAGTTCCCGCGTAACACTTCATCTGGGCCTTCTGCGTTTCCTGAGTCTTGGCAATCAAGCCGTGCATGTAAATATCGATCGCGGCCTTAAAGAAGCCCTGCTTGCCGCCATAGTTATTCTTGATTGCCGCGTGACGCGAGTCGTCGTCAATCATGGCCGCCAGCTTTGCATACCGCGAATGATCGATGTCGAGCTCCACCGGATCGGCTGAGGGCGGCCGAATGTAGTTGAAGTTTACTTTGTCGGGCCGCAGGTCATACTTCAAGAAGTCGTACCACTCAAAGATCGTGTCCTGATTGGAGTTCATGAAACAGGTGCACGTCTGCACATCGAGTTTCGGATACTCCTTCTTAATCGTTTGCAGCTGCCGAGCAGTATCGATGGCTATGTCCCATGAGCCCGGCTTTTGGCGAATCTTCTCGTGTGGTCCCTTAATCCCGTCGATGCCGAGCGCCACGGTAACATTCAACTCCGGACATTCCTCGAGAATGCGCACGATGTCTGGGAAGATTCGTTTTTGAATCTGTCCATTCGACATGAGGTAAATCGATTCGAGCTTATTGTTCTGGTAAAACGCCCGCGCGATTTCCGGGAGGTCCTTGCGCGTGAATGGCTCACCACCGGCCAGAATCAAAACGCCGAGACTGCCACCGAGCGTCTCCGAGATCTTTTCAATCTCATGCGTCTTCATCTGCAGCTTCTTGCGCGGTCGGTCATCAAGTTCCTCAGTGAAAAAGCAGTGCGTACAACGCATGTCACATACTGAGGTCACCAATATGTTGAGCAAAACCGGAGAAAACGGCTGACCAATGGCCAGTTTTGCGTAGCGCTTCAATAATTCTTTTGTCGTAAAATCCATTTCAACTTCAACCTCGTCAGAAACCGAACTAGAACGCTTCGTTAAAGAGATCGTCCACTGACATTGACCACTCTGGCACACCGGGTTCAGCTTCTGCGATGTCCCCACGACGATAAATGGTTGGCTTGTCCGGCTCGACCACTCGATACACTTTGACTACATCGGCGCTTAACAAATCTATGTCCCAAACCACCACGGTACCAGCGGCAAGGTAGTCACGTCGCTTCCTCACCATTGCAGCCTCGGCTGAGGGACCGTAGTCGCCTTCGCTCCTTACTTCGACTGCGAAGACAGGAGCTCCATCAAAAAACTTCATTCCTGTCCACTTGCCTAAGTGATAAGCCACGTCGGGACTAAATGAGCCGCGGTTTGGTAAATCAACTCTGAAAGCCGCATTGTCAGTCACAGCCAGCCCGATCTTTGTCTTACGACAATGTTCGCGCAGACTCACAAAGATTTCCGCCGCTGCATAGCTGGGCGCTGCTCCAGTGGGAGACATAAGGACTATTTCTCCATCGACAATCTCGGCCTTACCCGGTACTCGGTACAGATCTTCGATGGTGGCCTTTATTTTAGTGCTCATGCTTACCTCGGCTGGGAATCTTACCACACGGAAGGATGTGCCGCAGATCGCTGTCAAATGTACGTAAACTAAGAAACCGTTGTGCGCTCGCTGCGTCCTGGAATACCCAGGGCCCGCATTCGCCGGTACAGGTGGCTGCGGTCAACCCCCATCAACTCCGCAGCTCGCGAGACGTTGCCCTCAGCTTCGTCAAGTTTCCTTTGGATGAATTCGCGGTGATATGCATCGGTAGCTTCTTTGAAGGACGGGAATCTAAACGAGGCGGCGGGAGCCTCGTCTTTCCCATGCGGTGGTAAATCGCCTGCCGTCACCTTAATCCCGGGGTTCATGATTACAACTCGTTCGATCGTATTCCTTAACTCTCGAACGTTTCCCGGCCAGGAATAGTTCTGCAGCTCTTCGATCGCTTCAGTCGCAAATTCTTTGGGTATCTTGCCGTACGCCCGAGAAAAGTGCTGATTAAAGTGTGAAACTAGTAAAGGCACATCTTCGAGACGATCCCGCAGCGGTGGTAATTCAAACGGAATGACGTTGAGCCGGTAGAAGAGGTCGGGCCTGAACTTTCCCTGTTCCATTTCGACATCAAGTCGCTTGTTGGTGGCGGCGATTACCCTGACATCAACTTTCACCGAATTAACGCTGCCCACTGGTTCAAACCTCTGTTCTTCGAGCACGCGCAAAACTTTTGCCTGCACGTTTGAACTCATATCTCCAATCTCATCCAGGAAGAGCGTAGCGCCATCCGCCAGCTCAAACTTGCCTTTTTTTGCCGCCGTCGCTCCGGTAAAAGACCCCTTCACGTGGCCAAAGAGTTCGGATTCGATCAGTTCTTCCGGTATGGCCGCCGAATTGACTTCGACGAACGGCGCGCCTGCTCGCCGCGACTTAGAGTGAATTGCGTGGGCGACAAATTCCTTGCCCGTACCCGACTCGCCGTAGATGAGTACGCGTCCGTCAGACGGTGCAACGACCGAGATCTGTTTCCTGAGCGCCCGCATGGCAACGGATTCACCCACCATCGTGTATTCCTTTGCCAGCTCTGCCGACATTTCGGCGTTGATCAATTCAAGTCGCTGTTGTCGCAAAGCGTTGCGAACCGTCAGCAACGTCTTTTCGATCGAAAGAGGTTTCTCGATAAAATCGAAAGCGCCGAGTTTAGTGGCCCGGACCGCAGTCTCCACATTTCCATGACCGGAGATGATCACAACCGCAGCTTCCGATCCGGCTGCACGTAATTGCCGCAGAGTCTCAAGCCCATCGATTCCCGGCAACCAAACGTCGAGCAAAATGCAACCGTAAGCACGTTTGGCCACGGCATCGAGACATTCCTCGCCGGTAGAGACGGCATCGGCGCTGAAACCTTCATCCTCCATCACGCCGCGCAGCGAGTCGCGAATGCCGGGTTCGTCGTCAACTATGAGTATTGAGTCCATAATCAGTATGCGGGAAAGCGAATAGGTCCAATCCGACCTGGTAAATCCTATTATCTTCTTGTCCCTGCCGTCGCCTTTGCTTTACGCGCTTATCGTCGCCAGTTCAATTACGAATCGAGCGCCTCGATCATGATTGGCTTCGGCCCGGATACGTCCTCCATGCTCCAGAATTATCCGCTGAACGATGGCCAGGCCAAGGCCGGTGCCGCTGCCTCCGGTTGAGAAATACGGCTGGAACAGGCGTTTGAAATCAGCGGGCAAAATCCCTCTACCATTATCGGAGACTTCAGCAATCAGAAGACTCCGGGCCGGATCAAAACTAGTGGAAATGTGAATCGTTCGCTCGCCATCGAGGTTTGCCAGTGCGTTCCGGGCATTATCGATAAGATTTACAAACACCCGGCGTAGCTGTTCAGGATCCAACATCGCCGCGGCCAGATTTGAATCGAGTTTGGTTTCGATTTTTACGCCATCGAGCCGCCCATCGTAGAGGGCCACGGCGTGGCGAATCACTTCATTCAGGTCTGCGACTTCCGGCCGCGCCAATGGTAACCGCGCAAACCGCGAAAACTCGTCAACCATAGCTTTCAACCCGGCCACCTCGCGGGCTATGGTCTCGGTACATTCATCAATGACCTCGGTCACATGAATTTCCTCGCTGGTTCGCTCCCTTCTGTCCTGGTGTCCATTGGTTCCATTCTGGCGGCCATTCGAGACTACCCTGCGGTAATTCTTCGCTATGCGTTCGGCTGAAAGTTGAATGGGCGTCAATGGGTTCTTAATCTCGTGGGCCATGCGCCTGGCAACTTCGCTCCAGGCGGCTGCTCGTTGGGCCAGGAGCAACTCCGATAAATCTTCCAACACCAACACCACCCCGGGTTTCTGTGCTGACGAAGATCGCAGGGCGGTGGCGGTTAACGCCACTGGCAGGCCCGCAGCATCAACACTGCCATCGCTAACACCCGGATTGATGCCTGCCAGTTGTGCCTGCTCCGCGGATTGCCCGGTACGCCGCGCCCGCATGAGGAGGCGATTCATGATGATCCAATCTTCCGTGCCAATCAGGCTTTCGAGTTTTTGTGCTCCAGTCGGAGTCGGCTTCAGTTTCAACATCCGCGAGGCTGCGGCGTTTATGGTGGTGACACAATCGTTCTCATCGAGCGAGACCACTCCGGTCGAAAGCGACTCAAGTACGGTTTCTATGTAATCGCGACGCTCCTCCAACGTCAGATTCTTCTCACGAAGCGCAGCCGAGCCGGCTTCAATGCTGGTGCGGTTGTCCTCTAGTTGGGTGGTCATCTGATTAAACGAGTCGGCTAGCAAGGCAAGTTCATCTTCGGCAATAGTGGTGACCCGATGAGACAAGTTGCCCCGGGCAATTTCTTTGGAAGCCTCCGCCAGTGCCTTGATCGGCGTGGAGATACCCCGCGCTAGATAAATTGCCACCCAACTCGAAGCGAACAGCAACATGAGGGTCATTAGACCGAGCGTTGATAGACCGAGTAAACGGACTCGACGCTGCCGCTCCACCAGTTTTCGATATTCATCTTCAGAGCCGACAATCGTGTCACTTAAGTCGCTGGTCGCTCGACGCACCGGCACAACTATCAGTTGCTGCCCTGCCGACGGTTGCCCGTCTGGCGTCTGAACACTTGCCGCTCCAGCGTCAGATAGCGGCGCCACGACCAGTTCGAAATCTTTGCCGTCCGCCAAACTATTATCTGGTCCATGAAGACTTCGGGCCTCCTCGAGCAGGACGTCTAAACCGGAAACCTCCGCCGGCGTCAGCCGGCCGACCCCGACACTCCGGGCCAACACCCGCCCGTTAGCGTCAACGACCTGAGCCGCCGATAATTGGCCACTCCCCACCACGCGATCGAGAGTTTGTTGCCTTTCAGTGTCCGACAAAGGATGTAGGACGGATGCAAGTAACGCCGCGGTTTCGTGCAGGTTGCGCGTCTGAGCGTTGACAGCCTCGCGGTGGACCTCGTTAACAACTCGTGCCGGCAAACGTCCAAACCACTTCTCCAGCGATCGATTCAGAAACAAATAGGAAAAAGTAGCCATCGCGATAATTGGCAGAAAACTAATGGCGATGAAATAGACGAGCAGCCGTGTTTTGATTTTCGATCCCAGCTGGCGTTCGCGTCTCTCACGACGCAACTTCAGCAGATTTCTCACGAAAATAAAGGAGAAAATTACAAAGGCAACGAAGTTAAGCGTAGACAGCGCGTAGAGAAGTAGCGTGTCGGAAGCTGAATCGGTTGGCACGATGGTCCACAGCCACAACTGTTGCGAGACGATAACTGAAAGGAGCAGGAACACTATTAGTCCGAGTGCCCATATTAAGATCCGGCGCCGCCGAGCCAGTTTGGGCAGGCTATGTCCCAGAGGGTTTTGCTGCTGATTTCTCATGAAGAAGTGAGCGAAAGTTTAGCAGAAGTCTAATAAGACCTATAGGACATATCGGCCCAACAGGACCTGTCCGACCTATAGGACTTATCGCTTCCCTGGTCTAGAATGCCCGCGCAAGAATTGTCCTATTCCGCTCTCCAGCACCTATTACCGAATGCAAATACCAGAGATCTTGATCAACCCAGTCGGCCGGCTGCGCAGCGGTTGGCGATTACTTATCTTCGGCCTTGTCTATTTTTTCCTACTCTTTCTCCTCACTGCGGGGGCTCGCGTCGTCTATGCAATCGTGCTCCAGGTAATACCGAGCCCGCGGCTGGGCAGCTACCTCGAGAGCCTGCTTTTTCGTCTGGTTTTGTTGATAGCGGCAGTGGTAGCAGGCCTTATCTGTACGCGCTGGCTCGAGGGCTTGCCTTGGCGAGCATTGGGCTTATGGTTCCATGAGGGCTGGTTGCGCGATCTCCTAATTGGTTCAGCTATCGGGCTGGCTTCGCTGGCTCTGGCAACCGGTATCGCAACTGCGGGTGGCGGGCTCAGCTTTACCACCTTCGCGCGGGGCGAGTTGGGCCAGGTATTCAGGGCTCTGGTTTTCTCGGCGGTGCTGTTCATCATTGCTGCCCTTGCGGAAGAAGCATTTGCACGCGGGTATCCATTGCAAACAATGACGCGCGCCGGCTTGGCTGGCCTTGGCATTGTTATCACGTCAATGGCTTTCGCGGGGCTACATTTCTCGAACCCCAATTTCAGCACCGGTCTTCCCTTTCTAAACCTGGTAATTGCTGGAGTGTGGTTTGCGGTAGCCTATCTGCGCACCCGAAGTTTGTGGCTTCCTCTGGGAATCCACTGGGCCTGGAACTGGGCGTTGGGATCACTTTTCGGCCTGCCAGTCAGTGGAAAATCGCTGGTCCAGCATTCGTTATTGCACGGCACTGACTGGGGACCGGCATGGTTAACCGGCGGAGACTTCGGCATCGAAGGCGGCATCGCCTGCACGATAACGCTTATCGTCTCGACGATTTTCATTTGGCGGACAAAGCTCTTATCCTCAACGGAAGAGATGAAGAGGTTAACTTCAGAAGAGCATCCTCGTAGTGCACCCACTATCAATAAACTGTGACAGTGCCGAGGCTTTGTTCCAGATAGCGCACCACTAACAACAGTTTGTTTAGAAAGCGGACTTGTGCGCCCGAGGGTTTGGGGCTATGCCCTGATTATGGGGCGGAGCCCCCAAGGAAATATGGGTGCCGCGCGGGAGGTCATAGACCTCCCGCACATCAGGCGGCATAGCCGCGGAACAAAACGGTTGGTTAAAGGCGTTCCGCCTTGCGCGCGTCGAGGTAAACCAAGCCGCCTCGGACATTTCATCTGTTAACACTCTCCCCTCCATTCCCGTCTTAACCGGTGTCAGATAGAACCCAGGCAGATCGCAGGGACCCGGATGAGACATCGCAATGTATGAACTCGAAGCTACAGCGGACTTGCTGCTCATGACCGGATCAGGAACATCTCCCGCCGCTCAACCAAGCACCACGCGCGCGCCTGACGCCGCGCGAGACACCTCTCAAGAGGCAGTGATGGTCAGGGCTGTGTTGGCCGGCGATCGAGACATGTATGGGCGCCTATACCATCTTTACGCCCCGCTGGTGCACGGAATCCTGCTGGCGCGAATGCCGCGGAGCGAAGTGGAAGATACAGTTCAGGAGATTTTCCTCCACGCGCTGAAGAAGCTGCATACCTTGCGCGATTCCGGAGCATTTGGGCCGTGGATAGCAATGATAGCTCGCAATCGAGCGATGGATTTTCACCGCAGGTCGCGGGAGACAGTGGAAGTCACCGAGGATTTAAGAAGCAGTGACCCAAGTGGACCAAAGGCAGCGGAGATTCTTGAGATTATTCGCTCACTTCCCGACGCCTACCGCGAGACCTTGGTGCTGCGCCTGGTCGAAGGGATGACGGGACCTGAAATCGCCGACCGCACCGGGCTTACAGCTGCTTCAGTGCGCGTAAATCTACATCGGGGAATGAAACTCTTGCGTGGGAAGCTCGGCTTTGAGGAGGCTTTATGAAGGAAGACTACTTATGGGACAAAACGGGCGAACCGGATCCGGATATTCAGGAACTTGAGCAGGTGCTTGGCACTCTACGTTATCAACCGCGGCCTTTGGATATTCCCGCCGGGGTAGCGCCGTATCGCAACCACGCTGTCTCACCCCGTCTCTTAGCCATCGCCGCGACTATCGCAGTTATGCTGCTCGGCATTGGACTCTGGTTCGGATTACAAAGAACGCAAACTGGCCAAGTCTCTACTGTCGAAAAGAAGCCTGTGACAACGAGCGGCGGTGATCAAGCAGCCGTCACACAGCCCAACGAAGGTGACGGTCCCGTGACTCCATTGCCGGAACCTCGGCTCGGGGAGAAGCAGATTCCTCATCGCGTTAACGGTAAATCGCTTTCTCACGAACTGGTCGTGAGCCGACGGCCGAAGGTTAATACTCCCGAACTTACTGCCGCGGAACGTAGAGAGGCGGAGATAGCCAAAGAACAGTTGATGATTGCGCTCCGCGTTGCCAGTTCAAAATTGAGTTTCGCGCAGAAGAAGGCGCAAGAGATAAATTCCGAAAACCAGACCCACAACCAACACAAGATAGGATGAACGGAGTACTTATGAAATCACTTTTCCACAAATCACTGAAGAGTATCGCGCTTGCCAGTCTCTTGGTTCTCGGCGCTGCGGCCAATTCCCTGGCGCAAAATCCCAGGATTGAAACCAAGCAGCTCGACGGGCTGATGTCCAAAGCCAGTGAAACGGTAGACCTGAATTTCGACGAACGTCTGATCCAAATCACCGGGAAATTCCTTGGCAAAGGTCCCGATGATCAGAAGGTGAAAGACATAATCAATGGACTCAAGGGAATCTACGTCAAGAGCTTTGAGTTTGAGAAGGAAGGCGAATATTCCGTGGCCGACCTTGAATCAATTCGGTCGCAACTCAGCAACAGCGCCTGGAACAAAATCGTCAACATCCAAAGCAAGAAGGACGGCAGCGTCGCAGTCTACTTGATGTCGAGCCCCACTCAGATTAGCGGACTAGCCGTGCTGGCCTCTGGTCCCAAGGAGATTACGGTAGTCAACATCATCGGTAACATTGATCTCGACAAATTGTCGGCGCTCGAGGGGCAGTTTGGAATTCCCGACCTGGGTATCGAATCGAAACCAAAGCGCAAGAATTGATTTCTGTCAGAGCCGCCTGCCTAAGCCGGCGGCCGAGGGAGCGCCGAATCGAGTTCGACCCGAACCAAACTAAGGACTACCACGATGAAGAAACCGATAGCCATCGCATTCCTGTTACTGGCGCTCGCGGGTGTTGCGCCGCTCTGCCGCAGTCTGAGTACTCTCGCGCTGGCCAAGGGCGAAGATTTCAACGCCGCCGTGAAAGTCGTCGAACGATTCTACGGAGTCAAGCACAAGAGCATTCCCTTTCTGGCCCGCGCCGGCATCAAGACCGCGACCACGGTCGCGCGCCTTGCCGGTGGAGTAAAACAGCAGATAGCCGAAGCCGGGAGCGTGCAGGTTGCTTATTTTGAGGACCAGGACTTCAGTTCCAAAGGGAATGTTGCAAACTTTAAGTTTTCGATGAACGCGGCGCTGGGCAGTTGGAGCCCACTGATCCAGGTGACCTCAAGGGATGAGTCACAGACTCACGTTTACCTGCGTGAAGCTAACGAGAAGTTCAACATCCTGGTTGTGACCCTGGACCAGCGCGAAGGCTGCGTGGTTCAAGTGACGGTATCACCACGAACCTTGGCTACTCTCCTCAAGGACCCCGATAACATGGGCCAAGCCATCACGGCAGAAGCCACAACCGACGACCAATAGACTGCACTGTCAGAACCGCCTGCGTAAGCGGGTGGCCCGGCTTTGTCAGAACCGCCTGCGTAAGCGGGTGGCCCGGCTATCTGCCTAACGCAGGTGGTTCTGACATTAACCTGGCCAACCATCAATGGAGTCACTCCGATGAATTCGAATATGCCCTCAGCCATTCACAGAATCAAACGAAGCGGCTTAGCAATCATGATCCTCGCCGCATTAATAGCCGTACTACCTACATCTGCGGCCAGGGTTTCGGCCCAGGAAGTGGCTGAAACGATCAGGGTCAATACTCGCGTTGTTTTTATGGACGCGCTGGTAAAAGACAAGCGCACCGGCGTTCCCATTTCAGATCTCAAGCCCGAACACTTTGAAATCTTTGACGATGGAAACCCGCGCACGATTTCCTACTTCACTCGCGAGGGTCAGGCCCGCAAGCCACTTGCACTTGTCTTAGTATTGGATCTGCGAGAGGACGGCGCCGGCCGATACTTGAAGCGACCGGAAGTTCTCAAAATTGTCGCCGATGAACTGGCCAAACTTTCCCCACAGGACGAAGTCGCCATCCTCGCCATGGACATCAACGGCGAAAATGAAAAGCGCCTTTGGCTCAGCGGCTTTACCCACAGCCCTCAGGAATTAGTCGCAGCATTGTCGAAGGCCCCTCTATTCGTCGACGTGGATCCGGACCCGGGCGATGGCAGCAGTGTGAAGACAAATCCAACGAGTGAAGCCGACCGTGGCAGCAGCGTGACCTTGGGATCAGACTCGTCTGAGAAGAAGGCGTCCTCTGATAGCAAACAGAAAGCTGATGGCTCAGAACGAGAGCGGACGGTCGAGGACAAGCTCAAGGATGATAGAGACGTGGTTGAGGTCGAAGTGAACAAAGGCAAGAACGGTTCAGTCGTAACTCGCACCACCCGCAAAGACGGCTCGGTTGATGTAAAACGCACGAACAAGAAGGGCGATGTGCAAGTTGAAATTGGGGGCATCTACGATCTTGCCGCCGCTGTAAAAGACACCACGCGCAAAGCGAAACAGGAGCGGCCAAATTCACAACTGGCGATTGTTTATGTGTCGGATGGTATTAACCCGATCTTTTTCGAAGACCGCGTCGCTGCCCAGGAGCTGCTCATCCGCTCAAATGGCATCTTTAATTCCCTGACTGCTGAGATGAGAACGCTCTTCAAATTGTTAATGCCCATCGCCAAACCGATAGCCGGCTCATTGGGTATCAGTGTTTATGGCGCATCGAAACGACTGGCCGAACAAACGGGCGGCGAGGCGCTGAAGGTCAGGCGCGCCCAGGACTTTGCCACCGGCCTCAGCAAAATCATCGGCAACTTAACCGCGCGTTACAGCCTTGGCTTCGCCCTGGCTGAGGACGAGAAAGATGACGGTCGACTGCACAACTTGGAAGTGCGGGTGAAGGCGCCTGACGCTAAAGGAAAGTTGCGCAAACTAGAAGTTAGCTCGCGGCAGGGTTACTACATGTCTGAGACGCAGGAAAAGGAAAAGACTGCGGCAGTAGCGCCTTAAATGCTCTAACCCGCGAAGCGGGTGGCAGCGTAAAGTCTCGCACCCCAGCCGAGATGCTTGGCCGGGGACCCCGCCCTGGAGTGGAGCGCAGCGGAACCCCAGGTTAATAGCCCAGCGTAATCCCAGCCCGCGGAGCGGGCGACAGCCCTTGCCGTGATTTATGGACTGTCGCCCACTCCGCGGGCTGGGATTCTGATTTCTGCGGATCCTGGGGTTCCGCTGCGCTCCACCCCAGGCTTTATGCTGTCGGCCGCTACCGCGGGCTAGTTTCTCTTAGTGAACTTTCGTCTATTTCGTGGATCGCTTTTGTTTGTAGCGGACACCTCGGGCTTCATTTGATCTCATCGAGCCGCCCTTTTGCCTCAATCAGGTACCCTCTTAATTTGTCGAGGTCATCGAGTGTCATTAACGCCGTCACGCGGTCGCAGATGCCGGTCGACAGTGATGCGGCTGTCCCGCTGCGCGTCTGCCGGAAAACCAGAACCTCCAGGTCCCCCAGGGTTCGGTAGCGCGCTTCAAAACTCGCGAGCTTGCTCATGGTTTCGTTTACTTTAGAAACCGACTCCATACCCTTGATTAGCCGATCAATCTCTTCATAGTCGATAAACGATCTGTTCTCGCGCGGCTTTTCACCCAATTCTCTGAGCGCGATTACAAATCCGAGGGCCCGGGTCGAGTTGGCCGTATCCTTCATCTCGAGTGCGTCCAGGCGGATCTCGACATCGCGTACGATTAATGTGGTATATCGGGTAAAGCCTTTAGTAACCACTCGTTCATATCTCGATTCAAGATCTTCGAGCTTTGTTCGGGGTTCCAGCGGCTCGCAAGCCAGGGGCCGGCGAAACTCAGGCCCCGATCTTTGCGCCAAAGCAGAGCCGCAGAAAAGCATCATTGCTACCACGGCAATAAGAAACAGCCACATTCGGTTCATCACTTCGACTCCTTCCTGATTACCAAAACGCGTCGGTCGTTAAGTAAACTCACCACGTCGACTAAAGTTGCAGAAACGCAAGCGCATCTATTAGACATAAAGACCGGTGTTGGCAAGAATTTTTTCGGTCTTCCGTTAGTCGGCCTTTAACAGAGCAAGAGGCGACTACCCCAACTACGTTCGTTTAGAGGTGGGCACCGCCCACCGGCACGGCGTGGATGAAAACGTGCAGATAAAAAACAATCCGTTCGTTTAGAGGTGGTCACCGTCCACCGCTGCGGCGTGGACGATACGAACGGATCAATAATTAACGTGTGATTATTACGTGAATGGTGTCACCGCGCGGCACCGGTGGGCGGTGCCCACCTCTAAACGAACGTAGTTAAGTTGGTCACCAGCATGAAGAAAGCCCTCATCACAGGCATCACCGGTGTGGATGAAACGAAGCAGGTAAATGATTAACCGTAGTTATTTTCGTGCATGGTGTCATCCACACCGCACCGTTGGGCGGTGCCCACGTCTAAACGAAAGGGTGTATTCACAGCGCTCGCTTCTATAACCCATGCTGAAACCGATGTCGTCCTTAGGCGGCCCGGACTCGGCCAGCAACCCCAGACCTTCCATCTCGTTTGCCAAGTCGGATAGAATCCCGTCGAATTTTCAAACTGCCAGCGGCGGCCTTTGGAGCCGGTTGGGGCTTTTAGCTTTTCCGAACGTACCCTGTCTACGCCCGGCTTCATTGATTCTCAACCTTAGGCTTCGTTCACATGCCTGGGGTTCTCTTTTGAAATGGAACAACTGATCAAGTTTTGCACCACCGATGATGGAGTCCGCATTGCCTACGCCACTGTGGGTAATGGTCCACCGCTGGTCAAGGCTGCGAATTGGCTTAGTCATCTCGAGTACGATTGGGACAGTCCTATCTGGCGCCACCTGCTGGCCGAAGCGTCTCGTGATCACACCTTTATTCGTTACGACGAACGTGGCAATGGGCTGTCTGATTGGAACGTGGCTAACCTCTCCTTCGACGCCTTTGTTGAGGACCTCGAAGCGGTGGTCGAAGCGGCCGGAGTGGATCGGTTTCCATTATTGGGTATCTCCCAGGGTGGCGCAGTCGCGATTGCGTATGCAGTTCGATATCCGGAGAAGGTTTCGCACCTGATTCTCTACGGGGCCTATGCGCGAGGCTGGGCCAAGCGCGATTCTCCGGAAGAAATCGAGCAAAGGCAGGCCCAGCTGACGCTCGTGAGGTTAGGATGGGGCAAAGACAATCCAGCTTTCAGGCAGCTCTGGACCTCACTCTACGCTCCCGATGCGACGCCCACGCAGGCCCAGTCGTTCAATGATCTCCAGCGGGTTTCTACCTCACCCGAGAATGCGGTCAAACTCCTGAATGAAATGGGCAAAATCGACGTGGAGGATCTACTGCCGCAAGTAGCTGTTCCCACGCTGGTTTTGCATTGCAAAGACGAAGCAGGCGTGCCATTCGAGGAAGGCCGTTTGCTCGCTTCAAAAATTCCGGGTGCGCGTTTTGTTCCGCTGGAGGGTCGAAATCATTTGCTACTTGAAGGCGCGCCGTCCTGGGGCAAGTTCGTGAGGGAAGTGCGGCAGTTTTTGGGTATGGCACCGACCTCTGAACAAAAGAAAACGGACGGCGCTGTCAGCGAGGCGGCGACCGTACCTGGAGAGGTTCAACCTGCAAAACGCTATGCTGTAATCGCTTCTCTCGGCCGAGGCGGCATGGGAGAAGTGTTCCTGGCCGAAGATACGAAGCTGGGTCGTAAAGTCGCGCTCAAGACCCTGGCCGCGGAGTACACCAACAACAGGGACAGGTTGCGCCGCTTCCAGCAGGAGGCCCGGGCTGCTTCAGCCCTCAACCATCCGAACATTATGACCATCTATGAAATCGGAGTAGAAGGCGGCGAAAATTTCATTGCCTCGGAACACATCGACGGCGAAACGCTGCGCGTCAGACTGAAGGGCGATCCCCTAAAACTCGATGAGATTCTGGATGTGGGGCAGCAAACAGCCTCCGCCCTCTCAGCCGCCCATGATGCGGGCATAGTTCACCGCGATATCAAGCCGGAAAACATCATGCTTAGGCGCGACGGGATTGTTAAAGTATTGGACTTTGGGATCGCCAAGCTGACGGAAGAGTTTGTTGCTTCCACGACGGGCGGCGAAGCAGACACGCGCACCCTCGTTCAAACCAGTACGGGCATGGTGATGGGAACGCCTGGATACATGTCGCCCGAACAAGCCCGCGGGCAAGAGACGGACGAGCGCACCGATGTTTGGAGTTTGGGCTGCGTAATCTATGAAATGGTTACCGGAAGAGAAGTGTTCGCGCGCAAAAGTGTCGCCGACACCCTGGTAGCGATCCTGGGCGACGAACCGAAACCGTTGTCTCGATACGCGCCTGACGTGCCGGGGGAATTGGAGCGCATCGTTAGTAAGGCACTGCAAAAGAAAAGAGCGGCTCGTTATCAAACGGCGAGAGAGTTAATGACTGACTTGCGCGCCCTGAAGCAGGAGCGTGAGTTTCGGGCAAGGTTAGAGTCTGGACGACTGGATGGCTTATCAAACTAAACCGTGCTGGTTCGGACGGCGACTTTGCACAAATATTATTCGGCGACGGATTCCTAGCCCGCGGT